>CP124529.1:316666-633333 GCA_029953615.1 Pseudomonas putida | reverse complement strand
GCGGCCGGAGCCCCTGAAAGACGACCTGCCGATACCGCCGGACCTGCGTCGCGACAGTTGACCTTGTGTCAGGGCTTCTGGCCCTTTCGCGGGCACGCCCGCTCCCACAGGTGCGGTGTCCAGCTGTGAGATCCCTGTGGGAGCGGGCGTGCCCGCGAAGAGGCCGGAACAGGCAACATAAATCCCCCGTCGAGTAAAGTTGGAAAGCTTCTTGCAAAGCCAGCGCCAGGCGCCGCCTGTGCGTCAAAGTTTTGCATCAAGAGGACTCGCGGTGGATCGCACTCAGTTAATCAGCAACGCCCGTAACAACCTGGCCGGGCTCGGCCGGGGCAACCTGGGTGTGCCGCTGTTGCTGCTGGTGATGTTGGCAATGATGATGCTGCCAATACCACCGTTCCTGCTCGACGTGTTCTTCACCTTCAACATCGCCTTGTCGATCGTGGTCCTGCTGGTTTGCGTTTACGCCCTGCGCCCGCTCGACTTCGCCGCGTTCCCCACCATCCTGCTGGTGGCCACGTTGTTGCGCCTGGCCCTGAACGTGGCTTCCACCCGGGTAGTGATGCTGCACGGCCAGGAGGGCCACGGCGCTGCCGGCAAGGTGATCCAGGCCTTCGGCGAGGTGGTGATCGGCGGTAACTATGTGGTCGGTGCCGTGGTGTTCGCCATCCTCATGATCATCAACTTCGTGGTGGTGACCAAGGGCGCCGGGCGTATCTCGGAAGTGAGCGCGCGTTTCACCCTCGACGCAATGCCCGGCAAGCAGATGGCCATCGACGCCGACCTCAACGCCGGCCTGATCGACCAGGCCCAGGCCAAACACCGTCGTGCCGAAGTGGCGCAGGAAGCCGAGTTCTACGGTTCGATGGACGGTGCCAGCAAGTTCGTCCGCGGTGACGCCATCGCCGGCCTGCTGATCCTGTTCATCAACCTGATCGGCGGCATGCTGATCGGCATGCTGCAGCACGGCATGAGCTTCGGTGAGGCCGGCAAGGTATACGCCTTGCTGACCATCGGTGACGGTTTGGTGGCGCAATTGCCATCACTGCTGCTGTCTACCGCTGCCGCGATCATGGTTACCCGGGCCTCGGGCTCCGAGGACATGGGCAAGCTGATCAACCGGCAGATGTTCGACTCGCCCAAGGCCCTGGCGGTTTCCGGCGCGCTGATGATCGTCATGGGCCTGGTGCCGGGCATGCCGCATGTGGCTTTCCTCAGCCTCGGCCTGCTGGCCGGTGGCGGTGCCTACCTGGTGTGGAAGAAGCAGCAGAAAGCCAGGCTGCAGGCGCAGCAAGAGGCGCAGCGCCAGCAGGACCTGCTGCCCTCGCCGGCAGCGTGCACTGGAGACCAAGGAACTGGGCTGGGACGACGTCACGCCCATCGACATGATCGGCCTGGAGGTTGGCTACCGGCTGATTCCGCTGGTCGATCGCAACCAGGGCGGCCAATTGCTGGCGCGGATCAAGGGCGTGCGCAAGAAACTGTCGCAAGACCTGGGCTTCCTCATGCCCACCGTGCACATCCGCGACAACCTCGACCTGCAGCCCAGCGCCTATCGCCTGACCTTGATGGGGGTGATCCTGGCTGAGGCCGAGATCTACCCGGATCGTGAGCTGGCCATCAACCCGGGGCAGGTGTTCGGCACCCTCAACGGCATTGCCGCACGCGACCCGGCGTTTGGCCTGGAGGCGGTGTGGATCGACGTTGGCCAGCGTTCCCAGGCGCAGTCGCTGGGCTACACCGTGGTCGACGCCAGCACCGTGGTGGCCACTCACCTCAACCAGATCCTGCAGAAGCACTGCCACGAGCTGATCGGCCACGAAGAGGTCCAGCAACTGTTGCAGGTGCTCGCCAAGGCATCGCCTAAACTTGCAGAGGAGCTGGTGCCAGGTGTCATTTCCTTGTCGGGCCTGCTGAAGGTGCTGCAAGCGTTGTTGTCGGAACAGGTGCCAGTGCGCGATATTCGCAGTATCGCCGAGGCGATCGCGAACAACGCCGGCAAGAGTCAAGATACCGCCGCGCTGGTGGCGGCAGTGCGCGTCGGATTGTGTCGCGCCATCGTGCAAAGCATTGTCGGCGTTGAGTCGGAGCTGCCAGTGATTACCCTGGAGCCAAGGTTGGAACAGATTTTGCTGAATAGTCTGCAAAGGGCCGGGCAAGGTCAGGAAGACGGTGTTCTTCTGGAACCGAGCATGGCCGAGAAGCTGCAGCGTTCGTTGATCGAAGCGGCCCAGCGCCAGGAAATGCAGGGCCAGCCGGCCATCCTGCTGGTCGCCGGCCCGATTCGCGCCATGCTGTCGCGTTTCGGTCGCCTGGCTGTACCGAATTTGCATGTTCTGGCGTATCAGGAAATACCTGACAACAAGCAAGTCACCATCGTTGCCACCGTGGGCCCTAACGGCTGAGGTAGTGGATAATGCAAGTTAAGCGATTTTTCGCCGCCGATATGCGTCAGGCCATGAAGCTGGTCCGCGATGAGCTGGGCGCCGATGCCGCGATCATCGGCAACCGCCGCATCGCTGGCGGTGTCGAACTGACGGCTGCGCTGGACTACAAGCTGTCCGCCCTGGCCCCGCGTGTGCCCAATGCCGAGCTGGAAGAAGAGCTGCGCAAGACCCATACGCGCATCGCCACTGCCCAGGCCGAACTGGGCCACCGCCAGGACAGCAGTGACAACAACCGCCAATTGTTCGCCGGGCAATCGCTGACCGCCGCCGAGCCATTGATCGAACCGCACGTCGATGCGCCCGAGGCCGTTGCGCCAGCCCCTGCCTCGGCACCGGTCGACCCACGCCTGTTCGATGCCATGCGCTCCGAGCTGTCGGGCCTGCGCGAGCTGCTGGAAGTGCAGCTCGGTTCGCTGGCCTGGAATCAGCTGCAGGGCAGCAAGCCGCAGCAGGCCACGGTCTGGCGCCGCCTGCAGCGCATCGGCCTGTCCGGGCCGATCGCCCGCGAGCTGCTTGACCTGACCGCCGAGATCGACGAGCCACGTCAGGCCTGGCGCATGCTGCTGGCGCATCTGGCGCGGATGATCGAAATTCCCGAAATCGAACCGATCGAAGAGGGCGGGGTGATCGCCATGGTCGGCCCGGCCGGCATGGGCAAGACCACCACCCTGGCCAAGCTGGCCGCCCGCTACGTGCTCAAGTACGGCGCGCAGAACCTGGCGCTGGTGAGCATGGACAGCTTCCGCATCGGCGCCCAGGAACAGCTCAAGACGCTGGGCCGTATCCTCAACGTGCCGGTGACCTATGTCGACCCGGGCCAGTCGTTGGCCGCGGCGCTGGAGCCGCTGTTGCGCAAGCGCGTGGTGCTGATCGATACCGCCGGCCTGCAAGCCAGCGACCCGGCCCTGCGCCTGCAACTGGAAACCCTGGCCGGGCGGGGCATTGCCGCCAAGAACTACCTGGTGCTGGCCACCACCAGCCAGAAGCAGGTGCTGACCGCCGCCTACCACAGCTACAAGCGCTGCGGCCTGGCCGGTTGCATCCTGACCAAACTCGATGAAACGGCGAGCCTTGGCGACGTGCTGAGCCTTGCCATCAGTCACGAACTGCCAGTGGCCTACCTGACCGATGGGCCGCGCATTCCTGACGACCTGCACCTGCCTCGCGGGCACCAGCTGGTTACCCGCGCGGTCAATGTGCAGCAGCAGGACGAGCCCAGCGAAGAGGCCATGGCCGACATGTTCGCTGATCTCTATCACAACCCACGGCGAGCGGGTTGATGATGAAGCGTGTGCAAGGTAGCTATGCCAAAGGGTACGCAGAATTGCCCTACGTGTGGCCTGAGTCCCAGCGAGACAAGGTAAAGAACAGACATGGGTAGCATGCATCCCGTACAGGTGATCGCCGTGACCGGTGGCAAAGGTGGCGTCGGCAAGACTAACGTTTCAGTGAACCTGTCCCTGGCGCTGGCCGAGCTTGGCCGCAGGGTCATGCTGCTTGACGCCGACCTGGGCCTGGCCAATGTCGACGTGCTGCTGGGGCTGACCCCCAAGCGGACGCTGGCCGATGTCATCGAAGGGCGCTGCGAGCTGCGCGACGTGATGTTGCAGGGGCCTGGCGGGGTGCGCATCGTGCCGGCGGCCTCGGGCACGCAGAGCATGGTGCACCTGGCCCCGGCCCAGCATGCCGGGTTGATCCAGGCCTTCAGCGAAGTCGGCGACAACCTGGACGTGCTGGTGATCGACACCGCGGCCGGTATCGGTGACTCGGTGGTCAGCTTCGTCCGCGCCGCCCAGGAAGTGCTGCTGGTGGTGTGCGACGAACCCACCTCTATCACCGATGCCTACGCCCTGATCAAGCTGCTTAACCGCGACTACGGCATGAACCGCTTCCGTGTGCTGGCCAACATGGCACAAAGCCCGCAGGAAGGGCGCAACCTGTTCGCCAAGCTGACCAAGGTCACCGACCGCTTCCTCGACGTTGCCCTGCAGTACGTGGGCGCCGTGCCGTATGACGAGTGCGTGCGCAAGGCAGTGCAGAAGCAGCGCGCGGTTTACGAAGCCTTCCCTCGCTCCAAGTGCGCGCTGGCATTCAAGGCGATTGCCCAGAAGGTCGACAGCTGGCCGCTGCCGGCCAACCCGCGCGGCCATCTGGAGTTCTTTGTCGAGCGCCTGGTGCAACCCACCAGCGCGGGACCTGTGTTATGAATGCCAGCGGTTTCAAGATGTACAGCCGCGCGTCGAAAGACGCCCAGTACGAGCTGATCGAGCGTTACGCCCCGCTGGTCAAGCGCATCGCCTACCACCTGCTGGCGCGGCTGCCGGCCAACGTGCAGGTCGAGGACTTGATCCAGGCCGGCATGATCGGCCTGCTGGAAGTGGCCAACAAGTATGACGCCAGCAAGGGCGCCAGCTTTGAAACCTACGCCGGCATCCGCATTCGCGGGGCCATGCTCGATGAAGTGCGCAAGGGCGACTGGGCGCCGCGTTCGGTGCACCGCAACACACGCATGGTCAGTGACGCGATGCGTGCCGTGGAGGCCAGAACCGGTCGCGACGCTAAAGATCATGAAGTTGCTGCCGAACTCCAATTGAGTCTCGATGATTACTACGGGATCTTGAACGATACCCTGGGCAGCCGCCTGTTCAGTTTCGACGACCTGCTGCAGGACGGCGAGCACGAAGGGCTGCATGAGGACGGCGCCAGCGGCCAGGTCGAGCCTGCGCGTGGCCTGGAGGACGAGCGCTTCCAGGTTGCCCTGACCGAGGCCATCGCCAACCTGCCGGAGCGTGAACGCCTGGTGCTGGCGCTGTACTACGACGAAGAGCTGAACCTCAAGGAAATCGGTGAGGTGCTTGGGGTCAGCGAGTCGCGGGTCAGCCAGTTGCACAGCCAGTGTGCCGCGCGCCTGCGCAGCCGCCTGGGGGAATGGCGGGCGCGTTGAGCCCGCTGGCATTGCCGTCTTTTTCCACGTGCGTTTTCCATGTTGCACCGAATTGATTGAATGCGCGCTCGGGACCGAGCGCGTTTGAGACTGCTTGGAGGTCTACTTGAACAAAGATATGAAAATCCTCATCGTTGACGACTTTTCGACGATGCGGCGGATCATCAAGAACCTGTTGCGTGACCTGGGCTTCACCAACACCGAAGAAGCCGATGATGGCACCACGGCGCTGCCGATGCTGGAAAACGGCCACTTTGATTTCCTCGTGACCGACTGGAACATGCCCGGCATGTCCGGCATCGACCTGCTGCGTAAAGTGCGTGCCAGCGACAAGCTGAAAACCATGCCGGTCCTGATGGTGACGGCCGAGGCCAAGCGCGACCAGATCATCGAAGCGGCCCAGGCCGGGGTCAACGGCTATGTGGTCAAGCCGTTCACCGCCCAGGTGCTCAAAGAAAAGATCGAGAAGATCTTCGAACGCGTCAACGGCTGAGTCACGTCAGGGGGGCGCGCCATGGATTCATCACAAACGTCTTTGGGCGAGTTCGAATCGACCCTGAAGAAGCATGCCCAGGAGCTGGTTGAGAGCCTGGAGCGAGGCCGTTTCGGCGAGGCGGTGCAGCTGATTCACGAGCTGAACCAGACCCGCGACCGCGGCCTGTACCAGGAAGTCGGCAAGCTGACCCGCGAGCTGCACAGTGCCATCGTCAGTTTCCAGATCGACCCGACCATGCCGCAGGCCGAGGAGGTGTCGCAGATAACCGACGCCACCGAGCGCCTGTCGTATGTGGTCAGGCTTACCGAGGGCGCGGCCAACCGCACCATGGACCTGGTCGAGGAAAGCACCCCGGTGCTCAACGAGCTGGCCAGCGAGGCCAAGGCCCTGAGCGCCGACTGGCAGCGCTTCATGCGCCGCGAAGTGGCTGCGCCGGAGTTCCGTGAGCTGGTCAAGCGCGTCGACAGTTTCCTGACGCACAGTGCCGAAGGTAACCGCAAGGTCGCCGGCCACCTCAACGACATTCTGCTGGCTCAGGACTATCAGGACCTGACCGGCCAGGTGATCAAGCGCGTCACCAACCTGGTCACCGAGGTGGAAAGCAACCTGCTCAAACTGGTGCTGATGGCCAGCCAGGTCGACCGCTTTGCCGGTATCCAGCATGACCACGATCAACTGCGTGCAGAAAAAGATCGAGAAAAACATCCGACTCGGGGTGAAGGTCCGCAGATTCATGCCGATAAGCGTGAAGACGTCGTGTCCGGTCAGGACGATGTCGATGATCTGCTGTCCAGCCTTGGTTTTTAAGGAGCACGTTTGATGAGCTTCGGCGCCGATGAAGAAATCCTCCAGGATTTCCTGGTAGAAGCCGGCGAAATTCTTGAGCAACTGTCCGAGCAACTGGTCGAGCTGGAAAGCCGGCCCGACGATGCCGACCTGCTCAATGCGATCTTTCGCGGTTTCCACACTGTAAAAGGGGGCGCCGGCTTCCTTCAGCTGAACGAGCTGGTGGAGTGCTGCCATATCGCCGAGAACGTGTTCGACGTCCTGCGCAAAGGTGAGCGCCGGGTCGACGCGGAACTGATGGATGTGGTGCTCGAGGCACTGGATACGGTCAACAGCATGTTTGGCCAGGTGCGCGAGCGCACTGAAGTGACCGCGGCTACCCCCGAGCTGTTGGCGGCGTTGTCGCGCCTGGCCGAGCCGGGCGGCGCCGAAAGCGTTGAAGTGCCTGCCGCTGCGGCGCCAGCGCCGGTTGCCAAGGCGCCAGCCGAGGAGCAGGACATCACCGACAGCGAGTTCGAACAGCTGCTCGATTCGCTCGATGCGGTCAAGGCACAAGCTGCGGCCGACGAGCAGATGCAGGGCGAGACTGTCAGCGGTGAAGGTGACGAAATCACCGACGCCGAGTTCGAGTCGCTGCTCGACCAGTTGCACGGCAAAGGCCAGTTCAGCGCCGAGGTTGCTGCGCAGCCGGTTGTCAGCGCGCCGGAAACGGCCAGCGACGAAATTACCGACGCCGAATTCGAATCGCTGCTGGACCAGTTGCATGGCAAGGGCACCTTCCAGGCCGATGCCTTGCCCGGCGCCAAGGCGCCAGCGCCTGCCGCAGCGGACACCCATGCTGGCGGCGACGACATCAGCGAGCACGAGTTCGAGGCGCTGCTGGACCAACTGCATGGCAAGGGCAAGTTCGGTAGCGACGTTGCCGCCGTCGAAGCCCCGGCTGCGGCCAAGGCGCAAGCGCCGGCAGCGGCCAAGGCCGACAGCCAGCCCGTGGCCAAGCCAGCCGCAGCTACGCCGGCACCTGCCAGCAAACCTGCCGCAGCACCCCGCGCCCCGGCCGCGGCCGCCGACAAGCATGGTGCCAGCGAAGCGGAGACCACCGTACGGGTCGATACCGCACGCCTGGACGAGATCATGAACATGGTCGGCGAACTGGTGCTGGTACGTAACCGCCTGGTGCGCCTGGGCCTGAACAGCGGCGACGAGGCCATGTCCAAGGCCGTGTCCAACCTTGACGTGGTCACCGCCGACCTGCAGACCGCGGTGATGAAAACCCGCATGCAGCCGATCAAGAAAGTCTTCGGCCGCTTCCCGCGCCTGGTGCGTGACCTGGCCCGCCAGCTGAAGAAAGAGATCAACCTGGAGCTGGTCGGCGAAGAGACCGATCTGGACAAGAACCTGGTCGAGGCCCTGGCCGACCCGTTGGTGCACCTGGTGCGCAACGCCGTCGACCATGGTGTGGAAATGCCCGATGAGCGTGAAGCGTCCGGCAAGGCGCGCACCGGCCGTGTGGTGCTGTCGGCCGAACAGGAAGGCGACCACATCCTGCTGTCGATCTCGGACGACGGCAAAGGCATGGACCCCAACATCCTGCGCGCCAAGGCCGTGGAAAAGGGCCTCATGGACAAGGATGCCGCCGACCGCCTGAGCGAGTCGGACTGCTACAACCTGATCTTCGCCCCGGGCTTCTCGACCAAGACCGAGATTTCCGACGTGTCCGGTCGTGGCGTGGGCATGGATGTGGTCAAGACCAAGATCTCCCAGCTCAACGGCTCGATCAACATCTTCTCGGCCAAGGGCCAGGGCTCGAAGATCGTCATCAAGGTGCCGCTGACCCTGGCGATCATGCCCACCTTGATGGTGATGCTGGGCAACCAGGCGTTTGCATTCCCGCTGGTCAACGTCAACGAGATCTTCCACCTCGACCTGTCGCGCACCAACGTGGTCGACGGCCAGGAAGTGGTGATCGTGCGTGACAAGGCGCTGCCGCTGTTCTACCTCAAGCGCTGGCTGGTCCAGGGCCAGGTGCACGAAGAGCAGCACGAGGGCCATGTGGTGATCCTGTCGGTCGGCACCCAGCGCATCGGCTTTGTCGTCGATCAACTGGTTGGCCAGGAAGAAGTGGTAATCAAGCCGCTGGGCAAGATGTTGCAGGTGCACCCCGGGCATGTCCGGGGCCACCATCACTGGCGACGGTCGCATCGCGTTGATTCTCGACGTCCCGAGCATGCTCAAGCGTTACGCCGCGCGGCGTATTTGATTTCGGTGGCGCACCCTGGCGGGTTGCGCCGCCTAATGGAGTGTTTATGGCAGTCAAGGTCCTGGTGGTGGATGATTCCGGTTTCTTCCGCCGCCGCGTCTCGGAAATCCTCTCGGCGGATCCGACGATCCAGGTAGTGGGTACCGCGACCAACGGCAAGGAAGCAATCGACCAGGCGCTGGCGCTCAAGCCCGATGTCATCACCATGGACTACGAAATGCCCATGATGGACGGCATCACTGCGGTGCGGCACATCATGCAGCGCTGCCCGACGCCGGTGTTGATGTTTTCGTCGCTGACCCACGAAGGCGCCCGTGTCACCCTCGATGCGCTGGATGCCGGTGCGGTGGATTACCTGCCGAAGAACTTCGAGGACATTTCGCGCAACCCCGAGAAGGTCAAGCAGTTGCTGTGCGAGAAGGTGCATACCATTTCCCGCAGCAATCGCCGTTTTGGCAGCTATGCCAGCCATGCGCCGGTCGCCGCACCTGTGCCGGCAAGCAGCAGCCACACCCCTGCCAGCAGTCTTGCCAGCCCGGCAGCGGCGCGCACGCCTGCGCCTGCCCGTGCGGCGGCATCGGCAGCGGCGCCAGCGCACTCGCCGGCACCCAAGCGCAAGCCTTACAAACTGGTGGCCATCGGTACCTCCACGGGCGGCCCGGTCGCCCTGCAGCGGGTGCTGACCCAGCTGCCGGCCAACTTCCCGGCACCGATCGTGCTGATCCAGCACATGCCGGCGGCCTTCACCAAGGCCTTTGCCGAACGCCTGGACAAGCTGTGCCGCATCAGCGTCAAGGAAGCCGAGGACGGCGACATGCTGCGCCCGGGCCTGGCCCTGCTGGCGCCCGGTGGCAAGCAGATGATGATCGACGGCCGTGGCGCGGTGAAGATCCTGCCCGGTGACGAGCGCCTCAACTACAAACCATGCGTGGACATCACCTTCGCCTCTGCGGCCAAGTCGTATGGCGACAAGGTGCTGTCGGTGGTGCTTACCGGCATGGGCGCCGATGGCCGCGAAGGTGCGCGCCTGCTCAAGCAGGGCGGCAGCACGGTGTGGGCCCAGGATGAAGCCAGCTGCGTGATCTATGGCATGCCCATGGCCATCGTCAAGGCCAACCTGGCCGACGCGGTGTACAGCCTGGACGAAATCGGCAAGCACCTGGTGGAGGCGTGCGTCTGATGGACGTGCTCAGCCTGATCGGCCTGATCCTCGCCTTTGTCGCCATTGTCGGTGGCAATTTCCTCGAAGGCGGCCATGTCGGTGCCCTGATCAATGGTCCGGCGGCGCTGATCGTGCTGGGCGGCACCCTGGCGGCGGCCTTGCTGCAGTCGCCATTGTCGTCGTTCAAGCGTGCCTTGCAGATTCTGCGCTGGATCCTGTTTCCGCCGCGGGTCGACCTGGCGGGCGGGGTTGACCGTGTCGTCAACTGGAGCCTGACGGCGCGCAAGGAAGGCCTGCTGGGCCTGGAAGGGGTAGCCGACAGCGAGCCTGACCCATATGCGCGCAAGGGCCTGCAGCTGCTGGTGGATGGTGCCGAGCCAGAAGCCATCCGCAGCATCCTGGAAGTCGATTTCCTGACCCAGGAAAGCCGCGATATCCAGGCTGCCAAGGTGTTCGAGAGCATGGGGGGCTACGCGCCGACCATCGGTATCATTGGTGCGGTGATGGGCCTGATCCACGTGATGGGCAACCTTGCCGACCCGTCGCAACTGGGCAACGGCATTGCCGTGGCTTTTGTCGCGACCATCTACGGCGTGGCCAGCGCCAACCTGATACTGCTGCCGATCGCCAACAAGCTCAAGGCCATCGTCATGCGCCAGTCGCGCTACCGCGAGATGCTGCTCGAGGGCCTGCTGTCGATTGCCGAGGGTGAGAACCCGCGCTCGATCGAGCTGAAGCTGCAAGGCTTCATGGAGTAGCCCATGCGTCGCCGTCGTCATACCGAGGAACACGAAAACCACGAACGCTGGCTGGTGTCGTACGCCGACTTCATCACGTTGCTGTTCGCCTTTTTCGTGGTGATGTACTCGATTTCCTCGATCAACGAGGGCAAGTACAAGGTCATTTCCCAGGCCTTGCTCGGCGTGTTCAACGACCCCGAGCGCAGCATGAAGCCGATCCCCATCGGCGAAGAGCGGCCGCTGAGCGTGCGCCCGGCCGAGCCGTTGGTGAAGGACAGCGAGCAGACCGATGCGGGCCTGGGGGCGACCAGTGTCGACCCGCTGAAAACCATCAGCGATGACGTGCGCGATGCCTTTGGCGACCTGATCAACAGCGACCAGATGACCGTGCGCGGCAATGAGCTGTGGATCGAGATCGAGCTCAATTCCTCGTTGCTGTTCGGCAGTGGCGATGCCATGCCTAGCGACAAGGCATTTGCCATCATCGAGAAGGTGGCCGGCATTCTCAAGCCGTTCGCCAACCCGGTGCATGTCGAAGGCTTTACCGACAACCTGCCGATCCGCACTGCACAGTACCCGACCAACTGGGAGCTGTCGTCGGCGCGGGCGGCGAGCATCGTGCGCCTGCTGGCCATGGAAGGGGTCAACCCGGCGCGCATGGCCTCGGTCGGCTATGGCGAATACCAGCCGGTGGCGAGCAACGACACTGCCGACGGCCGTGCGCGCAACCGGCGCGTGGTGCTGGTGATTTCGCGCAACCTCGAAGTGCGCCGCAGCCTGACTGGCTCGGGCAGTGCCAATGCCACGCCGGATGCCGCATTGCGCCGGGCTGGCACACAAAGTGCACCGGCTACGCCAGCAACGGTGGCGGGGCAGTGATCCGTCAATTCCCCGACGTTGCCACGGACACGATGTTGAAGATGGCGCTACCCCTTGTGGGAGCGGGCATGCCCGCGAAGCAGACGACGCGGTGAGTGGCACCGGCTGCGCCGGTGTTCGCGGGCGCGCCCGCTCCCACAGGGATCGTGCAGGCTTTTGAATAGTTGTTTCTACAGTGTCCCTGCCAAATCAATAGATAGAGTTTGCTTGATGAGAGTCTGGGCAGTAGCCAATCAAAAAGGTGGCGTCGGCAAGACCACCACTACCATCGCCCTGGCCGGCCTGCTGGCCGAGGCCGGCAAGCGCGTGGTCGTCGTCGACCTCGACCCGCACGGCTCGATGACCAGCTATTTCGGGCACAACCCCGATGCCCTGGAACACAGCTGCTACGACCTGTTCCTGCACAAGGGGGCGGTGCCCGAGGGCCTGCCCGGGCAATTGCTGCTGCCCACCAGTGACGATCGCATCTCGCTGTTGCCGTCGAGCACCGCGCTGGCGGTGCTGGAGCGCCAGTCACCGGGGCAGAACGGCCTGGGCCTGGTGATCGCCAAGAGTCTGGCGCAGCTGTGGCAGGATTTCGACTATGCCTTGATCGACAGCCCACCCTTGCTCGGTCGTGCTGATGGTCAATGCGCTGGCAGCCAGCCAGCAGCTGGTGATTCCGGTACAAACCGAATTTCTTGCGGTCAAGGGCCTGGAGCGCATGGTCGGTACCCTGGCCATGGTCAACCGCTCGCGCAAGCAGGCGCTGCCGTACCAGATCGTGCCGACTCTGTTCGACCGCCGTACCCAGGCCTCGCTGGGCACGCTCAAGCTGCTGCGTGACACCTACGGCCAGCATGTGTGGCAGGGCTACATCCCGGTGGATACGCGCCTGCGCGATGCCAGCCGCAAGGGCGTTACGCCCTCGCAATTCGACAGCAAGAGCCGCGGGCTGATTGCCTATCGGGCGCTGCTCAAGCACCTGCTGACCTACAAGACTGCGGCGCAGGTGGCCTGATGACCCAGACCCGGAAAACCGGCACCCGGCCACAGATGGCCCTGCAATCGTACCTCGACGGCCTGTTGCAGGAGGCCACCGAAACCGAAGACCTGTTCGAGGCGCCGGAAGCGGCGGACACGTTCGCTGAAGCCGTGCGCGAAGAGCAGGCGCGTGATGCCGTGCAGCAGGCCAGGCCGGCGCCAGCCGAAGCAACCGCCAGCCCTTCACCGAGGCCGTTCGCCGAGCCCAGGCTGGCGGTGCTGCCCAGCGTGATGCCGGTGGAAGCACCGGTGGTGACGGTGGTGGAACGCGAGGTGGTGGCCCAGGCCAGCATCCCGGTGCTGGTCGAAGAACAGATCGTGGAGCCGGCAGTGCCGCTGGTGGATGTGCACCTGCCGGCCCCTGACCTGCCAGTGCCCCCGGCCACCGTCGATGGCCGCCCGGCGTGGGCCGCCGAACCGTTCGAATGCCTGCTGTTCGACGTGGCCGGCCTGACTCTGGCGGTACCGCTGGTGTGCCTGGGTTCGATCTATACCCTGGCAGGTCAGGAACTGACGCCGCTGTTCGGCCAGCCCGACTGGTTCCTGGGCATCCTGACCTGCCAGGCCGGCAACCTGAAGGTGCTGGACACTGCGCGTTGGGTAATGCCCGACCGCTACCGCGATGATTTTCGCCAGGGCCTGCAGTACGTGATTTCCGTGCAGGGCTACGAATGGGGGTTGGCCGTGCACCAGGTCAGCCGCTCGCTGCGCCTGGACCCGTCCGAAATCAAGTGGCGCAGCCAGCGTGGCCAGCGCCCGTGGCTGGCCGGCACGGTGATTGAACACATGTGTGCACTGCTCGACGTCGCCGCACTGGCCGAGCTGATCGCCAGTGGCGCGGTCAAGCAGATGCATGCCAAACAGAAATGACACCGAACACACCGCCGATGGCGGATTTTGAGGGTAGGGGAATGAAAAAGTCGTCTGCACAAGGTTCCGAAGATCCGATCCTGCAGTGGGTTACCTTCCGTCTGGACAATGAGTCCTACGGCATCAATGTGATGCAGGTGCAGGAAGTGTTGCGCTACACCGAGATCGCCCCGGTGCCGGGTGCGCCAAGCTATGTGCTGGGCATCATCAACCTGCGCGGCAACGTGGTGACCGTGATCGACACCCGCCAGCGCTTTGGCCTGATGCCGACTGAAGTCACCGACAACACCCGTATCGTCATCATCGAAGCCGACAAGCAAGTGGTCGGTATCCTGGTCGACAGCGTGGCCGAGGTGGTGTACCTGCGTCAGTCCGAAATCGAGACCGCGCCGAACGTGGGTAACGAAGAGTCGGCCAAGTTCATCCAGGGCGTGTGCAACAAGAATGGCGAGCTGCTGATTCTGGTCGAGCTGGACAAGATGATGACCGAGGAAGAATGGTCCGAGCTGGAGAACATCTGAGTTGATCCTAGAGGTAGCTGTCATCTTCCTGGCGCTGGTCTGGGCGCTGAGCCTGTGGTTTTTCCTCAACTACAGCAAGCGCCAGCGCGAGCTGGCTGCGCAGCAGGCGGAGGGTGATGCGCTGCGTGACCAGCGCATCAAGGACCTCGCCAAGCGCCTGGACGACTACCAGAACGGTACCGTGCGCATGGGCGAGGCGCTGCATGAACTGAGCGTGGCGGTTGCCCCACTGCCCGACAAGATCCAGCAACTGGAGCAGCGCGACCCGCATAACGTCACCTTCACCCAGGCGGCCAAGCTGGTGGGCATGGGCGCCAGCGTGGCCGAACTGACCGAAAGCTGCGGCCTGACCCAGGCCGAGGCCGAGCTGATGAGCAAGCTGCACCGCAGTGGCTGATGAAACGGGCGACACAAGTCGCCCGGTTTGTTTCAGGGCCTGCCCCACGAGTGGTAGTTGCCGATCCCTATGAAGCTACTTAGCGCTTGGTCAGTCTTCACGGCATCATCGCTAAAACTAAACACATCGGGCAGCAGGAACCTGAGCCGGTTCTGAGGAAGGAGGCAAAGTTTGGCGAGTTGTCGCTGAATGCGCAGCCTGGCCAACTCAACGTTGTTCACATCGTCAATAACTTCATTGAGCACGGCAGGCCCGGTCATGCTGCTCAATGCCTTGACGTAGGCTTCATGGCCGGGTTGACCCTTCAACGGTCTGCTTTCATAAAACGTTTCGTTGTTAAGGTAGTGTTCGCGTATGCGATCAGAGATTATCTGTAACGTATCGTTGTTTGCGTGGCTGCCGATCATGTTGGTGTTGTAATCGGCATGCATTCCCATCATGTCGTTGCTGACCGGGGAGCCCAGCACCAGGCCTTCGGGGGTCGTGCTCAAGTGGCTTGAACTGATCAGCGCCTTGTCATCCAGCTCGGCAGCGAGCAACTCGTCGTCGATGTCCATATATATTCCACCCTCTGCGTCCAGCAACGGGTAGCGCAGGACATCACAAGCCGAAGAGTAGTGTTTGCGTTCAATGGCTTTTGCATATTGCTCGTAATATTCTGTTTCCTTGAAGTCATGAAACAGCGGCTCGTCTTCCAGCGTTTTCATTTCCAGCTTATCGCTGAATTCGGCCAGCCTTGTCTTGTTGATTTCATAAGCTTCCGAGCTGCCATTCGACAGGTACAGTCGATATCGATATTGTGTTCCCCGCAACCTTTCGACATTGGTTTTGATCTTTGTCAGTAGTTCATCGGGGAGGGTTTGGTCACCGACCCATATGCTTAGAATCTGCTTGGGTAGCGGCCTCAGATCGGCGCTGTTGACAGGTGGAATCTCGATGGGCAGCTTCAAGTCGACGCCCAATGCATGCAGTGTCTTCATGCGTATCTCATCGGTAACCGTCCGGTTGGCGACTTCGATCGCAGCCAGGCCGTCATGTTCGTCACTGACGTGGTAGTAGGTGGGTTGCCTGCTTTGTCGTTCTGCGTCGAGGACGAACGCATCGTGTTCACTGTCGTAAACCACTGTGACCCTGCGCTCGTCCAGCACCGCTTCCATACGCATGCCGCCAGTTTGCGGATCAATGACTCTGGTGATCTGCCTGGCTACCGGGCTCTCATTCAGTGGGGTGGGCGGCAAGGAGAATGGGGGTGGGGAGAAGTACTGTGCCGCTGCCCCCTCTTCTTGCAAATGGGGCGGGCTGTTGGGACTCAAGGGATACCCCAACTGATCGTTCACTCGCGTCGGCAGGGTGAACCGTGAGCACTTGCCGGGGAACAGGATCTTTGTGCGGGTCGCTGGTAGCAAGGCCAGGGGCGCAGCATTGAGCAGGCCGAACGTGATGTTGCCTACGCCATCGTCCTTTTCATCAAGCGTCTTGCCGTTGATTGCCTGATCGAGCCCCAGGCCAAACTGCGCTATGCCGCCAACGGCCAGCAGCGGTATGAGTTCGGGCACCACGATGGCCAGAGGCGCCAGCAGGTTGATCGAGGTCACCAGATAGCCACGCCAGCGTGCCTTGGTCACTTGCGCATCGCTGGTGATGATGAAATCGGCGTCGGCGTAGCTGCGTTTGCGTTGTCGCAATGTGAGGGCTGCGAACAGTTCACCTTCGAGCAATGGGCTGTACTTGTGCGGCCGATAGTTGACGTACTCGGCGGGGGGCCAGGGGCCGTCGACGGTGAAACCTGAGCGGTTGGGCGATCGATGGTGAAAGGCCGGATAAGTGCCGAGGCCGTCCAGGGCGGTATCCTGGCCACTGAAATCCAGTCCATCCGGGGTGTCGGCAAGTTTGAAGTGCTGGCGCAGGCTTTGACGTTTTTCGGCATCACCGCATTGGTCACCGAACCAGGTCTTCAGACCTGCCATGTCGTCGAATTCATGGAAGGGTGATGAGTTGCCAGGCACGTACAGCAGTACTTTCTGCTGTGCCGGGGTAGCGATGTAGATCAAGTCAGTGGCGGTGTAGCCATAAACGTTCAAAGCCCTGATCTCCAAGCCAGGAACGCTTTGCATGATGCCGGCAGCCTGCCAGGCCAGTTGGCGACCTGCATCGCTCAACGAGCCTTCCTGGACCTGCTTGTTGCAAGCAGCAATGAAGCTGATTTGCAGGGACTGTCGATGAGTATCGTTGGCCTTGTTCCAGTAGCTATCCAGCATGGTGGTGAAGCGCTTGTAGAAGTCCAGGCTCCAGATGAACTGCTGCATGGCCTCGACGTCGACCGGCAGGTGCGTGGTGCTGTCGTAGCGGGCCGGGGTGGTCCTGCGGAACAGGCCGTTGAACACCGAGAAGTGGGCGCCGTTGTCAAACACGCCGGGTTCCGGCAGGCGTTCGACGATAGTCAACGGCTCGCTTGGCAAAGTGCCTGCCCAGTGGCCCGGGAACAATTGGCCGATCACATTCCTGTTGGTCTCACCTTGCCAGTTCGAGAGCACCGCCTGGGTGAGAGAAATGCGCTGGGTAATGACTGCCTGATTGCCACGGTAGTGCAGGGTGACTACGTCGGTCCGGTCGGGGTCGAGATCATGGCCCTGTTGCATGGCCCATTCACGGATAGCGCTGCAAGCGTGCCGGTCCGGGCGGGGAATATGCTGCAGATGGTTGCGGACGAACTGCTCGCCCGCGGGGTTCACCAAGGTGCCTGTCATGGGTATCAGCCTGTGCGGATAAATGAGGCACTACCGTAGCCAGGCAGAGGGTTCAGGCTGTTCTACATGGTTACCACCTTGCGCGGCTGTTCGTCTTGCACGGTCCCTGCAGAGAAGTTCGCCGGCTGAACGGCTGATGCCGACCGGGGTGGTAGATAGCTACCGGTGGCCCCCAGGTGGCAGCAGCGCGGTTACCGGGGTGATGTCGCGCGGTGCCTCGGGTTCGTCGCTGAAACCGGCGGGCACCTTGCCACGCAGTTGCCAGGCGAAGGCAATGATCTCGGCAATGGTCAGGTACAGCGCTTCAGGGATCTGCTCGCCCAGCTCCAGGCGCGCCAGCAGGCGCACCAACTCGGCGTTTTCGTAGATTGGCACCTCGTGCTCGCGGGCCAGGGCCAGGATGGCCTCGGCCAGCGCATCGTCACCCTTGGCGCTGAGGGTGGGGGCTTGCTGGCCGTCGTAGCTCAGGGCAATGGCCTGGCGGGTGGTTTTTTGTGTCATGCGTTTTCATCTACCCAGCGTTGTTCCACCCGCGTACGCGGGCCATGGGGTGGCGTGCCGGGGTGGCATTCCAGGTCGCCTACCTCCAGGCCCCGTGCCAGCAGGCGTTCGCGCAGGGTGCCCAGCTGGGTGTCGATCAGCCGGGCGGTTTGCTCGCGCTCTGCCCACAGCTGGCCGCTCAAGCGGCCCTGGCTCAGCTGCGCCTGTACCTGCATGGGGCCGAGCGGCGACAGGTCGAAGGCCAGCTCGATGCGCCACAGTGCTTGCAGCGGGTCTGGCGCTTCGTGCTGGCGGTCTGCCTGCTGTTGCGGGGTTTCCTCGCGCTGCAGCTTGACCTGCAACGGGATGAACTCCTGACCGTGACGAATCGGCACTTCGGTTTGCCAGGTGGTCTGCAGGTTGCCGTTTTCCAGGGTACCGGTTTGTTGCAGGCTGCTCATGGCATGGCTTTGCAGGCGCGATACGGCAGCGGCGGCCAGGCGCAGCAGTTGTTGCAGGTCGCCTTCGTCCTCCATGGCCTTGAGCAGGCGCGACGGCAGCGGGAATGCGCCCGGTTGCGGTTTCGGGCTGACCCGTTCGAGCATGCCCAACGCGCTGCGGGCCAGGGCCGGCATGGTAACGGCCAGGCTGGCGGGGGCCAGGTTGGGTGCACCGGGTACGCTGGCCGGGGCGACGGTGATCAGCCGCAGCAAATGCGCCTTGAGGTCGGTGGCGACGCTGGCCGGGAAACCGCCCAGCAGTTTGGCTTCGAGAAAGGCGCCGCTGTTGTTCAGGGCTTGGGCTACTGCCTTGGCATCACCCAGTTGCCGGGCTTCCGGCAGGCTGGCCAACAGGCGTTCGGCGCTGGCTCGCAGCTCGCCATCGGCGCCCGGGTCGCGGGCCACCTGTTGCAGGGCATTGAGCAGGCCGGGCAGTGAAGCCTGGCGGTTTTGCTGGGTCAGCAACTGCTGGGCAATGCTGAGCTGGTCCTGGCGGCCGCTGAGCGGTACGAAACGCAGTGACTGGTCGCCCTGCACCAGCGCGCTGAGCAGGCTGCCGACGGCCAGTGGGCGCGGGCTGTCCACACTCAGGGTGGCGCCGGCCTGGGCGCTGTTGAGCAGGCTGACCAGTGCCCGGTAGACGGTGGGCTGGCCGGGTGCCTGGGCCAGCGCCTGGTTGGTCAGGACCTTGCCCTGCAGCAGGGTGCCGACCGGCACCTTGCCGGTGTCCAGGCGGGTGAGGGTGGCGATCTGGCTGGCGCTGGCCTGCTGCAGCATGATCGCCAGGCGGTTGCTTTCGGGCTGGCTGACCGTGACCTGGCTACCTTGGGGCAGGGGCTGGCTGGCGCTGGCTTGCAGCTGGGTCTGGGTGCCGTTGGCCTGCATCAACCGCAGCACCAGCTGGAAGTCCTGGCCCACCTGACGCAACGACATGACCTCTGCCTGCGCAGTCTCGCCGGGCGCCATCAAACCGGGCTGCGGTTGCGTCAGGCGCAGCAGTTCACCGGTCATGCCTGCCTTGATGGCCTGGGGGCTGATCGCGGTTTGTGCGCCGAGACTATTGATTTCAGTCATGATTGTATACAACCTGTCGAACCCGGCCTCTTGGCAGCGCGGCGGCGCGTGTAATAATGCCGACCGTCCGTCGTTGCCAGTATAACGGCAGCGAGTGGGGCGACTTGAGACACAAGGGTTTTGGAGCGGTGTCGCCTGCTTCGCGGGCACGCCCGCTCCCACAAGGTTTCCCGCAAGGTTTGAAAGCTGCGCGAAACCCTGTGGGAGCGGGCGTGCCCGCGAAGCAGGCGACACCGCTATGGAACCCTACAAAGATAAGGCGAAACCGTGACCCTTCACCTCCAAGCCGCGGGCCTGGCCTGCGAGCGCGACTGGCGCCTGCTGTTCGAGCACCTCGCTTTCGAGCTGCGGCCCGGCGACATGTTGCAGATCAGCGGCCCCAACGGCAGCGGCAAGACCAGCCTGCTGCGCCTGCTGGCCGGCCTGATGCAGCCGACCGCCGGGCAGATCCTGCTGGGCGGCAAGCCACTGGCCGAGCAGCGCCACGCCCTGGCCAGCATCCTGGTGTGGATTGGCCACGCCGCCGGCATCAAGGACCTGCTCACCGCCGAGGAGAACCTCACCTGGTTGTGCGCCCTGCACCAGCCGGCCAGCCGCGAGGCGATCTGGACGGCACTGGCGGCCGTGGGCCTGCGTGGCTTCGAAGATGTACCCTGCCACACCCTGTCCGCCGGCCAGCAGCGCCGCGTGGCCCTGGCCCGGCTGTACCTGGCCAGCCCGCCGCTGTGGATTCTCGACGAACCGTTCACCGCCCTCGACAAGCAGGGCGTGGCGCAGCTTGAAGCGCACCTGGCGGCCCACTGCGAGCAGGGCGGCACGGTGGTGCTCACCACTCACCACACGCTGGAACGCAAGCCCTCCGGTTACCGTGAACTGAACCTGGGGCAATGGGCGGCATGAGCGTATTCATCCTGTTGTTGCGCCGCGAAGCACGCTTGCTGTTCCGCCGCCCGGCCGAGCTGGCCAACCCGTTGGTGTTCTTCGCCATCGTGGTGGCGTTGTTCCCGTTGGCAGTCGGCCCGGAAAGCCAATTGTTGCAAACCTTGTCGCCCGGCCTGGTCTGGGTGGCGGCACTGCTGGCAGTGCTGTTGTCGCTGGACGGCCTGTTCCGCAGCGATTTCGAGGACGGCTCGCTGGAGCAGTGGGTGCTGTCGCCGCATCCGTTGGCGTTGCTGGTGCTGGCCAAGGTGCTGGCGCACTGGATCTTTTCCGGGCTGGCGCTGGTATTGTTGGCGCCGCTGCTGGCGCTGATGCTGGGGCTGCCAAGCCATTGCCTGCCGGTGCTGCTCGGCTCGCTGTTGCTGGGCACGCCGGTGCTGAGCCTGCTGGGCGCGGTGGGCGCGGCGCTGACAGTCGGTCTGAAGCGCGGCGGTTTGCTGCTGGCATTGCTGATTCTGCCGTTGTATATCCCTGTATTGATCCTGGGCAGTGGTGCGTTGCAAGCGGCGTTGCAGAATATGCCAGCAACCGGCCACCTGCTCTGGCTCGCCAGCCTGACGGCCCTGGCCGTGACCCTGGCACCCTTTGCGATAGCGGCCGGCCTGAAGATCAGCGTTGGCGAATAACGAGTCCCGGGCTTTCAAGCCCGGCCAATACCCTGGATGTACCCTGATGAAAATAAGCTGGACGTGGTTCCACAAGCTGGGCTCCCCCAAATGGTTCTATGCCATCAGTGGCCGCATGCTGCCGTGGCTTGCCGGTGCAGCCGTGCTTCTGCTGCTGGTCGGCATCACCTGGGGCCTGGCCTTCGCCCCGCAGGACTACCAGCAAGGCAACAGCTTCCGCATCATCTACATCCATGTGCCGGCGGCCATGCTGGCGCAGTCCTGTTACGTGCTGCTGGCCGTGGCCGGGGTGGTGGGGCTGGTGTGGAAGATGAAACTGGCCGACGTCGCCTTGCAATGCGCCGCACCGATTGGCGCCTGGATGACCGCCGTGGCGCTGGTCACCGGCGCCATCTGGGGCAAGCCGACCTGGGGTAGCTGGTGGGTATGGGATGCCCGTCCTTACGTCCATGCTCATCCTGCTGTTCCTGTACTTCGGCATCATTGCGCTGGGCCAGGCAATCAGTAATCGTGACAGTGCGGCCAAGGCCTGCGCGGTACTGGCGATTGTCGGCGTGGTGAACATCCCGATCATCAAGTACTCGGTGGAGTGGTGGAACACCCTGCACCAGGGTGCCACCTTCACCCTCACCGAAAAACCGGCGATGCCCGCAGAAATGTGGCTACCGCTGCTGTGCACGGCGCTGGGCTTCTACTGCTTCTTTGGCGCGGTGCTGTTGCTGCGCATGCGCCTGGAAGTGCTCAAGCGCGAGGCGCGCGCCAGTTGGGTCAAGGATGAGGTATTGAACAGCCTGGGGCGGAGGGCCGCACAATGAGTTTTGCCACCTTCGGTGACTTTCTCGCCATGGGCCACCATGGCCTGTACGTGTGGACGGCCTATGGCATCTGCCTGGCGGTGCTGGCGCTGAATGTCGCCGCCCCCGTGCTGGCCCGCCGTCGCCTACCTGCAAGATGAGGCGCGCCGTTTGCGCCGGGAGAACAACCAGTGAATCCGCAGCGCAAGAAACGCCTGTTGCTCATCGCCGGCCTGCTGGTCGGCGTCGGGGTTGCCGTCGGCTTTGCCTTGAGCGCATTGCAGCAGAACATCAACCTGTTCTACACCCCGACCCAGATCGCCAACGGCGAAGCGCCGCTGGACACCCGCATCCGCGCCGGCGGCATGGTCGAGAAAGGCTCGGTGCAGCGTTCGTCCGATTCGCTGGACGTGCGCTTCGTGGTCACCGACTTCAACAAGTCGGTGCCGATCACCTACCGTGGCATCCTGCCCGACCTGTTCCGCGAAGGGCAGGGCATCGTCGCCCTCGGCAAGCTCAACGCCGACGGTGTGGTGGTGGCCGATGAAGTACTGGCCAAGCACGACGAGAAGTACATGCCGCCCGAGGTCACCAAGGCCCTGAAGGAAAGCGGCCAGGCCGCCACCGGCGGGGAGGCCAGGCCATGAACGCGGCGCTGGTGATTCCCGAGCTCGGCCAGTTGGCAATGATCCTGGCCATCTGCTTTGCCGTCGTACAGGCCAGCGTGCCGCTGCTCGGCGCCTGGCGTGGCGACAGCCTGTGGATGAGCCTGGCACGGCCGGCGGCGTGGGGGCAGTTCGCCTTCCTGGCCTTTGCCTTCGCCTGCCTGACCCATGCCTTCATGACCGACAACTTCTCGGTTGCCTATGTGGCCAGCAACTCCAACAGCGCCTTGCCCTGGTACTACAAGTTCAGTGCGGTGTGGGGCGCCCACGAAGGTTCGTTGCTGCTGTGGGCGCTGATCCTCGGCGGCTGGACCTTCGCCGTGTCGGTGTTCTCGCGGCAGTTGCCGCAGGTGATGCTGGCCCGGGTGCTGGCTGTCATGGGCATGATCAGCGTGGGCTTCCTGAGCTTCCTGATCATCACTTCCAACCCGTTCCAGCGCCTGCTGCCGCAGGTGCCGACCGATGGCCGCGACCTCAACCCGCTGCTGCAGGACTTTGGCCTGATCGTCCACCCACCGATGCTGTACATGGGCTACGTCGGTTTCTCGGTCGCCTTCGCCTTCGCCATCGCGGCCTTGCTCGGTGGCCGCCTGGACGCCGCCTGGGCGCGCTGGTCGCGGCCCTGGACCATCGTTGCCTGGGCCTTCCTCGGCGTTGGCATTACCCTGGGCTCATGGTGGGCCTACTATGAGCTGGGCTGGGGCGGCTGGTGGTTCTGGGACCCGGTGGAAAACGCCTCGTTCATGCCTTGGCTGGTGGGCACGGCACTGATCCACTCGCTGGCGGTGACCGAGAAGCGCGGGGTGTTCAAGAGCTGGACCGTGCTGCTGGCGATTGCCGCATTCTCGTTGAGCCTGCTGGGGACCTTCCTGGTGCGCTCCGGTGTGCTGACCTCGGTGCACGCGTTTGCCGCCGACCCGTCTCGCGGCATTTTCATCCTGATCTTCCTGCTGTTCGTGGTCGGTGGTTCGCTCACCCTGTTTGCCCTGCGCGCACCGGTGGTCAAGAGCCAGGTCGGCTTTGCCCTGTGGTCACGCGAGACGCTGTTGCTGGCCAACAACCTGGTGCTGGTGGTGGCGGCCTCGATGATTCTGCTCGGTACCCTGTACCCACTGGTGCTCGATGCGCTCACCGGGGCCAAGCTGTCGGTCGGCCCACCGTATTTCGACGCCTTGTTCCTACCGCTGATGGCGCTGCTGATGGTGGTGCTGGGCGTGGGCGTGGTGGTGCGCTGGAAAGACACCCCGGGCAAGTGGCTGGCCAGCATGATGACCCCGGTGCTGCTCGGCAGCGCCATCCTTGCGCCGGTGGCCGGCTTTATCGTCGACGACTTCGACTGGCCGACCCTGACCGCTTTCGCCCTGGCCGCCTGGGTAGTGCTTGGCGGGCTGCGTGACATTCTCGACAAGACCCGCCACAAAGGCCTGCTCAAGGGCTTGCCCGGGCTCGGTCGCAGCTACTGGGGCATGCAACTGGCGCACTCCTGGGCCTGGCGGTGTGCGCGCTGGGCGTGGTGCTGTCGAGCAACAACAGCGCCGAACGCGACCTGCGCATGGCGCCGGGCGAGAGCGTGGAGCTGGGCGGGTACCACTTCCTGTTCCAGGGTGCCAGGCACTTCGAAGGGCCGAACTTCATTTCCGACAAGGGCACCGTGGTGGTCAGCCGCGATGGCCGTGAAGTGACCACCTTGCACCCGGAGAAGCGCCTGTACACCGTGCAGCAGTCGATGATGACCGAAGCCGGCATCGACGCCGGCTTTACCCGCGACTTGTACGTAGCCCTCGGCGAGCCACTGGAGAACGGCGCCTGGGCAGTGCGCGTGCATATCAAGCCTTACGTCCGCTGGATCTGGCTGGGCGGTCTGCTGACCGGCCTGGGCGGGTTGCTGGCGGCCCTCGACCGGCGCTACCGCGTCAAGGTCAAGACCCGGGTGCGTGATGCCCTGGGCGTGTCTGGAGCAGCTGCATGAAGCGTTGGATCATGGTAGTCCCCCTGGCGGTGTTCCTGCTGGTGGCGGTGTTCCTCTACAAAGGGCTGTTCCTCAAGCCTGACGAGCTGCCCTCGGCGATGATCGGCAAGCCTTTCCCGGCGTTCTCCCTGGCCTCGACCCAGGGCGACCGTACCCTGACCGAGGCCGACTTGCGCGGCCGCCCGGCACTGGTCAACGTGTGGGCCACCTGGTGCCCATCGTGCAAGGTCGAGCACCCGTACCTGAACCAGCTGGCCCAGCAGGGCGTGGTGATTCACGGCGTCAACTACAAGGACGACAATGCAGCGGCCCTGAAGTGGCTGGCCGAGTTTCACAACCCGTACCAGCTGGACATTCGTGACGATCAGGGCAGCCTGGGCCTGGACCTGGGTGTATATGGCGCGCCGGAAACCTTCCTGATCGATGCCAAGGGCATCATCCGCTACAAGCACGTGGGCGTGGTCGATGCCACGGTCTGGCGTGAGCAGCTGGCGCCGCTTTACCAAGGCCTGGTCGACGAGGCCAAGCCATGAAGCGGGGGCTGGCAGCTGCCTTGCTGGGGCTCTTCATGGGGTTGAGCCTGGCAGGCGTGGCCAAGGCGGCCATCGACACCTACCAGTTCCGCGACGATGCCGAGCGTGAGCGCTACCAGCAGCTGACCAAGGAGCTGCGCTGCCCCAAGTGCCAGAACCAGGACATCGCCGACTCCAACGCGCCGATTGCCGCCGACCTGCGTCGGGAAATCTTCCGAATGCTCGGCGAGGGCAAGAGCAACCAGCAGATCGTCGACTTCATGGTCGACCGCTATGGCGACTTCGTGCGTTACAAGCCGGCGCTCAGCGGGCGCACCTGGCTGCTGTGGTTCGGCCCGGGGATTTTGCTGGCCGGTGGTTTCGTGGTACTGGCGCTGATCGTGCGTCGGCGCCGCGGTACGGCTGTGCAGGGCGCCAATGAGTTGTCTGCCGAAGAACGCGAGCGTCTCGCCAAATTGCTGGAAAAAGAACAGACCCATGATTGAATTCTGGCTTAGCGCGGGCCTGTTGCTGCTCGCTGCCCTCAGCTTCCTGCTGATCCCGACCCTGCGTGGCCGTGGCCGCCAGCAGGAAGAAGACCGCACCGCCCTGAACGTGGCCCTGTACCAGGAGCGCGTCGCCGAACTGGCTGCCCAGCAGGCCGCTGGCGTGCTTGACGAGGTGCAGATGGCCAAGGGCCGTGACGAGGCCGCCCGTGAGCTGCTGGCCGATACCGAAGGTGCCGAGCCCACGCGCCAGAGCAGCCTGGGCAAGGCCCTGCCGTTGCTGGCGGCGCTGCTGGTGCCGCTGATGGCGCTGGGGCTGTACCTGCATTTCGGCGCAGCCGACAAGGTGGAACTGACCCAGGAGTTTGCCGAGGCGCCCAAGTCGATGGAAGAAATGACGGCCCGCCTGGAGCGCGTGGTGCAGGCCCAGCCGGAATCGGCCGAGGCCATGTACTTCCTTGGCCGCGCCTATATGGCCGAGCAGCGCCCCGCCGATGCCGCGCGTACCTTCGAGCGCGCCGTGGCCCTGGGCGGTCGCCAGCCCGAATTGCTCGGGCAGTGGGCACAGGCGCTGTACTTCGCCGCCGACAAGCAATGGAGCGCGCAGTTGCAGGCGCTGACTGACGAGGCGCTGAAAGCCGACCCCAACGAAGTGACCAGCCTTGGCCTGCGTGGTATCGCCGCCTTTGAGGGCGAGCGTTATCAGGAAGCCATCGATTACTGGAAGCGCCTGCTGGCGCAGCTGCCGGAGGGTGATGCCTCGCGTGCGGCGCTGCAGGGCGGCATCGACCGTGCTGCCGAGCGCCTGGGTGGCTCACCGGGGCAGGCTACGGCGCCGGTGGCGGCTCGCTTGAAGGTGCGGGTGGCGCTGGCGGCGGCGCTGAAGGACAAGGTCAAACCGGACGACACGGTGTTCATCTTCGCCCGTGCCAGCAATGGCCCGCCCATGCCGTTGGCGGCCAAGCGGGTGACGGTGGCGCAGTTGCCGATCGAGGTGGAGTTGTCCGATGCTGACGCCATGATGCCGCAGATGAAACTGTCGGACTTTGCCGAAGTCCAACTCGTTGCACGTGTATCACGCGCTGGCCAGCCAACCCATGGCGAGTGGATTGGCCAGGGCACACCACTGCCCAGCGCCACCCAGGCCACCCAGCACCTGACCATCGACAGCCCCGACCCGTAAGAGAGCAATGCCATGCACAGCATCGTCCGCCTGACCCTGATCACCCTGGCCCTGGGTTTGTCTGCGTGTACGGTGCGTGAGCCGTACGAGCAGCCCGAACCACCGATCGAGCGCCTGCCGCCGCAGCCGGGGCCGGCGGTAAAGCCAGTGCCGGACAGGCAGCCGGCCCCGAGCAAGCCTGCGGCCACGCCCAAGCCGATGCCGCGCACCTCGGCCAGCTTCGCGCCGCCACCTGGTGGGGCCAGCCATTGGGATCCGAAGCTGGGTGTGTATGTGCTGGAGAAGAAGCCCAATACCTTTTACCGGCAGCGGACCTACTACCGCTTCGACAACGGCTGGAGCTGGTCGCTGAGCCCGGATGGGCCGTGGCAGGAGACTGACAGCAGCGGTGTGCCGGGCGGCCTGGGGCGCGCTTTCGCCCAATAATTGCAAACTTGCCGTTGCCGTTGCCGTTGCCGTTGCCGTTGCCGTTGCCGTTGCCGTTGCCGTTGCATTTGCTTTTGCTTTTGCTTTTAAGCGCGCGATATTTCAGGCGCCGCAGATTGCGACTTCAGGAGGCCGAGCGAAGGGACTGCGGAGGGAGGTGACGGGCATGGATGCCCGTCAAGCGCTGAGGCCCCATGGATGGGGCCTGCAGCGCGTACTCCCGGGAGCAGGCCCGTAGCGAGGGAACCCCGGAGCGCAGCGCAGGGGCCGGATGATGGGAGCCGACGGTTTTTGGTTCCTTTTTGCCACGACAAAAAGGGACCCGCCGTAAGGGCGGAAAGGTGAATAAGCGCCACCTTTGAAAATGAATGTTGACCTTGTTGTTGATGCCCACGCTTGAGAGCGAAAAGCGAAAAGCGAAAAGCGAAAAGCGAAAAGCGAAAAGCGAAAAGCGAAAAGCGAAAAGCGAAAAGCGAAAAGCGAAAAGCGAAAAGCGAAAAGCGAAGAGCGAAGAGCGAAGAGCGGAAAAGTACTGGTCTTGATATCGCGCATAGTCCATTTACGATGGCGACGCACACTCACCTTTTCGCCCTTACGGCGAGTCACTTTTTGCCAAACGCGGCAAAAAGTAACCAAAAAACGCTGCGCTCCCATCATCCGGCCCCTACGCTGCGCTCCGGGGTTCCCTCGCGCCGGTCTTGCTCCCGGGAGTACGCGCTGCAGGCCCCATCCATGGGGCCTCAGCGCTTGACGGGCATCCATGCCCGTCACCTCCCTCCGCAAGACCTCTGCTCGGCCTCCTGAAGTCGCGAAGATCAAGATCAAGATCAAGATCAAGATCAAGATCAAGATCAAGAGCTTGAGCTTGAGCTTGAGCTTGAGCTTGAGCGGGTTCGCGGGGAGCGGTACAGTACAGTTTTGCCTCGTTATTTCGATTGACTGTATTGGCTACTGATTCCGCATAATGCCCCTTCAAAAAAGGAGGTGGCATGCACAAGACAGTCCTGGTACTGGTGGAAACCGTCGATGATTACCTGCCCATACTGGAGCAGGCCGGCTACCGCCTGATCCGTGCCCCCTCGCCGCAACAGCGGGCAGATGCCATTCTGCGCCATTCCCAGGAAATCGACGCCGTGCTCACCCGTGGCCCATTGGGCCTGACTGCAGCCGAAATCGACGCATTGCCCAACTTGCAGATCATCTGCGTGATCGGCGCTGGCTACGAGCAAGTCGACCTGACCGCCGCTTCCGCCCGCGGCATCACCGTCACCAACGGCGCCGGGGCCAATGCCGCTGCGGTCGCCGACCACACCCTTGCCCTGCTGCTGGCGCTGCTGCGCGACGTTCCCCGTGCCGATGCCAGCACCCGGCGTGGCGAATGGAACCGGGATTATCAGCGCTTCCGTCAGTGGCAAGCGCCTGGGCATTCTCGGCCTCGGCGCCGTAGGCCTGGCGATCGCCAAGCGCGCCCACCTGGGCTTCGACATGCCCGTCAGCTACCACAGCCGCGCGCCGCGCCAGGACGTGCCCTACACCTGGTACGACAGCCCGCTGCACCTGGCCGAAGCCGTCGACATCCTGGTGGTGGCCACCCCCGGCGGTGCCAACACCCACCACCTGGTCGATGCACAGGTGCTCAAGGCCTTGGGGCCCGAGGGCTACCTGGTGAATATCGCCCGTGCCAGCGTGGTCGACACCCAGGCCCTGGTGGCCGCGCTGCAGCATGGCCAGCTGGCGGGTGCGGCACTGGATGTGTTCGACGACGAGCCAGCTGTGCCCGATGCCCTCAAGGCCCTTGGCAACACCGTCCTCACCCCCCACGTGGCTGGCCAGTCGCCGGAGGCGGCACGCGACACGGTAACCTTGGTGTTGCGCAACCTGCAGGCGTTCTTTGCCGGCGAAGCCGTGTTGACCCCGGTACGCCAGTAACCCTTTTTATCCATCTGCCTGGCAGCGGTCGGGCAATAAGGAGTGTGTGCATGCAACTTGAAATCTTCCAGGTCGATGCGTTTTCCGCCGAACCGTTCGGGGGCAACCCGGCGGCAGTGATCCCGCTGCAAAGCTGGCTGCCGGACGATGTGCTGCAGCGTATCGCTGAAGAAAACAACCTGTCGGAAACCGCCTACTTCGTGCGCAACGGCGAAACCTTCGACCTGCGCTGGTTCACCCCGACCGTGGAAGTCGACCTGTGCGGCCATGCCACCCTGGCCTCGGCCTATGTGCTGTTCGAGCAACTGGGCGAGCAGGCGCAGGTGCTGCGCTTCAATACCCGCAGTGGCGAGCTGCGTGTCAGCCGCAATGCCGACGGGCTGCTGGCCATGGACTTCCCGGCCAAACAGCCGGTCGCCGTGGACATTCCGCAGGGCCTGCTGCAGGCGCTGGGCCTTGGTCAGGCACAGGCGTTGTACCGCAGTGACGACTATGTGGTGGTGATCGATGACGCCCTGTCGCTTGACACCCTGAAGCCGGATTTTGTTGCGCTGTCGGCTTTCGATGTGCGCGGTATCGCCGTTACCGCAGCAGGCCGTGGTTTTGATTTCGTCACTCGCTGGTTTGGCCCGCGGGTCGGTGTGAACGAAGACCCGGTGACCGGCTCGGCGCACACTTCGCTGGCGCCTATATGGGCCGAGCGCCTGGGCAAGGACGCGCTGAGCTGCGAGCAGGGTGGGGTGCGCAAAGGGCAGCTGCGGTGCGAAGTGCCGGGTAACGGCCGGGTGATCATCAGTGGTCGGGCGGCGCTGTACATGCGCGGTACCATTTACATCTAGAAGCCCACGCGATGCGCTGTAGGAGCGCAACTATACTGGTCTGCCCATCCCTTGCTGAAGGAGCCAGCCATGGCCCTGGAAAAACACGGCACCTGCCTGTGCGGCGCCACCCGGCTCAAGGGTCATCGTCGACAACACCCATATCAGCGCCTGCCACTGCAGCATGTGCCGCAAGTGGACCGGTGGCCCACTGTTGGTGGTGCACTGCAGCCAGCCACCGGTGATCGAAGGGCGCGCGCCCAGCGTGTATGAGTCTTCCGACTGGGCCCAGCGCGGTTTCTGCGGCCAGTGCGGCACGCACCTGTACTACCGGCTCAAGGCCAATGACTTCCACGCCGTGCCGGTCGGCCTGCTCGACGGCGACCAGGAGTGGGATTTCGACCTGCAGATTTTCGTCGAAGAGAAACCCGCCTGGTACTGCTTCGCCAACCAGACCAAGGAACTGACCGGCCAGGAAGCTTTCGAGCAGCTCGGCTGATCAAACCGAACTTGCCAAACCGTTGCATACCTGAGAAAAGGGCGGCTTTGTTTCCAGTATTGGAGGATGCCCCGTGAGCCAGGAACTGCAGATCATCGACCTTGTGGAGGGGGATGGCAAAGCCGCCGTCAAAGGTGCCCTGATCACCACCCAGTACACCGGCTGGCTGGCCGACGGCAGCGAGTTCGATTCGTCCTGGTCGCGCGGCAAACCGTTCCAGTGCGTGATCGGCACCGGCCGGGTGATCAAGGGCTGGGATCAAGGCCTGATGGGGATGCGCGTAGGCGGCAAGCGCAAGCTGCTGGTACCGGCGCACCTTGGCTACGGCGAGCGCAGCGTGGGGGCGATTCCGCCCGGTTCGGATTTGACCTTCGAGATCGAATTGCTGGAAGTGCTGACGCGCGATGATTGAGGAGCCGTATTGCAACGCGAGGTTCTTGCACGTTACACAATTCGGCAACACCCATCCTCTAACGTAAGCCTTGCCTAGGGAACGGCATCCACCTCCAGGAAGGAACCAAACGGGTTCAGGGCACTCTCACCCTCACTCGTTGCCAAGGACGGCATTCACTACAAGGATGCCCCGCGGTGCTATCGGCGGGGGATGTGGCGGGTCAACCCGATTTTCTGCCACTCGAGCCTGTCCTGATGAAGTTGCCAACATTCTTCCGCCGTCGTCGTCACTGGTTGCTGAGCCTGGTGCTGACTGCCGTTGCCGTACCGCTGGCGTTGGAGGCTGTCGAAAGCCGGGCGCAACCGGTGGATGGCACCCAGACCCTGGTGTTCCTGCGCCACGCCGAGAAGCCGGGCGAGGGGCTGGGTCAATTGAACTGCCAGGGCCTCAACCGGGCGCTGGACCTGGCTACCGTGCTGCCCGAGCGCTTTGGAAAGGCCGATTACGTGTTCGCTGCCAACCCTTCACGGCATGTCGAGGAAGGCAGCAAGGACGAAAGCTACAGCTACATTCGCCCGCTGATGACCATCAGCCCCAGCGCCATTCGCCTGGGCCTGCCAGTCAACATTGACTACGGCGCCAACGACACCGACGCGCTGGCCGAAGAGCTGCTGCGCGACAAGTACCGTAACGCGACCGTGTACACCGCCTGGTCGCATGGCTACCTCCCCGACCTGATCAATGCCGTGGCTGGCAAGGCCCTGGGTGAAGAGCGGGTGATCACCGAGGACTGGAACGGCGACGACTTCGACACCCTCTACGTCCTCACCCTGACCTGGCACGACGGCAAGGCCAGCCTGCTAAGCCGCAACGTGCGCCAGGGCTTGAATGATGGTGCACATAGCTGCCCGACCTGATCCGCTAGTGAGGGTTTTCCTGTACCGGCCTCTTCGCAGGCTTGCCCGCTCCCACAGGTACTGCATGGCCCTGAAGGCAGTGGGACCCTGTGGGAGCGGGCAAGCCCGCGAAGAGGCCGGTACGGTCAACCCAAGGGTCAACGGCCGAAGCGCATCGGCCAGCCCACCACTTTCTTCACCCGTGGCGTGGCATAGGTACGTACCTTGGAGGTACTCAAGCCCATGCGTACCAGCGATTCTGCAATGGTTACCGCCGCGCTCACACCATCCACCACCGGCACGCCGGTGCGCTGGCGGATCTGCTCGTCCAGACCGGCCATGCCGCCGCAACCCAGGCAGATCACCTCGGCCTTGTCGTCATGCACGGCGCGTTCTGCCTGCTCGACAATCGCCTCCACGGCCCGCTGCGGATCGGCTTCCAGCTCCAGCACTGCCAGCCCGCTGGCCCGCACCGATGCGCAGCGGTCATACAGGCCGGAAAGCTTCAGGCGGTCTTCGATCAGCGGCACGGTGCGATCCAGAGTGGTCACCACCGAGTAGGCATGGCCCAGGTACATCGCCGTGCTGGCGGCAGCATCGGTGATGTCCACCACCGGCACGTTCAGCAGTTCCTGCAGGCCTTCGCGGCCGTGTTCGCCGTAACCCGCCTGGATCACGGCGTCGTAGGGGCCTTCGTAGGCCAGCACCCGGTCCATCACCGCGATGGCGGCCAGGTAACTTTCGAAGTTGCCTTCCACCGACTCGGCACCGAACCATGGGGTGAGGCCGATGATTTCAGTGCCGGGCCCGGCCACCGCACGGGCCTGTTCGGCAATGGCCTCGGTGATGGCTTCGGTGGTGTTGACGTTGGCGATCAGAATACGCATGGGCAGTCCTCCCTGATCAATGGCTGCTGTGGTCAACGGCGATGCATTCGCCGCTGACGTCGTGGTAGTGGCGTTGGCGTGGTGCAATCAGCAGGTACAGGGCGGCGGCGATGCCGGCACCGATCAGCCAGGAGAATGGCGCCACGCTCTGGAAGTTGGGCACCAGCGCCAGGACGATGGCCAGCAGTGCGGCAGGCACGAAGGCGGCTACTGCACGCAGGTTGATGCCTTTGGTGTAGTGGTAGGCGCCGGCCGGGTCTTCGCTGTACAGCTGAGGCACGTTGATGCAGCCTTTGCGCAGCAACCAGTAGTCGGACATGATCACCCCGTACAGCGGGCCGAGCAGGGCACCCAGGCCGGACAGGAAATACACGATTACCAGCGGGCTGTTGTACAGGTTCCACGGCAGGATCAGCACCGCCAGGGTGGCGCTGATCAGCCCGGCGCGGCGGAAGTTGAGGTGGCGGTGGTGCCAGGTTGCTAAGGACGAAGGCCGGGGCGACAAAGTTGGCCATGATGTTCACTGCCACCGTGACGATCAGGAAGGCCAGGCAGCCAAGTACCAGGAACGCTGTGCTGGGGATGGCGGCGACGATCTGGGTCGGGCTGTCGATAATCTGGCCGTTGATCCGGAACTGCGCGCCGCACAGCACCACGGTGATCATGGCGAATACCAGGATGTTCACCGGCAGGCCCCAGAAGTTGCCGACGCGGATGGTCTTGCGGCAGGGCGAGGAGCGAGCGAAGTCACAGAAGTTCAGCACCAGGGTGCCGTAGATCGCCAGCCACAGCGCGCCGCCGGCAAAGATGTTGCGCCACATCTCGTAACCGGTCAGCGGCTCTGCCACCGACCAGGCGATGCGGGCGTCGGCCTTGAAGTACATGAACACTGCCAGGGCGGCGACGGTCAGCAGGATCACCGGACCGGCGAAGGCCTCGTAGCGGCGCACCATCTCCATGCCGTAGGCCAGGATCACCAGTTGCACCAGCCAGATCGACACGAAGCACACCCAGCCCAGGCTCGACAGGCCGAGGATGCTGTCATGGTCGTAGCTTGCCATTTGCGGCCATACGGCAGTAAGCAGCACACGCAGTACCACCGAAGCCAGGTAGGTCTGGATGCCGAACCAGGCGATGGCGATGACCGCGCGGATCAGTGCCGGAATCTGCGCGCCGTGGATGCCGAAGGCGATGCGGCTGATCACCGGGAACGGCACGCCAGTCTTCTGCCCCATATAGCCGGACAGGTTCATGAAGAAGTACACCAGCGCCGCGCCGATGGCCAGCGACAGCAGGATTTGCCAGCCACCCAGGCCGAGGGCGAACAAGCCCATGGCGAACGAGTAGTTGGCGATGTTGTGCACATCGTTGGTCCATAGCGCGAAGATGCTGTAGCCGCCCCAGCGACGGCCCTCGACGCGTGTCGGGGCGAGGTCGCGGTTGTGCAGGCGCGGGCTCAGGGCAAGTTCCGGCTGGTGACCGGCAAGAGGGGAAGCGGGGTGGGTGCTGGCGACGGATAGTTCAGGGGCAAGGTCGAGGCTGGTACTCATTCCGGCGGGCTCCTGATGCACGTGACTGCGATGAGCGGGCATGCGCACGGGCTCGCCATCTCGTCGGTGCAGCGTTGGCATCTCAGGGTTTGGGGCGCGGCGGCCGATGTTGAGTCGGCGTCGCGGGTTCTTGTGTATTTATGTTTTGCTTGGTTTGTATACAAAACACGAACACACAAAAGCGAGTTCCATGCCAAGGGAAAAGCAACTTTCAGCTTGCCATCATTTTGAATCTATCTTGTTGAAATATAAGTTGATGAAAATAAGGAGATATAAGTTGACCAAGTGAACAGGTTTATATTTTTCGAAGATGATTTAGTTGATCAGTTGGTCAGAATAAATTGTGGGAAGTGTGTAACGTATTGGGGCGTGATACTGGTAAGTGCACACAAAAACGGCACTTATGGTGACATTCTTGTGTACAAAAATTAGTCAACTTTTCCCTGTGCCGGCCTTTTCGCGGGCACGCCCGCTCCCACAGGGACCGCATTGCGTCCGGGGATTGTGGAGATCCTGTGGGAGCGGGCGTGCCCGCGAAGAGGCCAGAACAGGAGGAAATCAGTCCATCGGCGGCAACCGCCGCTTCACCGGAGTCTTCTTGATGATTGCGGTATTGGTCTCGGCCACCGTATAGAGGCGGTCGAGCAGGGTGTCCAGTTGCTCCATCGAGCGTACATGCAGGCGGGCAATGAAGCAGTCTTCGCCAATAACCTTGTCGCACTCGGTGAACTCGGGAATGGCGATGATCTGCCGCTCCACCTCCTGCAACTGCCCCGGTAGCGGGCGGATGCGCACGATGGCCTGCAGCTGGTAGCCAAAGGCGCGCGGATCGACCTCAACGGTGTAACCGCGCAATACGCCGCGTTCCTCCAGCCGGCGCAGGCGTTCGCTGACGCTGGGTGCCGACAGCCCGCTGATCTGCGCCAAGGCCTTGAGCGAACGGCGTGAATCCTCCATCAGTGCATTGATCAGCAGTTGGTCGATGGCATCGGTCATGGTCACCTCGTAAGGTCGTTCGTGTGATTTGCCTTGATAGTAAAGGTAGTTCGGCAAATCCACCTTCGATATCCGCTGGAAGGCCTCGCAGAAACATTTGCATACTGTTGCCATCATCGACAGGAGGTGTGAGATGGATAGTTCGTTGCGTCGTGGCTCGCTGGAAATGGTCGCCGCCATGCTGATTTCAGGAACCATCGGCTGGTTCGTGCTGGTGTCCGGCCAGCCGGTGCTCGAGGTGGTGTTCTGGCGCTGCGTATTCGGTGCCGTAACCTTGCTGGCTATTTGCGCAGGTTTCGGCTTGCTGCGGCCGGGCGTGATCAGCCGCACGGCGTTTCTGCTGGCGATTGCCAGCGGTGTGGCCATTGTCGGCAACTGGGTGCTGCTGTTCGCCTCCTACTCGCGGGCGTCGATTGCCATCGGCACGGCGGTGTACAACGTGCAGCCGTTCATATTGGTTGGGCTGGCGGCAGTGTTCCTGGGCGAGAAGATCACCCTGGCCAAGGTCACCTGGCTGAGCGTGGCGTTCCTCGGCATGCTGGCCATCGTCAGTGCCCATGGCGCGGGGCAGGGTGGCGGTGAGGACTATTTGCTGGGCATTGCGCTGGCGCTGGGGGCGGCCTTCCTGTATGCCATCGCGGCGTTGATCATCAAACGCCTGAGTGGCACGCCACCGCACCTGATCGCGCTGATCCAGGTGGCCACGGGTGTGCTGCTGCTGGCGCCGTGGGTCAAGCTTGGCGGGTTGCCCGGTGAACTGCCGGCGCTGGCCAGCCTGGTGACATTGGGCATGGTGCACACCGGCTTGATGTATGTGCTGCTGTACAGCGCCATCCAGCGCTTGCCCACGGCGTTGACCGGGGCACTGTCGTTCATCTACCCGATTGCGGCGATTCTGGTGGACTGGGTGGCGTTCGGGCATCGCCTGGTGCCGCTGCAGTGGCTGGGGGTTGCGTTGATTCTTCTGGCAGCGGCGGGGATGCAGCAGGGGTGGTGGTTCCGGCCCGGGACCATGGCGGTAAAGGGGCATTGAGGCCGCTTTGCGGCCTATCGCCGGCAAGCCAGCTCCCACAGCTCCTGCGCAAGCTTCGAGACCTGTGCAGTACCTGTGGGAGCTGGCTTGCCGGCGATAGGGCGCGAAGCGCCCTCAGGGGGTAGAATGCCGCTTTTGCCAGCCTGCGACCCATGATGACTTCGCCGATCCACATTCTGGAGCAACACCTGCTCGCCGCCCTCGACCCTGCCCCGCAGGAAACCCGCCGCCTGTTCCACGGCCGCGGCCGCTGCTGGGCGGGCCTGGAGCAGGTCACTGTCGACTGGCTGCAAGGTGTGCTGTCGGTCGCCCTGTTCCGCGAACCGCCCGAAGGCCAGCTGGCCGAACTGGAAGCCATGCTGCGTGCCTTGGCGGAGCGCCCGCAGTGGACTGGCCAGGCCATCCTTGTCCAGCACCGCTACCTGCCCGATAGCCCGGGCCAGTGGCTGCTGGGCGAGCCGTGCCAACAACGCGAAGTGGTCGAAGACGGCCTGACCTACCTGCTGGACCTGGGCGTGCGGCAGAACAACGGCTTGTTCCTCGACATGCGCTATGGCCGGCGCTGGGTACGCGAGCAGGCGGCGGGCAAGCGCGTGCTGAACCTGTTCGCCTACACCTGCGGCTTCTCGGTGGCGGCGATTGCCGGTGGCGCCGAGCAGGTGGTGAACCTGGACATGGCCAAGTCGGCGTTGTCCAGGGGCCGCGACAACCATCGCCTCAATGGCCACGATGCGTCGCGGGTGGCGTACCTGGGGCACGAGCTGTTCAAGTCGTGGGGCAAGGTGCGCAAGTACGGGCCTTATGACCTGATCATCATCGACCCGCCGACCTTCCAGCGCGGCAGTTTTGTGCTGACCCAGGACTACGCGAAGATCCTGCGGCGCTTGCCAGAGTTGTTGAGCGAGGGCGGGACGGTACTTGCGTGCGTGAACGACCCGGGCATCGGACCGGAGTTCCTGATCGAGGGGATGGCGGAGCATGCGCCGTCGCTGGCATTTGTCGAGCGGCTGGAGAACCCGCCTGAGTTTCCTGATGTGGACCCGGCGGGGGGACTGAAGGCTTTGGTATTCCGCCAGGTCTGATGTCTCCTGCACTGGCCCCTTCGCGGGCTTGCCCGCTCCCACAGGGACCCCACAGCATTCAGGCCTGTGGTAATCCTGTGGGAGCGGGCAAGCCCGCGAAGAGGCCGGTAAGGCTTACATCAATTACTGATTGTTGCTGTAGATCTGGTCAAATACCCCACCATCATTGAAGTGGGTCTTCTGCACGGTGCGCCAGTCGCCGAAGGTCTTCTCTACCGACAGGAAGTCCACTTTCGGGAAACGGTCGGTGTACTTGGCCAGCACCGTCGCGTCACGCGGGCGCAGGTAATTCTGTGCGGCGATTTCCTGGGCGGCTGGCGACCACAGGTACTTCAGGTATTCCTCGGCCGCGGCCTGGGTGCCTTTCTTCGCCACTACCTTGTCGACCACGCTGACCGGCGGTTCGGCTTCGGCCGACACGCTCGGGTAGACCACTTCGAACTGGTCGCGGCCGAACTCGCGGGCGATCATTTCGGCTTCGTTCTCGAAGGTCACCAGCACGTCGCCGATCTGGTTGGTCATGAAGGTGGTGGTGGCTGCACGGCCACCGGTGTCCAGCACCGGCGCCTGCTTGAACAGCTTGCCGACGAAGTCCTTGGCCTTGTTTTCATCACCGCCTTGCTTGAGCACATAGCCCCAGGCCGACAGGTAGGTGTAGCGGCCGTTACCCGAGGTCTTGGGGTTGGGCACGATCACCTGTACGCCATCCTTGAGCAGGTCGGGCCAGTCTTTCAGCGCCTTGGGGTTACCCTTGCGCACGATGAACACGGTGGCCGAGGTGAACGGCGCGCTGTTGTTTGGCAGGCGGGTCACCCAGTTGTCCGGCACCAGCTTGCCATTGTCGGCCAGGGCGTTGATGTCGGTGGCCATGTTCATGGTAATGACATCGGCCGGCAGGCCATCGATCACCGCTCGCGCCTGTTTGCTCGAGCCGCCGAAGGACATCTGCACGTTGACCTTCTCGTTGTGCTCGGCTTCCCAGTGCTTCTGGAAGGCCGGGTTGTAGTCCTTGTAGAAGTCGCGCATCACGTCGTAGGACACGTTGAGCAGGGTGGGGGCAGCCTGGGCGATGTTGCCCAGGGCCAGGCCTGCGGCGAGCAGCGAGGCGGCGAAGAGTTTTTTCACGTTGCTTCCTTGTTATCGAGAAGGTGTTGGCAGTTTGCCTGCGACTATAGCGGGTGGGTTTGTAGGGGTTAAAGAACAAAAAGGTCTTTGGTTATACCGCTGCCTGCGCCGGCCTCTTCGCGGGCACGCCCGCTCCCACAGGTACGGCGCGATGCTCAGGCCTGGGGTGATCCTGTGGGAGCGGGCGAGCCCGCGAAAGGGCCAGTACAGGCGACATCATTGCTTGGGAAACAGCACATTCCCACAGCGGGAGCAGAACGCCGCCCCATGCTCATGGCTCTTTTTGCTGCAGGTCGGGCAATCATGCTGCAACTGCTCCCCGCGCATGGCATTGGCCAGTTCGGCGGTGAATATCCCGGTGGGTACGGCAATGATCGAATAACCGATGATCATCACCAACGACGATATCACCTGCCCCAGCGGCGTCTTCGGCACGATGTCACCAAACCCCACCGTGGTCAGGGTGACGATGGCCCAGTAGATACCTTTGGGAATGCTGGTAAAGCCGTGTTCCGGCCCTTCGATCACATACATCAGTGTACCGAACACGGTCACCAGGGTGGAAACGGTGACCAGGAACACGATGATCTTCTGCTTGCTGCCACGCAGTGCGTCTATCAGGTAGTGCGCCTGCTTGAGATACGGGCTGAGCTTGAGCACACGGAAAATCCGCAGCATCCGTATCACCCGGATGATCAGCAGGTACTGGGCGTCGCTGTAGTACAGCGCGATGATCCCCGGCACGATCGCCAGCAGATCGACCAAGCCATAAAAGCTGAAGGCATAGCGCAGCGGCTTGGGCGAGCAGTACAGGCGGGTGAGGTACTCGGCGAGGAAGATCGCGGTAAAGCCCCACTCGATGCCTGCCAGCAGGCCGGCGTAGCCCTGGTGCACTTCGTCGATGCTGTCGAGGATCACTGTTACCAGGCTGGCCAGGATGATCAGCAGGAGGATCTTGTCGAAGCGTCTTCCAGCCACGGTATCGGTCTGGAAGACGATGATGTAGAGCTGCTCGCGCAGGCTCGCAGGGTTGTTCATTGGCTCGTTCCACAAAAGCGATGGGCTGAGCCTAGGGGTTGCATTTCAGCTGTGCAAGCGGCTGGCGTCACGCTGCCTGGGCTGGGCCAGGTGGTTGCCCAGGTGCATCAGCCAGCAGGCAGCGACAAAGGGCGCGGTCAGGCCGGGTACCGGTAGCAGCTTGAACAGAGGTTGCAGCAGCAGGGCCAGGGCGATGGCCAGCAACGTCACCCACGGCTTTTCACCCTGCCTGCTGAACGCCAGCGCCGCCAGCGCGGCGTTGAAACCATACAGGCCCAGCCAGGCCGCTTGTGCCTGGTCGGCGAGCAGTGCCACACCGCCGCCGATGGCCGAACCGAGCACGGCCCACAGGGCTGCATAGGGGTTGGCGATGAACATGCCGATGATGATCAGCAGGCCGGCCAGCGGCTGGTCGAGCAGGAAGATCTGGCCCACGCCGCGCGCCAGTGCGTACAGCGGGTCGGCCTCGGCGAAGCCGCTGGGGGAAGGGCTGGCAATCAGCAGGGTGGCCCAGCCCAGCAGCACGAAGGGTGCGGTGTAGGCGACCAGCAGCTTGCCGCCGCGCTTGCGCCACTGGTGGGTGATGATGCTCGACAGGCCGCCAGCGGCAATGATCAGAGGCGGCAGGATGACCGACCAGGGCAGCACGGCGCTGATCAGGATGCCGATGAGTACGCCGTTGTAGCAGTACAGCCCGGCCTGGCGGTCGGCGCGATCGTAGCCGCGGGCCTGGGCGGTGAGCAGGCCGGCCAGGGCGCCGAGCAGGGCGCCGCCGACCAGGTTGGGTGCGGTCAGCAGGATGGCCAGCAGGCAGCACAGGCCGCACAGGGGGGTGCGCAGCAGCAGCACCTGGCTGAAGCCGTTGAGTAACGCCGTGGCCCAGTCCGGGCACGGGTTGACGAAATTTTTGGTGTACATCGGGGCAGTCAGTGAGGTTGATGGGGCGCGGTGGGCCTCTTTGGGCCTCGGGTTTTCCGCAGTTGTGTGCGACACCACCGACCCTGTGGGAGCGGGCGTGCCCGCGAAGGCGTCAGCTCAGGCAACATCGTTGTCCCTGCTGGCCTCTTCGCGGGCACGCCCGCTCCCACAGGAGAGATGCGGTGCTTCAGATCAAGGTCTCGATCCGCAGCGTGTTAGTCGACCCCGGCTTGCCGAAAGGCACACCAGCAGTGATCAGCAGCGTGTCGCCACGGCTGGCCATGCCTTGCGCCTGGGCGATTTCCAACGCGGTAGACACAACCTCATCAACCTGGCGCAGGCGGTCGTTGACCACCGAGTGCACGCCCCACGCCACGCTCAGGCGGCGCGCGGTGGCCAGGTTCGGGGTGAGGTTGAGGATCGGTGCCCGTGGCCGCTCGCGTGCTGCGCGCAGGGTCGAGGCGCCCGACTCGCTATAGTTGACCAGCACCGCCACCGGCAGGATGCCGCTGATACGACGGATAGCGCAGCTGATGGCGTCCGACACGGTGGCCTCGGCCTTCGGCCGGCCAACATCGAGCTGGGCCTGGTAGTCCGGGCCGTTCTCCACCTGGCGGATGATCTTGCTCATCATCTGCACGGCTTCCAGCGGGTACTCACCCGAGGCGGTCTCGGCCGACAGCATCACCGTATCGGCACCTTCGGCCACGGCGTTGGCCACGTCGGTGACTTCGGCACGGGTCGGCGCTGGCGAGAAGCGCATGGATTCGAGCATCTGCGTGGCCACCACCACCGGTTTGCCCAGCTGGCGGCAAGTGCCGATGATGCGTTTCTGGATCTGCGGCACGCTTTCGGCCGGCACTTCCACGCCCAGGTCGCCACGGGCCACCATGATCGCATCCGCAAGTTCCGCGATGGCTTGCAGCTGTTCGACTGCCGATGGTTTCTCGATCTTGGCCATCAGGTAGGCGCGGTCGCCAATCAGCTGGCGTGCTTCAACGATGTCCTCTGGGCGCTGCACGAACGACAAGGCTACCCAGTCCACGCCCAGCTCCAGGCCGAAGGCCAGGTCACGGCGGTCTTTCTCGGTGAGCGGGGAGAGGTCGAGCACCGCTTGCGGCACATTGACACCCTTGCGGTCGGACAGCTCACCACCGGCCAGCACTTCGGTGTCGATGGCGTCGCTGTGCTTGGCAGTAACGCGCAGGCGCAGCTTGCCGTCGTCCAGCAGCAGGTCCATGCCTGGCTCGAGGGCAGCGATGATCTCGGGGTGCGGCAGGTTCACCCGGCGGCTGTCGCCCGGGGTGTTGTCCAGGTCCAGGCGCAGGGCCTGGCCGCGTTGCAGTTGCACTTTGCCGTCGGCAAAGCGGCCGACGCGCAGCTTCGGCCCCTGCAGGTCCATGAGGATACCCAGCGGGTAGTTCAGTTGCTGCTCGACTTCGCGGATCCACTGGTAGCGCAGGGCATGGTCGGCGTGCTCGCCGTGGCTGAAGTTGAGGCGGAAGATGTTCACCCCGGCTTCGACCAGTTGGCGGATGTCGTCGATGCCTTTGATCGCAGGGCCAAGGGTGGCGAGGATTTTGACTTTTTTATCAGGCGTCATGATTGGGCAGTCTCGAGGATCAGGATGGCGCGGAAGTCGTTGACGTTGGTGCGGGTCGGCTCGGTGACGATCAGCGCATCCAGCGCGGCGAATTAGCCGTAGCCGTTGTTGTTGTCCAGCTCGTCGCTGGCCGACAGGCCCAGGGCTTCGGCGCGGGCGTAGCTGGCCGGGGTCATGAAGGCGCCGGCGTTTTCTTCCGAGCCATCGATGCCGTCGGTGTCACCGGCCAGGGCGTACACGCCCGGCAGGCCCTTGAGGCTTTCGGTGAGGCTGAGCAGGAACTCGGCATTGCGCCCGCCACGGCCATTGCCGCGTACGGTCACGGTGGTTTCGCCGCCAGACAGGATCACGCAGGGCGCCTTCAGCGGCTGGCCGTGCTGAACGATCTGCCGGGCGATACCGGCGTGCACTTTGGCCACTTCGCGCGATTCACCTTCCAGGTCGCCCAGGATCAGCGGGCTGAACCCGGCCTGGCGGGCTTTGACCGCGGCGGCTTCGAGCGATTGCTGAGGTTTGGCGATCAGCTGGAAGTGGCTGCGGGCCAGGGCCGGGTCATCGGCCTTGACGGTTTCCGAGGCTGGGTTGTTGAGCCAGTCGATAACGGCTTTGGGCGCTTCGATGTTGTAGCGCTTGAGAATGGCCAGGGCATCGGCCGAGGTGCTCGGGTCGGCCACGGTAGGGCCGGAGGCGATCACGGTGGCGAGGTCGCCGGGTACATCGGAAATGGCATAGGTGTAGACCGTGGCCGGCCAGCAGGCCTTGGCCAGGCGGCCGCCCTTGATCGCCGAGAGGTGCTTGCGCACGCAGTTCATCTCGCCGATGGTGGCGCCGGATTTCAGCAGCGCCTTGTTGATCTGCTGCTTGTCGGCCAGGGTCAGGCCTTCGGCGGGCAGGGCCAGCAGCGCCGAGCCACCGCCGGACAGCAGGAAGATGACGCGGTCGTCTTCACTGAGGTTGCTGACCAGTTCCAGCACGCGCTTGGCTACCGCCAGGCCGGCGGCATCGGGGACCGGGTGGGCGGCCTCGACCACCTCGATCTTCTGGCAGTTGGCGCCATGGCCGTAACGGGTTACGACCAGGCCGGAGACTTCGCCCAGCCAGCTTTTCTCGACCACTTCGGCCATGGCGGCTGCGGCCTTGCCGGCGCCGATGACGATAACCCGGCCGCTGCGGTCGGCGGGCAGAAAGGGTTCGAGGACTTGACGGGGGTGGGCGGCGGCGATGGCTGTGTCGAACAGCTCGCGGAGAATTTTTTGCGGATCGACCGACATGGCAGGCTCCCAATTATTGTTGTTCTGCACAATCAAAAACGCCCCTGGAACTGCCTCCGTGCAGGCCGAACCAGGGGCGGGTGTTGCTCGGTGCCACCGTTGAACCTGTGGTCGCAGGTTCAAAGGTGTTGAATTCATCGCCGGCAAGCCAGCTCCCACAGGTACAGCACAGGATTTAGGGATTGTGCGGTCCCTGTGGGAGCTGGCTTGCCGGCGATTGGGCTGCGCAGCAGCCCCCGAATTCGAATTACTTGTCGTCGCGGATCGAGAAGTTGGCCATGTGCTCCAGGCCTTTGATCAGCGCCGAGTGGTCCCAGTTGCCGCCGCCCAGGGCCTGGCAGGTGTTGAACACTTGCTGGGCATTGGAGGTGTTGGGCAGGTTGATGCCCAGTTCCTTGGCGCCTTGCAGGGCCAGGTTCAGGTCCTTCTGGTGCAGGTTGATGCGGAAGCCTGGGTCGAAGGTGCCCTTGATCATGCGCTCGGCGTGCACTTCGAGGATCTTCGACGAAGCGAAGCCGCCCATCAGTGCTTCACGTACCTTGGCCGGGTCGGCGCCGTTCTTGGCGGCGAACAGCAGGGCTTCGGCAACGGCCTGGATGTTCAGGGCAACGATGATCTGGTTGGCCACCTTGGCGGTCTGGCCGTCGCCGTTGCCACCGACGCGGGTGATGTTCTTGCCCATGGCTTCGAACAGCGGCAGGGTGCGCTCGAACGCTTTCGGGCAGCCACCGACCATGATGCTCAGGGTCGCAGCCTTGGCACCGACTTCGCCGCCGGACACCGGGGCGTCCAGGTAGGCAGCGCCGGTGGCCTTGATTTTCTCGGCGAAGGCTTTGGTAGCGGTAGGGGAGATCGAGCTCATGTCGATCACCACCTTGTTCGGGCCCACGCCTTCGGCCACGCCGTTGTCACCGAACAGGACGCTCTCGACCTGCGGGGTGTCGGGGACCATGACGATGATGAACTCGGCTTCCTGGGCAACTTCTTTCGGGTTGGCCAGGGCCACGGCACCGGCGGCGATCAGGTCGGCCGGGGCAGCGTCGTGGTGGGTGGAAACGAAGATGCTGTGACCTGCTTTCTGCAGGTTCTGCGCCATGGGCTTGCCCATGATGCCGGTGCCGATGAAACCGATTTTAGCCATGAGAATGTGCCTCTTTGTATTTGTAATGTCTCAAGCAGACCGCAATCCCTGTGGGAGCGGGCATGCCCGCGAAACAGGCGACTCGGTGGATGGCACCGGCTATGCCGGTGTTCGCGGGCATGCCCGCTCCCACAGGGTTTCGTGTTTCACAGGGGGCTAGCGTTCAGCCGTTCAGATTGCGTTATGGGTCTTCAGCCAGCCCAGGCCCGCTTCGGTGGTGGTCAGCGGCTTGTACTCCGCGCCCACCCAGCCCTGGTAGCCGATGCGGTCCAGGTGCTCGAACAGGAAGCGGTAGTTGATCTCGCCGGTACCTGGCTCGTTGCGGCCGGGGTTGTCGGCCAGCTGGATGTGGTTGATCAGTTTCAGGTTGGCTTCCATGGTGCGCGCCAGGTCACCTTCCATGATCTGCATGTGGTAGATGTCGTACTGCAGGAACAGGTTGTCGCTGCCCACTTCGGCCTGGATTTCCAGGGCCTGCTTGGTGGTGTTCAGGTAGAAGCCGGGGATGTCGCGGGTGTTGATCATTTCCATGACCAGGCGGATCCCGGCGGCTTTCAGCTTGTCGGCGGCGTAGCGCAGGTTCTCCACGAAGGTCTTGCGCACGGTGGCGCAGTCCGGGCCTTGTGGGCGAATGCCGGCCAGGGCGTTGACCTGGGTATTGCCCAGCACCTTGGCGTATTCGATGGCCTTGTCGACCCCGGCGCGGAATTCCTCGACGCGGTCGGGGTGGCAGGTGATACCACGCTCACCTTTCGACCAGTCGCCCGCAGGCAGGTTGAACAGCACCTGGGTCAGGCCGTTGGCGTCCAGCTGCTGCTTGATTTCGGCAGCGCTGAAGTCGTACGGGAAGAGGTATTCGACGCCGCTGAAACCAGCATCGGCGGCAGCCTTGAAGCGGGCCAGGAAGTCCTGTTCGGTGAACAGCATGGACAGGTTGGCAGCGAAGCGAGGCATGAGTTGTCTCCTTGCGATGAAGGCCCCCAGGGCGTGCCTGGGGGCGTCAGGCGATCAGTCCAGCAGCGAGATGGCGGTTGGCGCGTCGTTGCCGACCAGGGCCAGGTCTTCGAACTCGTTGACCGCGTTGATCTCGGTGCCCATGGAAATGTTGGTCACACGCTCGAGAATCACTTCGACCACCACCGGCACGCGGAACTCTTCGGCCATCTTCTGGGCCTTGAGCAGGGCAGGGGCGATCTCGGCCGGTTCGAATACGCGGATGGCCTTGCAGCCCAGGCCTTCGACCACGGCGACGTGGTCGACACCGTAGGTGGCGGCGTCGGTCGAGTTGATGTTCTCGAACGCCAGTTGTACACAGTAATCCATGTCGAAGCCACGTTGCGCCTGGCGGATCAGGCCCAGGTAGGCGTTGTTCACCAGTACGTGTACGTATGGCAGGTTGAACTGCGCGCCCACCGCCAGCTCTTCGATCATGAACTGGAAGTCGTAGTCACCCGACAGCGCGACGACCTTGCGCTTCGGATCGGCTTTGACAACGCCCAGCGCGGCAGGGATGGTCCAGCCCAGCGGGCCGGCCTGTCCGCAGTTGATCCAGTGGCGTGGCTTGTAAACATGCAGGAACTGCGCGCCGGCGATCTGCGACAGGCCGATGGTGCTGACGTAGCAGGTGTCCTTGCCGAATACCTGGTTCATTTCTTCGTAAACGCGCTGCGGCTTGACCGGCACGTTGTCGAAGTGGGTCTTGCGCTGCAGGGTGGCCTTGCGTTCCTGGCAGTCTTCCAGCCAGGCCTTGCGGCACTTCAGCTTGCCGGCGGCTTTCCACTCGCGGGCCACTTCGAGGAACACGTCCAGTGCCTTGCCGGCGTCGGAAACGATACCCAGGTCCGGGGTGAACACACGGCCGATCTGGGTCGGTTCGATGTCCACGTGCACGAACTTGCGGCCTTCGGTGTAGACGTCGACGGAACCTGTGTGGCGGTTGGCCCAGCGGTTACCGATACCGAACACCAGGTCGGACTTGAGCAGGGTGGCGTTGCCGTAGCGGTGCGAAGTCTGCAGGCCGACCATGCCGACCATTTGCGCGTGGTCGTCCGGGATGGTGCCCCAGCCCATCAGGGTCGGGATTACCGGTACGCCGGTCAGCTCGGCGAACTCGACCAGCTTGTCGCTGGCGTCGGCGTTGATGATGCCGCCACCGGCTACCAGCAGCGGGCGCTCGGCGTCATTGAGCAGGGCCAGGGCTTTCTCGGCCTGTACGCGGGTGGCGGACGGCTTGTGCACCGGCAGCGGCTCGTAGGCGTCGATGTCGAATTCGATTTCGGCCATCTGCACGTCGAACGGCAGGTCGATCAGTACCGGGCCTGGGCGGCCGGTGCGCATTTCATAGAAGGCCTTCTGGAAGGCGTAAGGTACCTGGCCCGGCTCCAGAACGGTAGTGGCCCACTTGGTCACCGGCTTGACGATGTTGGTGATGTCGACAGCCTGGAAGTCTTCCTTGTGCAGGCGGGCACGTGGGGCCTGGCCGGTGATGCAGAGGATCGGGATGGAGTCGGCGGAAGCACTGTAGAGGCCGGTGACCATGTCGGTGCCGGCAGGGCCGGAGGTGCCGATGCACACACCGATGTTGCCCGGGTTGGCACGGGTGTAACCCTCGGCCATGTGCGAGGCGCCTTCGACGTGACGAGCGAGGACGTGATCGATGCCACCGACTTTCTTCAGGGCCGAGTACAACGGGTTGATGGCAGCCCCCCGGGATGCCGAACGCGGTATCTACACCTTCACGGCGCATGACCAGAACGGCTGCATCGATTGCTCTCATTTTGCTCATGGTTTGTGCCTCATCGATTTTGTAATTGTATACAACTTGCTTTGTGCCAGAGTGTATTCACGGCTGGCCGCTTAGGTCAACGGGTTTTCGTCGGCGGATGTCGCTTTCGTCCGAGCGCCCATGAAAACGGAGGTTTGCGCCATCGCATACGATCGTTTCAAAATATTGTATACAAAAATACATTTCGTTGTGTTCTATTTGCTCTATCGGTTTTCAACTGCCCTCAGGGCTTCTCACAACAAGAAGAGGACCTTTCCATGAACGCTTTGAACCTGAAAGTCGCGGTCAGCCTGGTGAATGCCGCGCTGGCGGCGGGCCGCAAGATTAATGCTGCGCCACTGACCGTGGCGGTGCTGGATGCCGGCGGCCATTTGCTGGCGCTACAGCGCGAGGATGGCGCCAGCCTGATTCGGCCGGAGGTGGCTACCGGCAAGGCCTGGGGGGCGATTGCCCTGGGCAAGGGGTCGCGCCTGTTGGCGCTGGACGCACAGCAGCGGCCGGCATTTTTTGCCGCGCTGAACGGGTTGGGCGAGCGGCCGGTGGTACCGGCGCCGGGTGGCGTGCTGATTCGTGATCAGGACGGCAAGGTGCTGGGTGCTGTCGGGATCAGCGGGGATACGTCGGATATCGACGAGCAGTGCGCGATCAGTGCGATCGAGGAGGTGGGGTTGAAGGCGGATGCGGGTGTAGCAGCCTGAGTCTCTATTGCCTGTTCCGGCCCTATCGCCGGCAAGCCAGCTCCCACAGAGCCGTCACAGACCTTGAAATCTGTGGTGTACCCTGTGGGAGCCGGCTTGCCGGCGATGGGCTGCAAAGCAGCCCCACTGGCCCTGTCAGGCCACCTCGGGCTCACAACCCTTGAGCACCATGCGGATGATGGTCTCGGCTGCGGCGTCATAATCGCTGTCGGCGAGCTTGGCCTTGCCGGTTACCGCAGAGATCTGCCAGTCGAAATCGGCATAGGTCTGGGTCGCTGCCCAGATGCTGAACATCAGGTGATGCGCGTCCACATGGGCGATCTGCCCGCGGTCGATCCAGCGCTGGATGCACTCGATGTTATGCCGCGCCTGTTCGTTCAGCTGCGCCACCTGGTTCGGCGACAGGTGCGGGGCGCCGTGCATGATCTCGCTGGCGAACACCTTGGACGCATGCGGCAGGTCGCGGGAGATGCGGATCTTCGAGCGGATATACGCACTCAGCACTTCCTTCGGGTCACCGTCGGCATTGAACGGGGTCGACGCCTGCATGATCGGTGCGATGATGCTTTCCAGGACCTCGCGGTAGAGATTGTCCTTGGATTTGAAGTAGTAATACACGTTCGGCTTGGGCAGGCCGGCCTTGGCTGCGATATCGCTGGTCTTGGTGGCGGCGAAGCCCTTGTCGGCGAATTCCTCGCTGGCTGCGCGCAGGATCAGTTCCTTGTTGCGCTCGCGAATGGTGCTCATGGTCAGGGATCTTCCTCGTGTCTGGCCACCTCTAAGAGGGATCGGGCATGGTAGCACCGGGCTCGACGGGCGCTCAAGGCAGCGGCTTTGGGCTAGACTCCGGCTCATTCATACATCTGGAAACATCTGAAATGGCAGGAAGCAGTCTACTGGTACTGATCGATGACATCGCCACGCTGCTGGACGACGTCTCGCTGATGACCAAAGTCGCGGCAAAAAAAACAGCGGGTGTGCTTGGCGATGACCTGGCGCTCAACGCCCAGCAGGTAACCGGGGTACGTGCCGATCGCGAGTTGCCTGTGGTGTGGGCGGTGGCCAAAGGGTCGCTGGTGAACAAGGCCATTCTGGTGCCGGCGGCACTGCTGATCAGCGCGTTCATTCCGTGGGCGGTAACGCCGTTGCTGATGCTGGGCGGTGCCTACCTGTGCTTCGAAGGCTTCGAGAAGCTGGCGCACAAGTTCTTGCACAGCAAGGAAGAGGATGAGGCCCATCATGCGGCGCGCAAGGAGGCCGTGGCCGATGCCAGCGTTGACCTGGTGGCGTACGAAAAAGCCAAGATCAAGGGGGCCGTGCGCACCGATTTCATTCTGTCGGCAGAGATCATAGCCATTACCTTGGGCATCGTTGCCGACTCGCCGTTGTCCCAGCAGATTATTGTGCTGTCCGGGATCGCCGTTGTCATGACCATCGGTGTTTATGGCCTGGTGGGCGGTATCGTCAAGCTCGATGACCTGGGATTGTGGCTGACCCGGAAGGCATCACGCCTGGCCCGGGCGGTGGGTAACGGCATCCTCAGGGCCGCGCCGTACATGATGAAAAGCCTGTCGGTAATCGGCACTGCGGCCATGTTCCTGGTCGGTGGCGGGATCCTGGTGCACGGTATCGGGCCGCTGCATCACGCCGTCGAGGCGTTCAGCGAAGGGCGTGGCGGGGCGTTGACCGTGGCGCTGCTTAACGGCGGTGTCGGGGTTGTGGCCGGTGCCGTGGTGCTGGCGGTGGTGGGCATTGCGGGGAAATTGTGGCGGGCGGTTCGGCCGGCCAGTTGAGTTGCATGGCCGGGGCTTTGCCCCGGTTCGCGGGCAAGCCCGCTCCCACAGGTACAGCGCAGGCCTGAAGGCAGCGCGGTCGAGGTGGGAGCTGGCTTGCCGGCGATGGGCCGCAGCGCGGCCCCAACGCTTCAGGTCAGAAGTGAACCTTGACCAGGAAACTCATGGTGTTCTGATCAGTGGTGAAGGCATCGCTGTCCTTGATGCCGTACTTGTTCTTCCAGTAGTCGTACTCCACACCCACATACAGCTGCTTCTCGCCCAGGTGCAAGGCCTTGCCCAGGTCATACTTGATCTGCGGGTTGAAGTGCAGGTTGGCCTGGTAGGTGCCGCGGCGGTTCTCGTCGTTGTCCACCACCCAGTCCATGAAACCGTCGATCAGCACATCGGACGAACCGACCGGAATGGTGTAGGACCACACCGGGGTGATCTGCCACACGTTGTCGCCTGCGCGGCTGCCGTCGGTGGTGCGGTTGTAGAAGTTCAGCTGGAAGTAGTCGAAGCCAGGAATATCCAGGTCGAAGCCAGGGCCGATCAGGTACGACTCGGTATCACCTTCGCCGAACTCGTAGGTCATCGCCAGCAGTACGTCCTTGACCGGGCCGAACGCCAGCTTCTGGTCGAAGATCTTGCCAAACGACAGGCGCGGGCTGATTTCGCCGTAGTAGGTGTTCGGGCCATTGCCTGCATCTTTCTGGCCCTGGTAGAAAATCTTGTCGACAAAAATGAAGTTATCGCCGTACTTCCAGGCATCAGCGTGCTCGAAGGTCACGGTTTGCTGGATCGACGGGTTGACCTTGAAGTTCTTGCCCCACAGGTAGGTCAGGCTGTTGTTCTGCCATTGCAGCAGGTCGCCGCCGAAGGTGGTGCCACAGGCCAGCAGGCCGCCGGCGAGGATCAGGCTGTTGATGGTACGCATTGCGAGTGTCGCTCCCTTGATTGATCTATTGTCAGCGCTTGTTGTTGGCGCTTTTTTGTCTTTTGAGTCAGCTTTTTTCGATTGGCCACAGCTGTTTGGCAAGGGTTGAGCCAACTTTCCTGGGTTGGCAAAACTTTCCTGCTCGACTTCGTTCTGAACGGATGAAAAGGGTCTTTCAGGCTGGCAACACGTTGGCCAACCGCCCGAATTCATTGACTGAGCGGTCAGTAAACGCAGGCAGAATCCCTTCTGCCCTGATCGAGGGGGCGCGCAGATTACTGGCTTGCGCGCCTTGCCTCAAGTGCTCCGTCCTGGAGCAGTGTGGTACAAACTTGTGCGTTTGGTCAGTTTTTTAGAAGTGCACTTTGATCAGCGCACTGGTAACGCTCTGGTTGCTGTCGATGTTGCCCTGGCTGTCGATGCCGTACTTGTCTTTCCAGTAGCTGTACTCGATGCCTACGTACAGCTGCTTGGCGCCCAGGTTCAGGGCTTTGCCCAGGTCGTACTTGACCTGCGGGTTGAACTGCAGGTTGGCGTGGTAGGTGCCACGGCGGGTCTGGTCGTTGTCGACCACCCAGTCCATGTAACCGTCGATCAGAATGTCGGATTTGCCCACCGGGATGGTGTACGAGAAGGCTGGGGTGATCTGCCAGACGTTGTCACCGGGGCGGCTACCTTCGGTGTTGCGCAGGTAGAAATTGAGGGTGAAGTAGTTGAAACCGGGGATGTCCAGGTCGAAGCCGGGGCCGATCAGGTAGGCCTCGTTATCACCCTCGCCACGCTCATAGGTCATGGCCAGCAGCACATCCTTGATCGGGCCGAACGCCAGCTTCTGGTCGAAGATCTTGCCGAACGACAGGCGCGGGCTGAACTCACCGTAGTAGCTGGTCACGCCTTTGCCCGGGTCGGGCTTGCCGTTGTAGAAGACCTTGTCGACGAACATGAAGGTATCGCCGTACTTCCATTTGTTGGCGTGCTCGAAGGTCACAGTCTGCTGGATGCGTGGGTTGACCTTGAAGTCCTTGCCGTAGAGGTAGGTCAGGCTTTCGCCATGCCACTGCAGCCATTCGCCTGCGTGGGCGGGAAGGGTGGCCAGCAGGCTGCTGCCCAGCAAGAGGGACGAGGTGATGCGTTTCATGTTGTGGTTCCCGGACTTATTGTTTTTTTTGGGTTTTTTTGGCGCGCAGGCGCCCCGGGCGGCCCATTCCGGCGGGCCGACGGTGTAGCGTTTACGGCAGATTCGAGGCGGGGCGGCAGTGCGCCGCCCCCCTTTGCTCAGTGCTGGTGACAGACGTCGTTGTGCGCCGCGCGGTCGGCACCACCGAGAATGTTGAACAGCACGTTCAACACCAGGGCACTGACCGTGGCCATGGCGATGCCACTGTGGGTGATGGGTTCCATCCACTGGGGCATCTGCGCGAAGAACTCCGGACGCACCACGGGGATCAACCCGAAGCCGACGCTTACCGCAACCAGCAGCTGGTTGCGACGGTCGCCGATGTCCGCTTCCTGGAGAATCTTGATCCCGGTGGCGGTGACCATGCCGAACATGGCGATGGACGCGCCGCCCAGTACCGCAGGCGGGATCGAGGCAATCAGGAAGGCCGCCTTGGGCAGCAGGCTGAGCAGGATCAGCAGCGCGCCGGCCACGATGGTGACATAGCGGCAGCGCACCCCGGTCATCTGCACCAGGCCGATGTTCTGGGCGAACGAGGAGTGGGTGAACGTGTTGAAGAAGCCGGCGATGAACGACGCGCCGGCGTCGCACAGCAGGCCGCGACGCAGCATCCCAGGGGTAACTTCACGATCGGTCACCTTGCCCAGGGCCAGGAACATGCCGGTGGACTCGACGAAGATGATCACCACCACCAGGCACATGGACAGGATCGGTGCCAGGCTGAAGGTCGGCATGCCGAAGTGCAGCGGGGTTACCACTTGCAGCCACGGTGCGTCGTTCAGGCCCGACAGGTCGACCATGCCGATGGAGCCGGCCAGGATGTAGCCCAGGCCCATGCCCACCAGTACCGACACGTTGACCCAGAAACCGCGCATGAAACGGTTGATCAGCAGGATTACCGCCAGCACCAGGCCGGCCACCAGCAGGTAGATCGGTGAGCCGAAGGTATCTGCCTGTTGGCCGCCACCAGCCCAGTTGACTGCCACCGGGAACAGCGACAGGCCGATCGAGGTGATCACCGTGCCGGTGACCAGTGGCGGGAAGAAGCGTACGACCTTGGACATGAACGGCGCGATCAGCATGCCGAAGAAGCCGGCGGCGATGGTCGCGCCGAAAATCCCCTGCAAGCCCACGCCGGGCATGCCGGCCATGGCCACCATGCTGCCGACGGCAGCGAAACTGGCACCCATCATCACCGGCATGCGGATGCCCACCGGGCCGATACCGAAGGACTGGATGATGGTGGCGACGCCAGCGACCAGCAGGTCGGCGTTGATCAGGAAAGCGACTTCTTCACGGGACAGCCCGGCGGCCTGGCCGATGATCAACGGCACGGCGATCGCGCCGCCATACATCAGCAGAACGTGTTGCAGGCCAACCAGGATCAATTGGAACAGGGGCAAGGGCTCGCGCGGCGGCGCAACGGGGATGTACGCCTTGCGTGACTCGGACATGCAGCACCTCGAGTTTTGTTTTTATTCTCGGATCCAAGCGCCGGCTTCAGCGGCAGGCCCGGTGGAGGCAGCCTGGGGTTCCCGCTAGAGCTCGAACGCTCGATGCTTGCTTGTTGCGTAATACATGAAACCTGAGGCTGGCTTTGCCGGCCTCTTCGCGGGCACGCCCGCTCCCACAGGGGGAGGTGATCCCCCTTGGGAACGGGTTACCTGGCGAGGTGCTATCAGTTGACCGGGGCGCCTTTGGCGATCCAGTCACCGACCAGCTTGCGCTCTTCGGTGGTCATCTGGGTGATGTTGCCCAGCGGCATGATCTGGCTGGCGACCGCTTGCGCCTGGATGCGCGCTGCCTGGGCCTGGATCTGCTGCGGGGTGTCGAACATCACGCCGGCAGGGGCGGCGCTGAACAGTGGGCTGGTCGGCTTGGACGAGTGGCACACGGTGCAGCGTTCCTGGATGACGTTGTGGATCTTGTCGAAGCTTTCGCCGCCAGCCTGGGCCGCGGCCTGGGCAGGGGCTTGAGCCGGTGCGGCAGCCTTGGTGGCGTCCTCGGCGCGTTGCTCGGCAGCGGTCTTGCCGCCTACCGCGGTCGCGGGCAGTGGCTGGTACTCGATCTTCGCCGCGGCTTGCTCAGGGCTGACGGCCATCGGTTTCGGACCGGTGACGTAGGCCAGGCAGATCATCGCCAGGGCGCCGACCGGCAGGGTCCAGGCGTACTTGTTGCTGTCGTGGCGGGTGTTGAAGTAGTGACGGATCAGGACCGCGGCTACTGCTATACCGGCCAGGATCAGCCAGTTGTACTGGCTACCGTAGGTGCTCGGGAAGTGGTTGCTGATCATGATGAACAGCACCGGCAGGGTGAAGTAGTTGTTGTGGCGCGAGCGCAGCAGGCCCTTGGCCGGCAGTACCGGGTCGGGCGTCTGGTTGTTCTCGATCGCTGCCACCAGCTGGCGCTGGGCCGGCATGATGATGCGGAACACGTTGCCGACCATGATGGTGCCGATGATCGCGCCGGTGTGCAGGTAAGCACCACGGCCGCTGAACACCAGGCTGAAGCCCCAGCAGGCGGCGATGATCAGCACGAACAGTACGGCACCGAGCAGCGCTGGCTTCTTGCCCAGCGGCGAGTCGCACAGGAAGTCATAGATGAACCAGCCGGCGATCAGCGAGCCGATACCGATGGCCACGCCTTCGGCACCGCTGAGGGTGCTGCCAGGGGCCAGCAGGTAAAGGGCCGGGTTCCAGTAGAACACCACGCACAGCAGGGCGATACCGGACATCCAGGTGAAGTAGGCTTCCCATTTGAACCAGTGCAGGTTCTCGGGCATTTTCGGAGGGGCGAGCTTGTATTTTTCAAGGTGGTAGATACCACCGCCGTGAATTGCCCAGAGATCACCCGACAACCCATCGCGCGGGTTGCTTCGGTTCAGGTGGTTCTCCAGCCAGACGAAGTAGAACGATGCACCGATCCAGGCGACGCCGGTGATCATGTGAACCCAGCGAATGCTCAGGTTCAGCCATTCGTGAAGGTGTGCTTCCACAGTATGTACCTCTTGCCGGTCACCCGCTCGGGCAACGCCCTTGAATGACCGACCTTTTCTTATTGGTGGGGATTGAGGACCAGCATCTGTTCCTCGGTGAAGTAATGCTCGTCGCAGTTGTTGCCGGAACCACTGCGATCAACCACCAGGAAGTCATCCCGCTTTTCGATCGTCAGCACCGGGTGGTGCCAGACGCCGCGATGGTAATTAACGCCCTGCCTGCCGTTACTGCGGAAGGCGCGGACCAAGCCTGATACAGGTGCATCGCCAACTGGCGCGACCACGATCAGAAAGGGGTTGCCGAGCAGCGGGATAAAAGCCTGGCTGCCCAGCGGATGGCGTTCCAGCATGCGCACGGTCAGCGGCATGTCCAGCGCGTCGGCGCGGAAGATGCTGATGATCGCCTTGTCTTCAGGCTCGGCGGTTTCGACCGTGGCGAGCTTGTGAAAGCGCATGGTCGAGCCGTTGTTGATCATGAAGTGGTCGCTGCCGTCGGTTTCGATCACGTCTCCGAAAGGGGCGAAGGCTTCTTTGGTCAGGGGCTCGATCATCAGGGTGCGCATGCGGATATCTCTTCTATTGTTCGTTTTTCTGAATAAGGTTCGGCTGTTGCTTACAACTGCAGCAGGCGGAACAGGGCGATCAGGTTGATCTGCGCCAGGGCTTCCTTGAATTCGGCATCGGCATCGTTGTGGATGCGTTTTTCGAACGAGGCGAGGATCTGGTGCCGGTTGCTGCCTTTAACCGCCATGATGAACGGGAACTGGAACTTGGCCTTGTAGGCGTCGTTCAGCTCGGTGAAACGGGCGAACTCTTCGGCGGTGCACTGATGGATACCGGCGCCGGCCTGCTCGTTAGTGCTCGATTCGGTCAGCTCGCCCTGGATGGCGGCCTTGCCGGCCAGGTCCGGGTGAGCGTTGATCAGCGCAAGCTGGTCGGCGTGGTTGGCGCTGAGCAGGATGTCGCTCATGCGCTGGTGCAGCGCCTCGATCTCGTCCAGCTCACCCAGCTGGCCCAGGTCGTAGGCTTTTTCGGCAACCCACGGCGAGTGCTCGTAGATGTCGGCGAAGGCCTTGACGAAGGCGTCGCGGTCCAGGGTGGATGGCTTGAGGGTGTTGAAGGCGGTCATCAGGCGTTCTCTTTCTTGTACGGGTGGGTGGCGTGCCAGTGGCGGGCGATGTCCACGCGACGGGCGAACCAGACCTGGTCATGGCTTTTTGCGTAATCGACGAAGCGCTTCAGTGCGGCCAGGCGTGCCGGGCGGCCGACCAGGCGGCAGTGCAGGCCGATGGACAGCATCTTCGGTGCTTCGGCGCCTTCGGCGTACAGCACGTCGAAGGCGTCTTTCAGGTACTGGAAGAACTGCTCGCCGCAGTTGAAACCCTGTACCTGGGTGAAGCGCATGTCGTTGGTGTCGAGGGTGTACGGGATTACCAGGTGCGGCTTGCCGGTGGGGTTGTTCGGCTCCCAGTAGGGCAGGTCGTCGTCATAGGTGTCGCTGTCGTACAGGAAGCCGCCTTCCTCCATCACCAGGCGGCGGGTGTTCGGGCCGGTGCGGCCGGTGTACCAGCCCAGCGGGCGCTCGCCGGTGATTTCGGTGAGGATGCGGATGGCTTCGAGCATGTGCTCGCGCTCCTGGGCCTCGTCCATGTACTGGTAGTCGATCCAGCGGTAGCCGTGGCTGCAGATTTCATGGCCGGCCTCGGCCATGGCACGGATCACGTCGGGGTGACGCTGGGCCGCCATGGCCACGGCAAAGATGGTCAGCGGCACGCCGCTGTCCTTGAACAGCTTCAGCAGGCGCCACACGCCGGCGCGGCTGCCGTATTCGTACAGCGATTCCATGCTCATGTTGCGCACGCCCTGCAGTGGCTGGGCTGCGACCATTTCCGAGAGGAACGCTTCGGACTCCTTGTCACCGTGCAGGATGTTGCGTTCGCCACCTTCCTCGTAGTTGAGGACGAAAGACAGCGCGATGCGAGCGTTGCCCGGCCATTGCGGGTGAGGAGGGTTGTTGCCGTAACCGATCAGGTCGCGAGGGTAGTCAGCGCTCACTGCAGTCTTCCTTCTTGTGCGTTTGTGCGGGGGTGGGCGGGGCCGCGTCGGGATGTCGCACCACCGGATGGGCTGATTGTATACAACTTCTGAAATCTTTTGTAAGCCTGTTTTTCCGCATTTCTTCCCTTTTGTCGCTTCGTAGCGACCAGGAAAAACAGTGCAAGAAACCTGCCTGATTGGTCAGTAAATGACATTGGGGTCGGCCAGGTACCTGCATTTGCGACCGATGGGTCGTTTCTGGGCAAGAATCCCGGGGCAGGGCAGAAGGGCTCAAAAAATTGTGTACAATTTGGCGATGGAATGTCTTAATGGTGTCATTCCCGCACATCACAGGCCATTTGCCGTGATGATGGCCGTGTATTTTTTGCCCACAGATTGAACAAGAGGCGACAAGCAATGGGACGTTTGACCACACACGTACTGGATGCCGCGCATGGCTGCCCGGGCAGCTCGATCAAGGTCGAGCTGTACCGCGTCGAAGGCCAGCAACTGGAGCTGGTGAACACTGCCCTGACCAACAGCGATGGCCGCGTCGATGCCCCGCTGCTGCAGGGTGACGATTACCGTACCGGCGTTTACCAGCTGCAGTTCAGCGCTGGCGAGTACTACCGCGCTCGCGGTGTACAGCTGCCGGCCCAGGCGTTCCTGGATGTTGTCGTGCTGCGCTTTGGTATCGATGAGCAGCAAGAGCACTACCACGTGCCGCTGCTGATCTCGCCGTACAGCTATTCGACCTATCGTGGAAGCTAGTTGGTCGCTAGAAGAATCTTCGTAGGTCCTTTGGCCCGCTCTCACACTGGCGGGCTTTTTTTCGTCTGCCGTTTTTATATGCTCTTTGAAATAACTCCTTCTGCTGACGACTGATATTTTTGTCAGTAGCTTCGTTTGAGTGGGTCTGAAATGATCCCCTGCGAAATCGCATTTCAGGATTTATATTATGAGCACTAAAAACGCGTATTCGCCCTACGGTTATCATTTGCTTGGTCAGGATGCTCTCGGTTTCAACGGTGAACAACTGGATTCGCTTACTGGGCATTACCATCTGGGTAAAGGTTATAGATCGTACACTCCAGTTTTGATGCGTTTCCTGAGTGCGGACAACTTGAGCCCGTTTGCCCAAGGCGGCTTGAACGCTTATGCCTACTGTCTGGGTGATCCCGTGAATAACCAGGACCCAAGCGGTCACGGTGTCTGGGACAGACTGCTGGGGCGAGCACCGGTCGTTATCAAAAAACCTACGTTCAGTAGAGTTTTTGGGTATCACGCGACAGATGGTTGGAATGTATCGTCGTTGCTAGGCGGACTGAAACGTGGCCATTCACTCGAAGGTCGACGATCTCTGAATGAAGGGGTGTATTTCGGAAGAACCCGTGGAAAAGTTAAACCGTATCAAGAACAGGCTATTGATGGTGTGATCTTGACGGGGATGGTTCAAGACGGCGTCAGTCTGGTTCCGGGGCTGGGCTTCGAAGCGGACCCGGGTGGGGTAATAGTGATTAAGCCAGCGGCCTATGAAGTCATCCAGATGGTTAAAGAGGCCCCGCCAGAGGCGGCGTTCATCGATCTCCCTCTGACGGGCATTTTCGCAACACAAAAAACGACATCAAACCAGCCAGCAGGTAAGGGCGCCGAAGCGCCCTCTGTTGAAAAGGCAAGGATCAGAGGAAAATGAACTTGGCAATGAAGATCACGCACAGCACCCACAGGCTGGCAGAGATTTCCTTGTACTTGCCGGTACCCGCCTTCAGCGCCACATAGCTGATGAAGCCCAGGGCAATACCGTCGGCGACCGAGAAGGTCAGCGGCATCATGATCACGGTAACGATCGCGGGGATGCTGTCGGTGGCTTCATCCCAATGGATATGCGCCATGCTGCCCATCATCAGCATCGCCACGTAGATCAGCGCGCCTGCAGTCGCATAGGCCGGAATCATCCCGGCCAGCGGGGCGAAGAACATTGCCGCGATGAACAACAGGCCGACGACCACCGCCGTCAGCCCAGTACGACCACCAGCGGCCACACCGGCAGCACTTTCCACATAGCTGGTCACCGGTGGTACGCCAACCACCGCTCCGAACACGCTCGAAGCACTGTCAGCTTTCAAAGCCCGCGACAAGTTCTCGATGCGCCCGTCCGGCGCCACCAGGTTGGCCCGCTGCGCCACGCCCATCAGCGTGCCGGCGGTGTCGAACATGTGCACGAACAGGAAGGCCAGCACCACGCTGATCATGCTGACGTTGAACACGCCGGCAACGTCCATGGCCATCCAGGTCGGTGCCAGGCTCGGCGGCATCGACATCACCCCGCCGAATTTCACCAGGCCCAGGCCCCAGCCGGCCAGGGTGACCCCGATGATGCTGATCAGGATCGCACCGAACACCCGCTTGTAGCTGAGGATGGCGATCAACAGGAAGCACAGCGCCGCCAGCAGCGGCCCAGGTTCATGCAGTGAACCCAGCTTGATCAGCGTGGCCGGGCTGTCGACGATGATGCCTGCCGTTTTCAGGCCGATCAGCCCGAGAAACAATCCGACGCCGGCCCCCATGGCATGGCGCAGGCTGACCGGGATGCTGTTGAGCAACCATTCGCGCACTTTCGACAAGGTCAGGAACATGAACAGCACACCCGAGACGAATACCGCCCCCAGCGCGGTTTCCCAGTTGTAGCCCATGGTGCCGACCACGGTGTAGGTGAAGAAGGCGTTAAGCCCCATGCCCGGCGCCAGGCCCACCGGCCAGTTGGCGTACAGGCCCATCAGCAGGCAGCCCAGCGCGGCGGCGATGCAGGTGGCGACAAAGGCGGCACCGTGGTCGATGCCGGCGTCGGCCATGATGTTGGGGTTGACGAAGATGATGTAGGCCATGGTGATGAAGGTGGTCACCCCGGCGATCATTTCGGTTTTGACAGTGCTGCCGTGTTGCTTGAGTTTGAAAATCCGCTCCAGCCAGCTCGTTTCGAGCGGTGGGGCAAGATCCAGCGTAGGGGCGTCGGATTTGCGGCTTTCCACAGCGAGTACTCCTCAAGTCTTTCTTGTTGTTCTGGAGCCATGGGCCTGCGCAATGCACTTGGCGGCTCCGCGAGGGAAGGCAGACGTCTGACCGGTTTGTTGACTTGCGGGTCAAGAAGTTGCTCGGTGGATTATGCTTTTGTGTACAAAGAATGCAAATAATGTTTTATCTTTTGTGCGCGCAATGTGCCGTACAACGGCTATATAGGTAAAAGGCCACCTGCAGAAACGGCTCAGCCTGTGTACAATGGCGCCATACTTTCCTTCGTGCCTCGAGAGCCCATGAACGAACAGCTGCAACCTCTGAAGAAACCTGCGCGTGCCGGCAAGGCTGGCCGCAGTGGTACCCAGGACGACATCGTCTACGCGCATATTTTCGAGGCGATCCTCGAGCAGCGTCTGGCACCGGGCACCAAGTTGAGCGAGGAAGCGCTGGGCGAGATCTTCGGCGTCAGCCGCACCATCATCCGTCGCGCCTTGTCGCGCCTGGCCCACGAAAGCGTGGTGCTGTTGCGGCCTAACCGTGGCGCGGTGGTGGCCAGCCCGACGGTGGAAGAAGCCCGCCAGGTGTTCTTCTCCCGGCGCATGGTCGAACGTGCCATTACCGAACTGGCCGTGCAGCACGCCACCCTCGAGCAGCTCAACGAGCTGCGGCAGATGGTGCGTGAGGAGCGCGACAGCTTCTCCCGTGGCGACCGCGGTGCCGGCATCCGCCTTTCCGGCGAATTCCACCTCAAGCTGGCCGAGGCTGCCGGTAATGCGCCGCTGGTCAGCTTCCAGCGCAGCCTGGTATCACAGACTTCGCTGATCATTGCCCAGTACGAAAGCGGCAACCGTTCGCATTGCTCGTATGACGAGCACATGCAGCTGATCGATGCCATCGAGGCGCGTGATGCCGAGCAGGCGGTGAGCCTGATGATGCACCACATGGACCACATCGACAGCAAGCTGAACCTGGACGAGGAGAGCGCCTCGGACGATCTGCATGCTGTGTTCTCGCATTTGCTGAAAAAGCCCAAGGTTTCCGCCAAGGGTTGATCGTTTGCCTGGGTGATCGTGGGGCCGCTTTGCGGCCCATCGCCGGCAAGCCAGCTCCCACCCCGACCGCGCTGACCTCAAGACCTGCGCAGTACCTGTGGGAGCGGGCAAGCCCGCGAAACAGGCGACGCGGTGGATGGCACGGGCTTCGCCCGTGTTCGGGGGCACGCCCGCTCCCACCAACCGCGCTGACCTCGAGCCATGCGCAGTACCTGTGGGAGCTGGCTTGCCGGCGATGGGGCGCGAAGCGGCCCCAGCATTTATGGCCATTGGCCAAAGGTCTGCTAAATTCTTGTGAGCAAACCTTCATCAAGTAGTTGGGCTTGCGCATTCGGTGCGTTCAACTTCTTGAGGAATGGACTCATGAGCATGTCCCTCGGTAAACGCATGGGGGCCGAACTGGTCGGCACCTTCTGGCTGGTGTTGGGCGGCTGTGGCAGTGCGGTACTCGCTGCCAGTTCTCCCGTCGGCATCGGTGTACTCGGTGTCGCTTTCGCTTTCGGCCTCACCGTGCTGACCATGGCTTTCGCCATCGGCCATATCTCCGGCTGTCACCTCAACCCTGCCGTGTCGTTCGGGCTGGTGGTGGGCGGGCGCTTCCCGGCCAAAGAGCTGTTGCCCTACGTGATCGCCCAGGTGATCGGTGCCATCCTGGCGGCAGGTGTGATCTACCTCATCGCCAGTGGCAAGGCAGGTTTCGAACTGGCTGCGGGATTGGCTTCGAACGGCTACGCCGAGCCATTCGCCCGGCGGCTACACGCTCGGGGCGGGCTTTGTCAGTGAGGTGGTGATGACGGCGATGTTCCTGGTCGTGATCATGGGCGCTACCGACGCTCGGGCGCCGGCGGGTTTTGCGCCGATCGCCATCGGTTTGGCCCTGACCCTGATCCACCTGATCTCGATCCCGGTCACCAACACCTCGGTCAACCCCGCACGTAGCACGGGGCCGGCCTTGTTCGTCGGTGGCTGGGCCCTGCAACAGCTGTGGCTGTTCTGGGTGGCGCCGCTGATCGGTGCTGCAATCGGCGGCGCGCTGTACCGGGGCCTGGCGAAAGAACCTTAACGCTGGTGCACGCAACGCCCGGCAGCGAAGGTTTCACGCACAGTGCGATCGTCGCCAAGGGTGGTGAGCACGAACAGGGTTTCCTCGATACTGTTGGACTGCTGGATGCGGTAGTCCAGCAGTGGCGTGGCCTTGTAGTCCAGCACCACGAAGTCGGCATCGTTACCGGGGCGCACGGCTGCCGATGCGGTCGTCCAGGCGCAGCGCGCGGGCGCCGCCGAGGGTGGCCAGGTACAGTGACTTGTACGGGTGCAGGCGTGCGCCCTGCAGCTGCATCACCTTGTACGCTTCGTTCAGGGTGTTTAGCAGCGAGAAACTGGTGCCGGCGCCCACGTCGGTGCCCAGGCCCACGTTGACCTTGAAGCGCTCGGCCTGGGGCAGGTTGAACAGGCCGCTGCCGAGGAACAGGTTGGAGGTGGGGCAGAAGGCCACGGCCGAGCCGGTTTCGGCCAGGCGCTGGCATTCGTCATCGCACAAGTGCACGCCATGGGCGAATACCGAGCGCTCGCCCAGCAGCTCGAAATGGTCGTATACGTCGAGGTAGCCCTTCTGCTCGGGGAACAGCGACTTGACCCAATCGATTTCCTTGAGGTTTTCCGACAGGTGCGTGTGCATGTACACGCCCGGGTGTTCCTTGAGCAGTTGGCCCGCCAGTGCCAGCTGTTCAGGTGTACTGGTCGGGGCGAACCGTGGGGTGACTGCATAGTGCAGGCGGCCCTTGCCGTGCCAGCGCTCGATCAGCGCCTTGCTTTCGGCGTAGCCGGACTCGGCGGTATCGGTCAGGTAGTCCGGGGCGTTACGGTCCATCATTACCTTGCCGGCGATCAGGCGCAGGTCCAGGCGCTCGGCCTCTTCGAACAGGGCATTGACCGATTCCGGGTGTACGCTGCCGAACACCAGGGCGGTGGTGGTGCCGTTGCGCAGCAGCTCCTTGAGGAAGATCTTCGCCACCTGGTCGGCGTGATCCTTGTCCGCGAACTGTTTTTCGCAGGGGAAGGTGTAGGTGTTCAGCCAGTCCAGCAGCTGTTCGCCGTAGGAGCCGATCATGCCGGTCTGCGGGAAGTGGATGTGGGTGTCGATGAAACCCGGGGTGATCAGCGCGTCCTGGTAGTGCTCGACCGGGATATCGGCGTCCAGGGTCGGCAACAGTTCGGCGGCGTGGCCAATAGCGCGGATGCGGCCATTGTCGACCACCAGCAGGCCGTCCTCGAAGTATTCATGGGAAGCCTCCAGGCCCACCTCGGCCGGGTCGGCGATGCTGTGCAGGATGGCGGCACGGTAGGCTTTGCGGGTAACGGTCATAACACACTCGTCAAATGGCTTGGCTGCGCCGGGAGGGCGGCAGCAACTGGGCGATGGGGCCGGCATTGGCGGCAGCGTCGTGCTGGCCGAAGCAGGCGTTGTAGGTGGCAATGATTTCGCCGGCGATGGATACCGCAATCTCGATCGGCAGCTTGCCCTTGACCTCGGGCAGGCCCATCGGGCAGCGCATGCGCGCCAGCACGGCATCGTCGTAGCCGCGTTCGCGCAGGCGGTGCTCGAACTTGACCCGTTTGGTCTTCGAGCCGATCAGGCCGAACCAGGTGAAGTCGTTGCGCTTGAGAATGGCGGCGGTCAGTTCCAGGTCGAGCTGGTGGTTGTGGGTCATGACGATGCAGTAGCTGCCGGGCGGCAGGTCCGCGACTTCGTCGACCGGTTCTTCACTGACGACCTTGCTCACCCCGTTGGGGATGAGTTCGGGGAATTCCTGCTCACGCGAGTCTATCCAGCGCACCTTGCAGGGCAGCGCGGCGAGCAAGGGTACCAGAGCACGGCCGACATGGCCCGCGCCGAACACGGCGATCTCTGCCTGCACGGCGGCCATGGGCTCGAACAGCAGCACGGTGGCCCCGCCGCAGCACTGGCCCAGGCTGGCGCCAAGGCTGAAGCGCTCCAGGTGCGGGGTGGTGCGGTGTTCTTCGAGCATCTGCCGGGCGATGTGCAGGGCCTTGTATTCCAGGTGGCCGCCGCCGATGGTGTCGAACAGGCCGCTGGCGCTGACGACCATTTTCGAGCCGGCATTGCGCGGGGTCGAGCCGCGCTCCTCGATGATGGTAACCAGCACGCAGGCTTCACCGCGGGACTGGTGGTCGGCGAGGGCGTTGATCCATTGGTGCATGATGCAACCTCTCTGTGTCGTGCCGCAGACCCTGTGGGAGCGGGCGCGCCCGCGAATAGGGCGGTCAAGCCACCATCGCATTCGCGGGCACGCCCGCTCCCACAGAGATCCTCACTGTCAGTGGGTGACGGTTTCCAGTTCCTGTTCAGTCGGTTGCTGCTGGGCCACCGCCTTGCGCATCTGCTCGCAACCCCACAACACCCGCTCCGGCGTCGCCGGCGCGTCCACCTGCGGCTGCACACGGTAGTCAGCGATACTGGCCACGGCGTCCTTGATCGCGCACCAGGCGGCGATGCCGAGCATGAAAGGCGGCTCGCCCACGGCCTTGGAATGGAACACGGTGTCTTCCGGGTTCTTGCGGTTCTCCACCAGCTTTACCCGCAAATCCAGCGGCATGTCGGCCACTGCCGGGATCTTGTAGCTGGCCGGGCCGTTGGTCATCAGCTTGCCCTTGGCGTTCCACACGAGCTCTTCGGTGGTCAGCCAGCCCATGCCCTGGATGAAGCCGCCTTCGACCTGGCCGATGTCGATGGCCGGGTTCAGCGAATCACCCACATCGTGCAGGATGTCGGCGCGCAGCATCTTGTATTCGCCGGTCAGGGTGTCGACCACCACTTCCACGCAGGCAGCACCGAAGGCGAAGTAATAGAACGGCCTGCCGCGCGCCTGGCTGCGGTCGTAGTAGATCTTCGGCGTGCGGTAGAAGCCGGTGCTGGACAGTGACACCTGGGCGAAGTAGGCCTGCTGCACCAACTGCTCGAAGCTGACGATCTGGTCGCGCACGCGCACATGGCCGTTGCGGAACTCGACGTCTTCCTCGGTCACCTGGTAGTGCCGCGCGGCGAACTCGGTCAGGCGCTTCTTGAGGATTTCCGCCGCATTCTGTGCCGCCTTGCCGTTCAGGTCGGCACCGCTGGAGGCGGCGGTCGGCGAGGTGTTGGGCACCTTGTCGGTATTGGTGGCGGTGATCTGGATGCGGCTGAAGTCGACCTGGAAGATCTGCGCCACCACCTGCGCCACCTTGGTGTTCAGGCCCTGGCCCATTTCGGTGCCGCCGTGGTTCAGGTGAATGCTGCCGTCGGTATAGATATGGATCAGCGCACCGGCCTGGTTGAGGAAGGTGGCGGTGAACGAAATGCCGAACTTGACCGGCGTCAGCGCCAGGCCTTTCTTCAGGACCGGGCTGTTGGCGTTGAAGCGGCGGATCGATTCGCGGCGCTCGGCGTAGTCACTGCTGGCCTCCAGTTCGGCGGTCATCTCTTCGAGCATGTTGTGCTCGACGGTCTGGTAGTAGTGGGTGACGTTGCGCTCGGTCTTGCCGTAATAGTTGGCCTTGCGTACCGCCAGCGGGTCACGGCCGAGGTGGCGGGCGATGTGGTCCATCACCTGCTCGATGGCGACCATCCCCTGTGGCCCGCCGAAGCCGCGGTAGGCGGTGTTGGAGGCGGTGTTGGTCTTGCAGCGGTGGCCGTGCACGGTGGCATCGCCCAGGTAGTAGGCGTTGTCGGAGTGGAACATGGCGCGGTCGACGATCGAACCGGACAGGTCGGGGGAATAGCCGCAGTTGCCGGCCAGGTCGAAGTTGATGCCGTGCAGGCGCCCGTCATCGTCGAAGCCCACGTCGTACTCGACATAGAACGGGTGGCGCTTGCCGGTCATGGTCATGTCTTCGACCCGCGGCAGGCGCATCTTGGTCGGCTGGCCGGTCAGGCGCGCTACTACCGCGCACAGGCACGCCGGGCTGGCGGCCTGGGTTTCCTTGCCGCCAAAGCCGCCGCCCATGCGGCGCATGTCCAGCACCACCTTGTTCATGGGTACATCAAGGACTTCAGCGACCAGCTTCTGCACTTCGGTAGGGTTTTGCGTGGAGCAGTAGACGATCATGCCGCCGTCTTCGGTGGGCATCACCGAGGAAATCTGCGTTTCCAGGTAGAAGTGCTCCTGGCCACCGATGTGCAGGGTGCCCTGGATGCGGTGCGGGGCACTGGCCAGGGCTGCAGCGGAATCGCCACGCTGGTGGGTGTGGCTGTCGAGTACGAAGTGCTTCTTGCGGAACGCCTCTACCACATCCAGCACAGGCTCCAGGTCTTCATACTCGACGATGGCGGCCATGGCCGCACGGCGTGCGGTGTCGAGGTCGCGGGCGGCCACGGCGAGCACCGGCTGGCCGAAGAACTCGACCTTGTCGATGGCCAGCAGCGGGTCGCCGGCCACCACCGGGCCGATGTCCTTGAGGCCAGGGATGTCTTCGTGGGTGATGGCGATGCGCACACCCTCGAAGGCATAGCACGGCGTGGTGTCGATGCGCAGGATGCGCGCATGGGCGCGGTCAGCGGTGCGGGCATAGACGTGCAGCTGGTTGGGGAATTCCAGGCGGTCATCGATATATATGGCCTCACCGGACACATGCTTGTCAGCACTGTCGTGCTTGACGCTGCGGCCGACCCCGGTGGTCAGGTCCTGGCTGAACAGTTCGGCCATCTCGGCCTGGCTCTTGGCTACGTGATGGTTAGACATAAGCGGTCACCCGGGTCTCGATGTGCGGCGTTTGCTGTTCGATGAAGTACTTGCGCAGCAGGTTCTGCGCGGTCAGCAGGCGGTATTCCTTGCTGGCGCGGAAGTCGCTGAGCGGGGTGAAGTCCTCGGCCAAGGCTTGGCAGGCCCGCTCGATGGCAGCCTGGTTCCACGGCTTGCCGCGCAGCGCTGCTTCGCAGGCACGGGCCCGCTTGGGGATCGCCGCCATGCCGCCGAAGGCGATGCGCACACCGCTGACCACGCCGTCTTCGATGCTGAGGTTGAAGGCACCGCATACGGCGGAAATGTCATCGTCCAGGCGCTTGGACACTTTATAGGCGCGGAACGCCCAGTCGCTGGTGGCGCGCGGCACGATGATCTTCTCGATGAACTCGCTGTCCTGGCGGGCAGTGATGCGGTAGTCGATGAAGTAGTCTTCCAGCGGCATCACCCGCTGGCGCTCGCCCTGGCGCAGGACGATCTGCGCATCCAGGGCAATCAGCAGGGGGGGCGAGTCGCCGATTGGCGAAGCGTTGCCGATATTGCCGCCGAGGGTGCCCTGGTTGCGGATCTGCAGCGAGGCGAAGCGGTGCAGCAGGGCGCCGAAGTCCGGGTATTCCTCGTTCAGTGCGCCGTAGCAATCGGTGAGCGGGGTGGCGGCGCCGATTTCCAGGTGGCTGGCGGTTTTCTCGATGCGCTTGAGCTCGGCCACGTGGCCGACGTAGATCATCACCGGTAAGGTCTTGTGGAACTGCGTGACTTCCAGGGCCAGGTCGGTACCGCCGGCCAGCAGCCGCGCTTCGGGGTGCGAGCTGTACAGGTCGGCCAGGTCGGCCACGGTCAGCGGCACCAGGCAGCGCTTGTCGCCGCTGTTCAGTTCGCCGGTCTGGGTGGGTGCAATGGCCTTGAGGCGGCTTATGGTCTGCGCCTGCTGGGCATCGAACTGGTCGCGGCAGGGCTGGCGGCAGCTCTGCTCGGCGGCATCGAGGATCGGCCGGTAGCCGGTGCAACGGCACAGGTTGCCGGCCAGGGCTTCCTGGGCCTGGTGCAGATCAGGGCCGCTGCTGTTCTTCTGCAGGGCAAACAGCGACATGACGAAGCCTGGCGTGCAGAAGCCGCACTGTGAGCCATGGCAATCGGCCATGGCCTGTTGCACGCTGTGCAGCTGGCCCTGGTGCTTGAGCCCCTCGACGCTGATCAGTTGCTTGCCGTGCAGTGACGAAACGAAGGTCAGGCACGAGTTGAGGCTGCGGTAGCGCAGGCTGTCGTTGCCCTGGTCGTCCTGGGTCAGTTCGCCCACCACCACGGTGCACGCGCCGCAGTCACCGCTGGCGCAGCCCTCCTTGGTGCCAGGTTTGCCCAGGTGCTCACGCAGGTACTGCAGCACCGTCATGTTCGGGTCCAGGGCGTGCTCATTACGCAGCTCCTGGTTGACGAGAAACTGGATCACGGGGATGGCCTCGCAATGGTTTTATTGTTGTTGGGCGGACTCTAAGCAAGAGCTGTCCAGCAGGTCAATATTTTTCTGACTCAAAGGTCAAGAAATTGCTCATGTACAAGCCCGGCCGCGCACATTGCCCATATCCCAAGCATAGATCGCGCCGGGTGCCTGGTTGTCTTGCAGGTCAAATAAACCGCCAGGCCCCTCTGCGCGATTACCGGGCAAGTACGCTACAATCCGCCACTTGTGCCCAGTTCAATGATTTTGAAGGAAAACCATGACGTTCAAGGCCCCGGACAGCCTCTCCGAGCAGATTGCCGATTACCTGGCCGAACGCATCATCCGTGGCGAACTGGCGCCAGGCGAGCGTATCCAGGAGCAGAAGGTCACCCAGGCACTCAACGTCAGCCGTGGCTCGGTGCGCGAGGCGCTGCTGATCCTCGAGCGTCGCCACCTGGTGGCGATCCTGCCGCGCCGGGGTGCCCACGTGACCGAACTCGACGAGCGCAGTGTGCGCAGCCTGTGTGCCCTGATGAGCGAGTTCTACATCCTGCTGGGTAACGCGGTTGCGCAAAAATGGCGCACCGATGCCGACCTGCGCCCCTTCCTGGACATCCAGCAGCGCCTGCAGCGGGCCCATGACCAGCTGGACATCAAGGCTTTCGTCGCCGACAGCTTTGCGGTCATGCGGGCGGCGTATCCGTTCGCCGACAACCCGTTCCTGCAGGAAACCGTTGAAAACCTGCAGCCGGCCATGAGCCGCGCCTACTACCTGTCGCTGGACCAGCGCCAGGCCAGCATGATCGACTATCTGGACCTGTTCGCCCGCCTGCTCGACGCCGTGGTCGCCCGTGACCTGCCGCGCATTCGCGAGGTGCTCACCGCCTATGGCCAGCGCAGCTGCGAACTGGTGCTGGCGGCGTTGGCCCGAGGCTGACCGATGCGCCTGAAGTGCATTCGCCTGGCCGGGTTCAAGTCGTTCGTCGACCCGACCACGGTCAACTTCCCCAGCAACATGGCGGCCGTGGTCGGCCCCAATGGCTGTGGCAAGTCCAACATCATCGACGCCGTACGCTGGGTGATGGGCGAAAGTTCGGCGAAGAACCTGCGCGGCGAGTCGATGACCGACGTCATCTTCAACGGCTCCAGCGGCCGCAAGCCGGTAAGCCAGGCCAGCATCGAACTGGTGTTCGACAACAGCGAAACCACGTTGGTCGGCGAATATGCTGCCTACGCCGAGATCTCGATCCGCCGCAAGGTCACCCGCGACGGGCAGAACAGCTACTACCTCAACGGTACCAAGTGCCGTCGGCGCGATATCACCGACATCTTCCTCGGCACCGGCCTGGGGCCGCGCAGCTACTCGATCATCGAACAGGGCATGATTTCCAAACTGATCGAGGCCAAGCCCGAGGAACTGCGCAACTTCATCGAGGAAGCCGCCGGCATTTCCAAGTACAAGGAACGCCGTCGTGAAACCGAGAGCCGCATCCGCCGCACCCAGGAAAACCTGGCGCGCCTGACCGACCTGCGCGAAGAGCTGGAGCGCCAGCTGGAGCGCCTGCATCGCCAGGCCCAGGCAGCCGAAAAGTACCGTGAATACAAGGCCCATGAACGCCAGTTGAAAGCGCGCCTGTCGGCGTTGCGCTGGCGTGATCTGGACGAACGGGTGCGCCAGCGCGAGGTGGTAATCGGCGAGCAGGATGTGTCTCATGAGGCGCTGGTGGCCGAGCAGCGCAATGCCGATGCCAGCATCGAACGCCTGCGCGACGGCCATCACGAGTTGTCCGAACGCTTCAACCAGGTGCAGGGCCGCTTCTACTCGGTGGCCGGTGATATCGCCCGGGTCGAGCAGAGCATCCAGCATGGCCAGCAGCGCCTGCGCCAGTTGCAGGATGACTTCAAGGAAGCCGAGCGCACGCGCCTGGAGACCGAATCGCACCTGGGCCACGACCGAACCCTGCTGGCTACCCTGGGTGAAGAGCTGGCCATGCTCGAACCCGAGCAGGAAATGACCCTGGCTGCTGCCGAAGAAGCTGCCGCGGCCCTTGAAGAGGCCGAGCTGGGCATGCATGGCTGGCAGGAACAGTGGGACAGCTTCAACAGCCGTTCTGCCGAGCCGCGCCGCCAGGCCGAAGTGCAGCAGGCGCGCCTGCAGCAGCTGGAAGCCAGCCTGGAACGCCAGGCCGAGCGCCAGCGCAAGCTGGGCGAAGAGCGCGAGTTGCTAGGCAGCGACCCGCAGGATGCGGCCATGCTCGAACTGGCCGAGCAGCTGGCCAGCAGCGAAATGTCGCTGGAAGAGTTGCAGTTGTCTGAAGAGCAGGTGGTCCAGCGCCTGGAAAGCGCACGTGAGCAACTGCAACAGGCCGCCCAGGCTCAACAGCAGGCGCAAGGCGACCTGCAACGCCTGGGCGGCCGCCTGGCCTCGCTCGAAGCCTTGCAGCAGGCCGCCCTGGAGCCGGGCGCAGGGGCTGCGGACTGGCTGCAGGGCCAAGGCCTGGAGCAACAGCCGCGCCTGGCTGAAGGGTTGCGGGTAGAGCCGGGCTGGGAGCTTGCGGTAGAAACCGTGCTCGGCGCCGATCTGCAGGCTGTGCTGGTGGACAACCTCGACAACCTCGATTTTGCTGGCCTGGAGCAGGGCGAGTTGCGCTTGCTGGTGGTCAGTGGTGGCGGCTCGTCGCTGCCCGGAAGCCTGCTGGAAAAGGTCGAAGGCCGTGTCGACCTGGCGCCGTGGCTGGGCCAGGTCAAGCCCGTGGAAAGCCTGGCCCAGGCGCTGGCACAGCGGGCGTCGCTCAACAACGGCCAGAGTCTGGTCAGCCGCGATGGCTACTGGGTTGGCCGCCACTTCCTGCGGGTGCGTCGTGGCGGCGAAGCCGAAGGCGGCATGCTGGCCCGCAGCCAGGAGATCGAGCGCCTGGGCCAGGAGCAACGGCAGCAGGAAGCGGTGCTGGAGCAGTTGGAGCAGCACCTGCAGGCCCTGCGCGAGCAGCAGCTGGACCTGGAAGAAGAGCGTGAACAGTTGCGCCGTCGTACTCAGGAAGAAAACCGCCTGCATGGCGAGTTGAAAGCCAGCCTGTCGGCCAGCCGTGCGCGTGCCGAGCAGGTCGAGCTGCGCCGCCGACGCCTGCAGGAGGAGCTGGCCGAACTGGAAGAACAGCGTACCCTGGAGCACGAGCAACTGGGCGAAGCCCGCTTGCTGCTGCAGGAAGCCCTGGAACTTATGGCCCAGGACACCGAGCAGCGCGAGCAATTGATGGCCCGCCGCGACACCCTGCGCGAGAGCCTCGATCGCGTGCGCCAGGAGGCCCGCCAGCACAAGGACCATGCCCACCAGCTGGCTGTGCGCCTGGGCTCGCTGCGCGCCCAGCACGACTCCACTCGGCAGGCCCTCGAGCGCCTGGAACAGCAGGCCGCGCGCCTGACCGAGCGCCAGGAGCAACTGAGCCTGAACCTGGAAGAAGGCGAGGCCCCGCAGGAAGAACTGCGCCTGAAGCTGGAAGAGCTGCTGGAGCGGCGCATGAGCGTCGACGAGGAAATGCGCCAGGCCCGCCTGCACATGGACGAAGCCGACCGCGAACTGCGTGATGCCGAGAAACGCCGCACCCAGGCCGAGCAGCAGGCCCAGTTGCTGCGCGGCCAGCTGGAGCAACTGCGCCTGGAGTGCCAGGGACTGGATGTGCGGCGCAAGACCTTGCAGGAGCAGTTGCTGGCCGACGGCTACGACCTGCAAGGTGTGCTCGCCACTCTCGAGGCCGAGGCCAGCGAGCAGGGTACCGAACAGGAGCTGGAGCAGCTCGAGGCGCGTATCCAGCGCCTGGGGGCGATCAACCTGGCGGCCATCGAAGAGTACGAGCAGCAGTCCGAGCGCAAGCGCTACCTGGACGCCCAGGACGCCGACCTGGTCGAAGCCCTGGAGACCCTGGAAAACGTCATTCGCAAGATCGACAAGGAAACCCGCAACCGCTTCAAGGATACCTTTGATCAGATAAATGCCGGATTACAGGCACTTTTCCCAAAAGTTTTCGGTGGTGGCAGCGCTTATCTGGAACTGACGGGCGAAGATCTACTCGATACAGGGGTGACGATCATGGCGCGACCACCGGGCAAGAAGAACAGCACCATCCATCTGCTGTCCGGCGGCGAGAAGGCACTGACCGCATTGGCGCTGGTGTTTGCCATCTTCAAGTTGAACCCCGCACCGTTCTGCATGCTCGACGAGGTCGACGCGCCGCTGGACGATGCCAACGTCGGGCGTTACGCCCGTCTGGTAAAGGAAATGAGTGAAAGCGTGCAGTTCATCTACATCACCCATAACAAGATTGCCATGGAGATGGCGGATCAATTGATGGGGGTGACCATGCATGAACCGGGTTGTTCACGGCTGGTTGCCGTCGATGTGGAGGAGGCCATGGCCATGGTCGACGCCTGATGCTCGACGATAAGGGCATATTCTGTAGCGAAATGCCCCCGCCATGTGCGACAGACGGTGTAAAGTTGTCTTTGGTCGTGCTAGCTTAATGTCACTCGTTTTTTGCGTGGGTAAAACGCCTGTCAGAACATAGAGTTGGCGCCACGTGTTAAAGGGCTTTGAACCCTTTGTTTTCAAGCATATTTTTATAGAGGCACGGGATTACATGGAAATCGGTCTGCGCGAGTGGCTGATCGTCATCGGCATCATTGTCATTGCCGGGATTCTTTTCGACGGCTGGCGCCGCATGCGCGGCGGGAAAGGCAAGTTGAAATTCCGTCTGGATCGCAGTTATTCCAACCTGCCGGACGAAGAGGGCAACGCCGAAGTGCTTGGCCCGTCGCGCGTGCTGGATACCCACAAGGAGCCTGAGCTGGACGAAAGCGACCTGCCGTCGCTCAGCGCTTCTGCGCGTGATCGCGAGCGCGAGCCCAAACCGGCCAAGGCCAACAAGCGCGGCAAGCGTGCCACCGCTGCTGCAGATGCGCAGCAGGGTGACCTGAACCTGAGCGCCGATCCACGCGAACCCGACCTGTTTGCCGACAGCGATGACGACTTTGCCGCGGAAAATACCCGCAGCAACGGTGCGGCGCCTGCCAGCAGCAGCGTCAAGGAGTTGCCGCCGGCCGAAGAAGTGCTGGTGATCAGCGTGATCTCCCGCGACGAGGGCGGTTTCAAGGGCCCGGCGCTGCTGCAGAACATTCTGGAAAGCGGCCTGCGCTTCGGCGAAATGGACATCTTCCACCGTCACGAGAGCATGGCCGGCCACGGCGAAGTGCTGTTCTCCATGGCCAATGCCGTCAAGCCTGGCGTGTTCGACCTTGACGACATCGACCACTTCAGCACCCGCGCGGTGAGCTTCTTCCTCGGCCTGCCGGGCCCGCGTCATCCGAAGCAGGCCTTCGACGTGATGGTGGCCGCGGCGCGCAAGCTGGCCCACGAACTGAACGGTGAACTCAAGGACGACCAGCGCAGCGTGCTGACCGCCCAGACCATCGAGCACTACCGCCAGCGCATCGTCGAGTTCGAGCGCCGTGCGCTGACCCAGAAGCGCTGACAGATCCAGACGAAAGAGCAGCCTGAGGGCGTGCTGGTCGGTTCGGGTGTTGTAGTTGTCTGTGCCGGCCTCTTCGCGGGCTTGCCCGCTCCCACAGGTACATCACTGCCCTTGAGGCTCGTGGTGTCCCAGTGGGAGCGGGCAAGCCCGCGAAGAGGCCGGCACAGGCGATAAATACCTCAAACCCCCGGCACCACCCCCAGGCTGCTCTTTTGCTTTGCAAGAGAAGACAATCCCATGACCGCCGAAACCCGTATCCACGAACTGCGTGCCGAGCTCGACCAGCACAACTACCGCTATTACGTGCTCGACGAGCCCAGCGTGCCCGATGCCGAATACGACCGCCTGTTCAACGAGCTCAAGGCGCTGGAAGCCGAATACCCGCACCTGGTAACCCCGGACTCGCCCACCCAGCGCGTGGGTGGTGCAGCCTTGGCCGCGTTCAGCCAGGTGCGCCACGAAGTGCCCATGCTCAGCCTGGGCAACGCCTTCGATGAAGCCGACCTGCGTGAATTCGGTCGTCGCGTGGTCGACGGGCTCGATCAGCCGGGTGCGGTCGACTACAGCTGCGAGCCCAAGCTCGACGGCCTGGCGGTAAGCTTGCTGTACCGCGACGGCCAGCTGGTGCAGGGCGCCACCCGTGGCGACGGCACCACCGGTGAAGACATCAGTGTCAACGTGCGTACCGTGCGCAGCATCCCGCTCAAGCTGCAGGGCGAGGGCTGGCCGGCAGTGCTGGAGGTGCGCGGTGAGGTGTACATGAGCAAGGCCGGTTTCGACCGGCTCAATGCCGCCCAGGCTGAAGCCGGCGGCAAGACCTTCGCCAACCCGCGCAACGCCGCAGCCGGCAGCTTGCGTCAGCTGGATTCCAAAATCACCGCCAGCCGCCCGCTGGAGTTCTGCTGCTATGGCGTCGGTCAGGTGTCCGCGAGCATCGGTGACAGCCACATTGGCATCCTCGAACAGCTCAAGGTCTGGGGCTTGCCGATCAGCCGCGAACTCAAGCATGCCGCTGGCATTGAAGAATGCCTGGCCTACTATCGCGACATCGGCGAGCGGCGCAACAGCCTGCCCTACGAAATCGACGGCGTGGTGTTCAAGGTCAATAGCCTGGCCGCCCAGCGCGAACTGGGCTTCCGCGCCCGTGAACCACGCTGGGCGATTGCCCACAAGTTCCCGGCCATGGAAGAGCTGACCGAGGTGCTGGATGTCGAGTTCCAGGTCGGCCGCACCGGTGCGGTCACGCCCGTGGCACGCCTGAAACCGGTCAAGGTGGCCGGTGTGACTGTGTCCAACGCCACCCTGCACAACATGGACGAAATCGCCCGCCTGGGCCTGCGCATTGGCGATACGGTGATCATCCGCCGCGCCGGTGACGTGATTCCGCAGGTGATGCAGGTGGTGCTGGAGCGCCGCCCGGAGGATGCGCGCCCGGTGCAGGTACCAAGCGAATGCCCGGTATGCGGCTCGCAGGTCGAGCGTACCCAGCTGGTCAAGCGCAGCAAGGGCAAGGAAACCACCAGCGAGGGCGCGGTGTACCGCTGCGTCGGCCGCCTGGCCTGTGGCGCCCAGCTCAAGCAGGCGATCATCCACTACGTGTCGCGCCGCGCCATGGACATCGATGGCCTGGGTGAGAAGAGTGTCGAGCAGTTGGTGGACGAAGGCCTGATCGGCTCGCCGGCCGACCTGTACAAGCTGGAGTTCGAGCAGATCGTCGGCCTGGAAGGCTTTGCCGAAGTGTCCAGCAAGAAGCTGCTGGATGCTATCGAAGCCAGCAAGCGCCCGAGCCTGGCGCGCTTCATCTACGCCCTGGGCATCCCGGACGTAGGCGAGGAGACCGCCAAGGTGCTGGCCCGCTCGCTGGGTAGCCTGGCGCGCGTACAGCAGGCGCTGCCGCAGGTACTCACCTACCTGCCGGACATCGGCCTGGAGGTTGCCTACGAGATCCACAACTTCTTTGAAGACGAGCATAACCAGAAGGTTATCCAGCAGCTGCTCGATAGCGGCATGCAATTGCAGGACGAAGGCGAGCTGGCTGCAGAATTCGCCGCCAGCACCACCCTGGCCGGCATGATCGCCAAGCTCGACATCGCCTCGGTCGGCCCCACTGGTGCCGAGAAGCTGGTGGCCAGGCTCGACAGCCTGGACAAGATCATTGCCGCCGACGGTATCGACCTGCGCCAGGCCCTGGCGGCCAAGCAGGCTGACGCGGTGCGCGAGTTCTTCAAGGATGAAGCGAACCAGAAGCTGGCGCGGGACATTGAAGCGCAGTTGCTGGCGTTTGGCATGCACTGGAGCAGCGAGAAGAAGGTAGCCGAAGGCTTGCCGCTGGCCGGCCAGACGTGGGTGCTGACCGGCACCCTGGAGCGCATGAGCCGCGACATCGCCAAGGACAAGCTGCAAAGCCTTGGGGCCAAGGTGGCGGGTTCGGTTTCCGGCAAGACGCACTGCGTAGTGGCGGGGCCGGGGGCGGGGTCGAAGCTGGCCAAGGCCAGTGAGTTGGGTGTGAAGGTACTCGATGAAGATGCCTTCGTCACCTTCCTGGGCGAGCAGGGCATCGCTGTCTAAAAGGCCAAGGCCAGGTCCTGCGGCTTGCACGGTCCTTGTGGGAGCTGGCTTGCCGGCGATCACCGGCAAAGCCGGTGCCATCCACCGCGGTGCCTGCTTCGCGGGCGCGCCCGCTCCCACAGGTCCTGTGCTGGTCTTGCTGTCAGCGCTACCCCTGCAGGAGCGGGTTCACCCGCGAGTTGGCAGCCCCTTGCCCCCTCAACCCGGACAAGTCATTGAGAAATGATGACTTTTTCTCCTCCAGAGGTTGTATCTGCCCCCAAGACCGGTACAATGGCGCCACTCGCTGCTCAGCGAGCCTTGTAGTGGTGGCCCCATCGGTCCCCCCGCATTGATTACCCGTTAACCTGGTCAGGCCCGGAAGGGAGCAGCCATAGCGGGAACATCGAGTGCCGGGGTGTGGCTGGTGGGGCTGCCTCCATTTCCGGGGTCCGAAAACCTCAATCTGCAGTAAATGCCTTCGTTCTGCCCTGCTTCTCGCCCAATGCTCCCGCCGCCGACAGCTTCATCAGTCGCTGGAATTTCGGGCATGCAAGGTGATCTTCCTCAGGGCACTGCGCCGCATGCCGCAAGCCCTTGCTCATGGCCTGCAAGCTCCTGATCCGTGCATCCAGTTCGTCGGCCTTGGCCATCAGCCTCTGCCGGTCGACTTGCAGGTCCACCAGCATCGCCCCCACTTCATCCAGCGAAAACCCCGCAGCCTGGCCCAGGGCGATCAGCGCCAGCCTGTCCGCCACATCGGCTGCGAACTGCCGCCGCTGGCCAGGCCTGGCGAGTGACTTGAGCAGGCCTCTCTTCTCGTAGTAGCGCAGCGTCGAGGCGGGTACGCCTGTGCGTTTGGCGACGTCGGCAATGTCCATTTCGGCCCCTTGACTTGAAGTTGACTTCAACTTCTATGCTGCGCGGCAGAGTGATGACCGTCAATCTTCGAGGGGGTGTTCAATGACGTTTACTGCGATGTTTTTCGCTGCTTTGCCAATTGGTATCGGTGCCACGATGGTGATGGACCTGTGGGGGCTGCTGCTGAGGCGGTTGGGTGTCGCCACGCTGAACTTCGCCATGGTCGGGCGTTGGGCGGGGCATTTGCTGCACGGGCGTGTGCGGCACCAGGCGATTGCCAAGGCCGAGCCGGTTCGCCATGAGCTGGCGTTGGGGTGGGGGATTCACTACGCCATCGGCGTGCTGTTCGCGATGCTGCTGGTTGGGTTTGTGGAGGAGGGGTGGTTGCTGGCGCCTACTTTGTTGCCTGCGGTGGCGGTGGGTGTGGTTACGGTCGTGGCGCCGTTGTGCTTCATGCAGCCGGTGATGGGGGCGGGGTTCTTTGCGTCAAGGACACCGACGCCTGCGCGTAACTGCCTGAAGAGCCTGGCTACGCATTTCGTGTTTGGTGTGGGGTTGTACTTGAGTGCGGCTCTGCTGGCCTAGGGCCGGGGGTTAGAGTGAGCGCATGATCAGCACGCCTGCAATCAGCAGTACCAAGGCAAACCCTGCACCGATGCTAAACGGGATCAACGCCTCCCAAGGAGAAGACTCTCTGAGCTTGCGTATCTCGTCGGCGAGCATTTCGGCTTCGCTGCGTAACTGCTCAGAGTGATTTTGGGCAGGGCGGGGCATTTGTTACTCCTGACATCTGGATTGGCGAAGACTCAGAGTTTGTTGGTTAGAGCCATGATACCCGCGACGGCCGTCACCACCGTCGCGCCAACCAACAACGGGTACCAGAACGTCTCTCGCTTGAGCTTACGCGTTTCTGCCACGAGTTTGTGAGTCTCGGCGACAAGCTTGGTGTTGCCAATTTGCCGCGCGGGCGGCGCTCGATCTAACAGGCAATAAAAAAACTATCGGCGAACAGCTGTCAGCCCCACCCAAATCAAGGCCGAGTCGCCAAAACCCCCATACCCCCATACCGCTGCACCATTCGCTCGATTTCCCCCGACTGCTTCATCCGCACCAGTGCCCGCAACACTTCCTGTGCCGGTATCGCCGGGTCGTTGCGCACCATGCACCCCAGGTCCTGTTCCTCCAGCACCGCCAGCGCGTGCAAGCGCTGTTCCGTCGGCAAGCCCTGGTTGAACCACTGCAACGACAACTGGTTGCTTACCGCATGCCGATACCGCCCGACCTGCAACTTCTGTAGCACCAGCAACTGGTTGCGGCTGTCTTCACGGTGCAGTCGGCCCTGGTCAAGCAAAGGCTGCAGGGTCGAATAGGTATAGCCCAGCACCGTGCCGATCGCCTGGGGTGGCAGTTGTTGCGGAGATAGCAGGGGACTGTCGCCCGGGCGGCCTACCAGCAGGTCGCGCTGGCGAATCAATGGAATGCTCCAGACAAAATGCCTCGGAGGGGCATCGAACCACTGGCTGCTGACATAGCAGCGCACGTCGATATCTCCGTGGTCCATGGCCTCCTGCAGGCGCAGGCGGGCCATCACATGGTACACAGGGCGTGCGCCCACCTCTTTGGCTAGCGCCTGGGTCAGGTCGTACAGCAGGCCTTCAACCGGCCGGTCACCTTCGATGCGCACCAGCGGCATGCTCCAGCTCTCGGCCACGGAAAAGCGCAGCACCGGCTGTTCGGCCATGCCCTGCGAGGTCCAGAGCAACAGCAAGGCCAGTAATCTTCGCAAGGCTTATCCTCCCTGGACAGCGTACAGTTTCATAGCTTAGCCGAGCGGCGCAGGGTGCAATTTTGCCCCCGCTCCGCTAGCATTAGCGATCTTCCGCTCGATCAGGCTACGATGGTTTTTCGATGAGTTATCAGGTTCTTGCACGTAAATGGCGTCCGCGCTCGTTCCGCGAAATGGTCGGCCAGGCCCATGTGCTCAAGGCCTTGATCAACGCCTTGGACAACCAGCGCCTGCACCATGCCTACCTGTTCACCGGTACCCGTGGCGTGGGCAAGACCACCATCGCCCGTATCATCGCCAAGTGCCTGAACTGCGAAACCGGCATTACTTCCACGCCGTGCGGCACTTGCTCGGTGTGCCGGGAAATCGACGAGGGCCGTTTCGTCGACCTGATCGAGATCGACGCCGCCAGCCGCACCAAGGTCGAGGACACCCGCGAACTGCTCGATAACGTGCAGTACGCGCCGAGCCGTGGGCGCTTCAAGGTCTACCTGATCGACGAAGTGCACATGCTCTCGACCCACTCGTTCAACGCCTTGCTCAAGACGCTGGAAGAGCCGCCACCCTACGTCAAGTTCATCCTCGCCACCACCGACCCGCAGAAACTGCCAGCTACCATTCTGTCGCGCTGCCTGCAATTCTCGCTGAAGAACATGAGCCCGGAGCGGGTGGTCGAGCACCTCAGCCACGTACTGGCTGCCGAAAACGTGCCGTTCGAGCCTGATGCCCTGTGGCTGCTGGGCCGCGCGGCCGATGGCTCGATGCGCGACGCCATGAGCCTGACCGACCAGGCCATCGCCTTTGGCGAAGGCAAGGTGCTGGCCGCCGATGTGCGGGCCATGCTCGGCAGCCTCGACCATGGCCAGGTCTATGGTGTGTTGCAGGCGCTGCTGGATGGCGATGCCCGGGCCTTGCTGGAAGCCGTGCGCAACCTGGCCGAGCAAGGGCCGGACTGGGCTGGCGTGCTGGCCGAGATGCTCAATGTGCTGCACCGCGTGGCAATTGCCCAGGCGCTGCCGGAAGCGGTGGACAACGGCCAAGGCGATCGCGACCGGGTGCTGGCGCTGGCCTCGGCATTGCCGGCCGAGGACGTGCAGTTCTATTACCAGATGGGCCTGATTGGCCGCCGTGACCTGCCCCTGGCGCCGGACCCGCGTGGCGGCTTCGAAATGGTCCTGTTGCGCATGCTGGCGTTCCGCCCGGCCGACACCGACGACGCGCCGAAGCCGGTACTAAAGCCAGTGGGGATCAGCCAGGCCACAGCTGATCCTGCAACACCGGTGGCAGCGCCGGCGGTTGCCGTGGCGCCGCCCGTCGCTGCTGCAGTGGAACCTGCTGCACCGGTTGTCGCGCCACAGGCGCCCGCGCCGGTCGAGCCAGCGCCACAGCCGGTTGTCCAGCCTGTAGTGGCAGCTGAACCTGCCCCGGTCAGCGAACCAGAACCGGAACCGGTGGCAGAGGTGGTTGACCTGCCATGGGAAGAGCCCGCTGCAGCGCCTGCACCGGTAGTGGCCGAGCCCGTACCTGCGCCTGCGCCGAAACCAGCGCCTGCGCCCGTGCCTGCCGCCCCGGCGCACGATGATGAGCCGCCGTTCGACCCATCTGCCTATGCCGCGGTAGGCATGGACCGCGACGACGAGCCGCCGCTGGACGAAGACTATTACGGTGGCGAAAGCGACCCGGTCGGCTTCAGTTACCTGGACGAACTGGCCGAACACGTCCAGGAAGACGCGCCCAAGCCGGTCGCCGAACCGTTGCCAGCGGCCAAGCCTGCTACCGGCCTGGCCTTGCAATGGCTGGAATTATTCCCACAGTTGCCTGTATCCGGGATGACAGGCAACATCGCGGCAAACTGTACGTTGATTGCCGCTGAGGGCGACGACTGGCTGCTGCACCTGGACCCTGGCCAGGGTGCGCTGTTCAACGCCACCCAGCAGCGGCGCCTGAACGAAGCGCTCAACCAGCACCTGGGGCGCACGCTGAACCTGCGTATCGAGCTGATCCTGCCCGAGCAGGAAACCCCGGCCCAGGCCGCGGCGCGCAAGCGTAGAGAGCGCCAGCACGAGGCCGTGGTGTCGATCGAGCAGGATCCGTTGATCCAGCAGATGATCAAGCTGTTCGGTGCCAAGGTGCGGCAGGATACTATTGAGCCTGTAGAAGCCCTGGTTAACCAGGGCCAGTAACGGATAACCATGCGGCTGGCCAGGTGCCGGGCCGCATCACATGACCCAATCGAGGTATACCCCCATGATGAAAGGTGGCATGGCCGGCCTGATGAAGCAGGCCCAGCAGATGCAGGAAAAGATGCAGAAGATGCAGGAAGAGCTGGCCAACGCCGAAGTTACCGGCCAGTCCGGTGGCGGCCTGGTGAGCGTGGTGATGACCGGTCGTCACGACGTCAAGCGTGTCAGCATCGACCAGAGCCTGATGTCGACTGATGAAGACGACAAGGAAGTGCTGGAAGACCTGATCGCAGCGGCGCTGAACGACGCCGTGCGCAAGGTCGAGCAGAACAGCCAGGACAAGATGGGCAGCATGACCGCCGGCATGCAACTGCCGCCGGGCTTCAAGATGCCGTTCTAAGGGCATTTGCGTTACCGAAAACCGCCGCTGATGTTCAGCGGCGGTTTTTTTGTGCGCGCAAGCCTTACGATGTGCGCATGGCTGATTTGACGCCACCGCCCCCGCTGGGTATAAACCGCCTCTTATTGATTTGTCAGGCCTTTCCCATGAGCTTCAGCCCCCTCATCCGCCAACTGATCGACGGCCTGCGCATCCTGCCAGGTGTCGGCCAGAAAACCGCCCAGCGCATGGCCCTGCAACTGCTCGAGCGTGACCGCAGTGGCGGCCTGCGCCTGGCCCAGGCCTTGACCCAGGCCATGGAAGGGGTTGGGCATTGCCGCCAGTGCCGCACCCTGACCGAGCAGGAACTGTGCCCGCAATGCGCCGACACGCGCCGTGACGACACCCAGTTGTGCGTGGTCGAGGGGCCGACCGATGTATATGCGGTGGAGCAGACCGGTTACCGTGGCCGGTACTTCGTGCTCAAGGGCCACTTGTCACCACTGGACGGGCTGGGGCCGGAGGCGATCGGGATTCCGCAGCTGATGGCGCGGATCGAGGAGCAGGGCACCTTCACCGAGGTGATCCTGGCGACCAACCCGACGGTGGAAGGGGAGGCGACGGCGCATTACATTGCCCAGTTGCTGAGCGAGAAGGGGCTGGTGGCGTCGCGGATCGCCCATGGTGTGCCGCTGGGGGGCGAGCTGGAGTTAGTCGACGGCGGCACTTTGGCCCATGCGTTTGCAGGGCGTCGGCCGATTTCGCTCTGATTCAGAATTGTAGGGGCCGCAAAGCAGCCCCAAAACCCAACTCAGTATTCGCTAAGAGAAAACTCGGTCAGGCAGAACGTCGGTACCCCGGCCGCCTGCAGTCGGCGCGACCCGTCCAGCTCCGGCAGATCGATGATCGCCGCCGCCTCGAACACCTGCGCCCCGGTTCGACGCACCAGGTTGGCCGCTGCCAGCAGCGTACCGCCAGTAGCAATCAAGTCATCGAAGATCAACACCGAATCCCCTTCGCACAGGCTGTCGGCATGCACTTCCAGGAAGGCTTCGCCGTACTCGGTCTGGTAACCTTCGCTCAGCACGTCAGCCGGCAGCTTGCCCTGCTTGCGGAACAGGATCAGTGGCTTGTTCAGCTGGTGGGCGATGATCGAGCCAATCAGAAAGCCCCGCGCATCCATGGCGCCGATGTGGCTGAACTCGGCTTCGACATAGCGCTCGATGAACTGGTCGGCCACATAGCGCAGCCCGCGCGGTGACTGGAACAGCGGGGTGATATCGCGGAAGATCACGCCCGGTTTGGGGAAGTCCACTACCGGGCGGATCAAGGCTTTGAGGTCGAAGGCGTCGCTGTGCATTGTTGCGGGTATCCTGGGAAAACGAATGGCCAAGTATACCCGCTAAACGCCGGCCTCAGGCCTCCATTGCACCACCGGCCAGCGCGCATAGCTGGATCGGGTCGAGAATGTGCACTTCCTTGCCTTCGGCACGAATCAGGCCATTCTGCTGGAAGCGGGTGAAGACCCGCGACACGGTTTCCACCGCCAGGCCCAGGTAGTTGCCGATTTCGTTGCGCGACATGCTCAGGCGGAACTGGTTGGCCGAATAGCCTCGGGCGCGGAAGCGCGCCGAAAGGTTGACCAGGAAGGTGGCAATACGCTCGTCGGCGGTTTTTTTCGACAGCAGCAGCATCATTTGCTGATCGTCGCGGATTTCCCGGCTCATTACTCGCATCAGCTGGCGGCGTAGCTGCGGCAGCTGCACCGACAGTTCGTCAAGGCGCTCGAACGGGATCTCGCACACCGAAGTGGTTTCCTGGGCCTGGGCCGACACCGGATAAGCCTCGGTGTCCATGCCCGACAGGCCGACCAGCTCGCTGGGCAGGTGGAAGCCGGTGATCTGCTCTTCGCCGCTGTCGCTGAGGCTGAAGGTTTTCAGGGCGCCGGAACGCACTGCGTAGACCGAGCCGAAATTGTCACCCTGGCGGAACAGGAACTCGCCTTTTTTCAGCGGTCGCCCACGCTTGACGATTTCGTCCAGTGCATCCATGTCTTCCAGGTTAAGTGACAGGGGCAGGCACAGGGGGGCCAGGCTGCAGTCCTTGCAATGGGCCTGGTTGTGTGGGCGCAGTTTGACTGGCTCGGACATTTTCATTCGATCCTTGTGGGAAAGCACACATAAGACGTAAGGGTAACTCACGGCGTAGGTTGTAGGCCAGCGTGCGCTGTTGTGGTGCGAGCTGGACTGGCCCCGGCGGGTGCGCCGGGGCCTTCGCTGTGACCCATGGTGTGCCTGGCAAGGAAACTTGTCCATGCGGTTGAATGACCCGGTATCAGATCACCCGCGAAAAGCGCTGGCGGTTGTGCATTGCCAGGTAGACGTCGAATACCATGCACACCGAGCGCGCCAGCAGGCGGCCGGCCGGCAGGATGCGGATACCTTTGTCGTCCAGGCGGATCAGGCCGTCGCGCTGCAAGGTCAGCAGTTCTGGCCAGAGGTCATTGAAGTAGCCACGAAAATCGATGCTGAAGGCCTGTTCGATCGGCTCGAAATCCAGCTCGAAATGGCAGATCAGCTGCTGGATCACCGCCCGGCGTATGCGATCGTCGTGGTTGCACAGCAGACCGCGCTGGGTCGCCAGCTGGGCGTTGGACAGGCTGTCCTGGTAGCTGTTGAGGTCGCTGCTGTTCTGGCAGTACAAGTCGCCGATCTGGCTGATGGCCGACACGCCCAGGCCGATCAGGTCGCAGTGCCCATGGGTGGTGTAGCCCTGGAAGTTGCGCTGCAGGGTGCCTTCTTCCTGGGCGATGGCCAGCTCGTCGTCGGGCAGGGCGAAGTGGTCCATGCCGATGTAGCGGTAGCCAGCTGCGGTCAGCTGGTCGATGGTGGCGTGCAGCATCTCCAGTTTGGCGGCCGCACTGGGCAGGTCGCTGCTGTCGATACGCCGTTGCGGCATGAAGCGCTCGGGCAGGTGGGCATAGTTGAACACCGACAGGCGGTCGGGTTGCAGGCGGATCACTTCTTCGACGGTGCGGGCAAAGCCTTCCGGGGTTTGCTTGGGCAGGCCGTAGATCAGGTCGAGGTTGATCGAGCGGAACTGCAGGGTGCGCGCGGCTTCGATCAGGGTTCGGGTCTGTTCCAGGCTCTGCAGGCGGTTGACCGCGCGCTGTACGGTCGGGTCGAGGTCCTGCACGCCCAGGCTGACCCGGTTGAAGCCCAGCTCTCGGAGCAGGCCCATGGTCGACCAGTCGGCTTCGCGCGGGTCGATCTCGATGCCATAGTCGCCGGAGTCGTCGTCCAGCAGGTGGAAGTGCTGGCGCAGGGTGGCCATCAGCTGGCGCAACTCCACATGGCTGAGGAAGGTCGGTGTGCCGCCGCCGAAATGCAGCTGTTCAACACGTTGTTTGGAGTCGAGGTGGCAGGCGATCAGCTGGATTTCCTGCTCCAGGCGCTTCAGGTAGGGCGCGGCACGGCCGCGATCCTTCGTGATGACCTTGTTGCAGGCGCAGTAGTAGCAGATGTTGGCGCAGAACGGCACGTGCACGTACAGCGACAGCGGGCGCACGGCCCGACGGCTCTCGCGCAGGGCGTGCAGCAGGTCGAACGAGCCCACTTCGCTGTGCAGTTGCACGGCGGTCGGGTAGGAGGTGTAGCGTGGCCCGGCCAGGTCGTAGCGGCGGATCAGGTCGGTATCCCAACGAATGTCGTCGAGCATGAGGGCGGTCCCCGGAAAGAGCAGCAGTGCCCCGGAGTCTATGGCCGTCTGTAGGAATCTGTGTTGATTTGTATCAAGGGCATCAGGGCTGCTCTGCGAGCCTTCGCAGGGTATACGCATGGCCCTGTGGGAGCGGGCATGCCCGCGAAGGGCCGCAGAGCGGCCCCATCAATGCCCCATCAACCAGTGCTGATGCGGCCCGGGCAGGGTCCAGATGCCAAAAAGCATCACCAGCACACCGCCAGCCACCCGCACACTGCGGCATCTCAACAAAATGTTTACCCGCTCCGCGGCTAATCCGGTAGCCAGCAACACCGGCCATGTCCCCACCCCGAACGCCAGCATCAGCGCCGCGCTGTACCCGGCATTACCCTGGCTGGCCGCCCACAGCAAGGTGCTGTACACCAACCCGCAGGGCAACCACCCCCACAGCGCCCCCAGCAGCAATGCGCGGGGCAGGCTGGACACCGGCAGCAAGCGTGAAGCCACTGGCTGGATATACCGCCACAGCCCCCGGCCCAGCGCCTCGATGCGGGTCAGCCCGCTCCACCAGCCGGCCAGGTATAGCCCCATGGCGATCAACAGCAGCGCCGCCACCACCCGCAGTGCCAGCGCCGCCGGGCTGCTGGCCACGGCCCAGCCGGCCAGGCCCAGCAGCAGGCCGGCACAGGCATAACTGAGAATGCGCCCCAGGTTGTACGCCAGCAGCAGGCGCAAGCGCCGGCCACGTTGTTCGGGTGGTATGGCCAGGGTCAGCGCACCCATCAGGCCGCCGCACATGCCCAGGCAGTGGCCGCCGCCGAGCAGGCCGAGGATCATCGCAGAGCCCAGCAGGGGCAGCAGGTCAGGCACGGGGTGGGGGTTCCTTGTCAGTATCGGCCTGGCTGTCGTCAGGCTTCACCGCCGCCTGGTGGCGCGGGTCCTGGTCGTCGAACAGGATGCTGTGGGCAGGGCTTTCCAGATCGTCGTACTGGCCGCTGTCCACTGCCCAGAAGAAGATGTACACGGCCACGCCGACCAGCAGCAGCGCCGCGGGAATCATGACATAGAGGGCGGGCATGGCGACTTCCTCCCGGGCAGGGGCGCATGGTTCGCTGGCAAGCCCGATGCCAGAGGCAGGCGGGTCAGGCGCAGGGCGTTGAGTACCACGATCAGCGAACTGACCGACATGCCGATGGCTGCCCAAACCGGGGTGATCCAGCCAAGTGCGGCGAACGGCAACATCAGGCCATTATACAGGGTCGCCCACAGCAGGTTCTCGAGGATGTTGCGGTGGGTGCGGCGGGCCAGTGCGAAGGCCTGTACCAGCGCCTGCAGGCGGTTGGACAGCAGCACGGCGTCGGCACTGGTCTTGGCCAGGTCGGTGGCGCTGCCCATGGCGATGCTGATGTCGGCGGCGGCCAGCACCGGCACGTCGTTGACCCCGTCGCCCAGCATCAGCACCTTGCGCCCGGCCGCCTGCAGCGCCTTCAGCCGGTCCAGTTTGTCGTCCGGGCGCAGGCCACCGATGGCCTGGTCGATACCCAGTTGCGCGGCCACTTCGGCAACCATCGGCGAGCTGTCGCCCGACAGCAGCAGCGTGCGCCAGCCACGGGCCTTGCAGGCTGCCAGCAGTGCAGGGGCGTCGTCGCGCAGGCGGTCGTCCAGGCCGAACCAGGCCAGCGGGCCCTGGCCGTCGCCCAGCAGCAGCCACTGGCCGCGTGGCTCCGGCACGCCGGGGACTTCCGCGCCGCTCAGGGCACAGACGAAGGTGGCCTGGCCTATGCGCAGGTGCTGGCCTTCGACCAGCCCTTCCAGGCCCAGGCCCGGTACGGTCTGCACATCGTCAGCAGGCGTGGCGGTGCGGCCGAAGGCGCGGGCGATGGGGTGTTCGGAGCGGTTCTCCAGTGCCGCAGCCAAGGCCAGGCAGCGGTCGGCGGGCAGGCTGCCGAGCGGGCGGATGCTGCGCAAGGTCAGGCGGCCTTCGGTCAGCGTGCCGGTCTTGTCGAAAATCACCGTGTCGATCTGGTTCAGGCCTTCCAGCACATGGCCACGGGTTACCAGCAGGCCGAGCTTGTGCAAGGTGCCGGTGGCTGCAGTCAGCGCCGTTGGCGTAGCCAGGGACAGCGCGCAAGGGCAGGTCGCTACCAGCATGGCCAATACGATCCAGAACGCCCGCGCCGGGTCCAGGTACCACCACCACAGGCCGATGGCCGCGGCGGCCAGCAGCGAGAACAGCAGGAACCACTGCGAGGCGCGGTCGGCGATTTCGGCCAGGCGCGGTTTTTCGGTCTGGGCGCGTTCCAGCAGGCGGACGATGGCCGACAACCGCGAGTCGTGGCCGAGGGCTTCGACTTGCACGTTCAGGGTGCTTTCAACATTCAGGGTGCCGCCGGTAACCCGCTCGCCGACCTGCCGCGGTTGCGGCAGGTATTCACCGGTCAGCAGCGATTCATCGATGCTGGAGCGGCCTTCGACGATGCGCCCGTCGGCGGGTATTACCGCGCCTGGAAGCACCTGTACCGTGTCACCACACTGCAGTTCGCTGAGCAGGATGCGTTCGCTGTGGCCGACGGCGTCCAGGCGCAGGCACGAGGCCGGCAGCAGGTTGACCAGCTGCGCCGTGGCCGCGGCGGTGCGTTCGCGGGCACGGCGCTCCAGGTAGCGGCCGGTGAGCAGGAACAGCGCGAACATGCCCACGGTGTCGAAATACAGCTCGCCGCTGCCGGTGATGGCGGTCCAGATACCGGCGCCGAAGGCCAGGCCAATGGCCAGCGACACCGAAACGTCCATGGTCAGGTGGCGGGTGCGCAGGTCGCGTGCCGCGCCCTTGAAGAAGGGTGCGCAGCTGTAGAATACAATGGGGATTGTCAGAAACAGCGCCACCCAGCGCAGGATGGTGTGCAGTTCGGGTGACAGGTCGATGTTGAATTCCGGCCAGGTAGCCATGGTTGCCATCATCGCCTGGAACCACAGCAGCCCTGCCACGCCCAGGCGGCGCAGGGCGCTGCGGTTTTCCCGGGCCAGTTGCTCGGCGGCCTGGTCGGGCTGATAGGGGTGGGCGGCGTAGCCGATCTGGCGCAGCTCGGCGAGCAGGCGCGAGAGCGGCAGTTGCTTGTCGTCCCAGTTCAGCAGCAGGCGGTGGTTGGACAGGTTCAGGCGCGCTTCGGCGACGCCGGGCAGGTTGCGCAGGTGCTTTTCGATCAGCCAGCCGCAGGCGGCGCAGCTGATGCCTTCGAGCAACAGGGTGGTTTCGGCCAGTTCGCCCTGGTGACGGACGAAGGTCTGTTGCACGTCGCTGCGGTCATACAGGGCTAGTTCGTCCTGTAGCTGCCTGGGCAGGGCCTCGGGGTTGGCACTGTTGTCGCTACGGTGCTGGTAGTAGTGCTCGAGGCCGCCGGCGACGATCGACTCGGCCACCGCCTGGCAGCCGGGGCAGCAGAACTGCCGAGGCTGGCCGAGGACCACGGCGGTGAAGCGGCTGCCGGCGGGGACGGGCAGGGCGCAGTGGTAGCAGGGGTTGGGCTGGGTCATAAGGCAAGCACTGCTCAGGCACATAGGAAACCCTGTGGGAGCGGGCATGCCCGCGAAAGCGTCAGGCCTGAAAACACCTTTGCCTGAGCTGTCGCATTCGCGGGCATGCCCGCTCCCACAGGGGTTTGCGGTGTCGCTACTGCTGGTGCTCGGCACCTTGCAAAGCTTCGTCACCCAACTGCAAGGTCACACCGTGCTCGACCTTCTCTTCCTCGAACAAGCGCCATACCTGGCCACCTTCACTACCCAGCAATTCAACGAAACGACGCCCGTCAACCTTGTCCTCCAACTGCCCCACATAGCACCCGGCCTCGACCCGGCTCAGCAGCACCTTGCGGTCTTTCTCCGGCTGGGTGGGCGAAATCAGGTTCAGTTCCAGGCTCTGCGGGTCGCTGTTGCCGGCCAGGCGCACATCGACTTCGCCGGTCAGCTCATCCAGATGCACGCCGGCCTTCAGGCCCAGCGTCTGTGCCAGCAGTTCACGGTCCAGCGAGCGGTTGATGCCCTTGCCAGCCTCGTAGTAGTTGTCGTTCACCAGGTTGTCCGGGTTGTTGCACGGCGATGCTGACCATGGTCAGGCTCAGGCACACCGAGGTGGCGAGGATGCCGATGATGATCCAGGGCCAGAGGTGCTTGTACCAAGGGCTGGCGGCGGTGGCAGGCATTGTGGGTTATCTCTCTTAGCGGATCTGTGGGCCGATAAAGCGGCTCTTGGCTTCAACCTGGGCGTCGCTGTCATCGGCGCTCTTGAGGATGAAGGTGATTTCGTTGGTGGTCGACGGCAGTTTCTCGGGCGCGATCGACAATTGCACCGGCAGGCTGACGATATCGCCAGCGTCCACGCGGATCTCGCGCTGGCCCTCAAGCTTCAGGTCCGGCAGGCCGGTGGCGTCCAGCACGTAGACGTGGTCACGCTGGTCCTTGTTCATCACCTTCAGGCTGTACACGTTCTCGATCCGGCCCTGGGCGTTCTCGCGGTACAGCACGCGGTCCTTGCTGACGTCGAAGCCGACCAGTGAACGGGTAGCGAAGGCGGTGGCCAGACCGACCATCATCACCAGCAGCACCACGGCATAGCCGATCAGGCGCGGGCGCAGCAGGTGGGTCTTCTGCCCGGACAGGTTGTGCTCGGTGGTGTAGCTGATCAGCCCTTTGGGGTAGTTCATCTTGTCCATGATGTTGTCACAGGCGTCGATGCACGCGGCGCAGCCGATACACTCGATCTGCAGGCCGTCACGGATGTCGATGCCGGTGGGGCAGACCTGCACGCACATGGTGCAGTCGATGCAGTCGCCCAGGCCTGCGGCCTTGTAGTCCATGTCCTTTTTACGCGGGCCGCGGGTTTCGCCACGACGCGGGTCGTAGGAAACGATCAGCGTGTCCTTGTCGAACATCACGCTCTGGAAGCGCGCGTAGGGGCACATGTACACGCATACCTGCTCGCGCAGCCAACCGGCGTTGCCGTAGGTGGCGAGGGTGAAGAAGCCGACCCAGAAGTAGGCCCAGCCGTCGGCTTGGCCTGTGAAGAATTCGGTGGCCAGTTCGCGGATCGGCGAGAAATAGCCGACGAAGGTCATGCCGGTGACGAAACCGATAAGTAGCCACAGGCTGTGCTTGGCGAACTTGCGCAGGAACTTGTTGCCGCTCATGGGAGCTTTGTCGAGCTTCATGCGCTGGTTGCGGTCGCCTTCGGTGATTTTTTCGCACCACATGAAAATCCATGTCCACACACTTTGCGGACAGGTGTAGCCACACCACACCCGGCCGGCGAACACGGTGATGAAGAACAGGCCGAAGGCAGCAACGATGAGGATGCCTGAAAGCAGAATGAAGTCTTGCGGCCAGATGGTGGCGCCGAAGATGTAGAACTTGCGCTCGGGCAGGTTCCACCACACGGCCTGGTGGCCGCCCCAGTTCAGCCACACGGTGCCGAAATACAGCAGGAACAGCACCGCCCCGCCGACCATGCGCAAGCGTCGGAACAGGCCGGTGAAGGCGCGTGTGTAGATCTTTTCCCGGGAGGCGTAGAGATCGACGGAATCCTTCCCTTTGTTGGCAGGCGGGGTGACGTCATGTACCGGAATTTGCTTGCTCATCATCAAGTCCCACGGCAGTGGAGAAACGCCGCAGCCAGTGCGTGCCGGCCGCAGTCTCGCGCAATCTGCTAGCGCTCTGCGGCCCATGATACGCCGCTGATGGCAGTATGGGGTCGCGCTGCGACCTTTAGTCGCGTTGGGTTCGTGGCGTGAATCGTGTTATGGCGGGTGTCAATTGATCCAGGTCATGGGGCCTGCAACAAATGCAAGGCTGTACCGGCCTCTTCGCGGGCAAGCCCGCGAAGAGGCCGGGCCTGCTTACTCGGCCTTGGCCGGCTCAGCCTGCTGCGACAGGCTGTACACATATGCAGCCAGCAAGTGCACCTTGTCATTCCCCTGCAGCTGTTCCTGGGCCGGCATCTGCCCCTGGCGACCATAACGAATGGTCTGCTGCAACTGGGCAAAGCTCGAACCGTAGATGAATGCCTGCGGGTGGGTCAGGTTCGGCGCGCCCATGGCTGGCGTACCCTTGCCCTCAGGTCCGTGGCAGGCCACGCAGTTGGCGGCAAAGATCTTCTGCCCGTTCTCGGCATCGGCCTTCGCGCCTTCCGGCAGCGTACGGCCATCCAGCTTGCTGACCACGAACGCCGCCACGTCAGCCACACCCTGATCACCGATCACCTCGGCCCAGGCCGGCATCACGCCGTGGCGGCCGCCCATGATGGTGGTCTTGATAGTGTCCGGCTCGCCACCCCAGCGCCAGTCGTTGTCGGTCAGGTTGGGGAAGCCGAAGGCACCCTTGGCGTCGGAGCCGTGGCACACCGAGCAGTTCGAGGCGAACAGCCGCGCGCCCATTTTCAGTGCCTGCGGGTCCTTGGCCACTTCTTCGATAGGCATGGCGGCGAACTTGGCGAAGATCGGCCCGAAGCGGGCGTCGGCCTTGGCCATTTCCTTTTCCCACTCATGCACACCGGTCCAGCCCGGTTGGCCGTTGGAGAACTCGGTCTGCTTGTCGTTTATCCAGGTACGCGTAGCCCGGCAGGACGCCTTTCCAGTTGCCCAGGCCCGGGTACAGCACCAGGTAGCCGAGGGCGAAGACGATGGTGCCGACGAACAGCCAGAACCACCACTTCGGCAGCGGGTTGTCGTACTCCTCGATGCCATCGAAGGCATGCCCGACGGTTTCGTCGGTGACCTCTTCGCGCTGGCCCTTGCGGGTCGACAGCAGCAGCCAGGTCAACGAGAAGATGGTGCCCAGGGTCAGGACGGTAACGTACAGACTCCAGAAGGTTGTCATTGTTTTTTGCTCCCAGAAGCTTTTTCGTGCTCTTGCTCGACGTGGCGGCAGGCTGCGGGGTCATCCGCGAAAGGCAGTTGGGTCGCTTCGTCGAAGTCCTTCTTGCGCCGTGGGTTGAACACCCACAGCGCCAGGCCCACGAAGGCCACCATCACCACGACGGTGCCCAGGCCGCGAATCATCCCGATATCCATCAGCGTCACCGTTTGCTCTTGATGATGGTGCCAAGACCCTGCAGGTACGCGACGATGGCGTCCATTTCGGTCTTGCCCTTGACCGCGTCGCGGGCCCCGGCGATGTCGGCGTCGGTGTACGGCACGCCGAGGGTGCGCAGCACTTCCATCTTCTTCGCGGTGTCCTGGCCGTCGAGCTTGTGCTCGACCAGCCACGGGTACGACGGCATCTTCGATTCCGGTACCACGTTGCGCGGGTTGTACAGGTGCGCACGGTGCCAGTCATCGGAGTAGCGGCCACCAACCCGGGCCAGGTCCGGCCCGGTGCGCTTGGAGCCCCACAGGAACGGGTGGTCCCACACGCTCTCGCCGGCCACCGAGTAATGGCCGTAGCGTTCGGTTTCGGCACGGAACGGGCGGATCATCTGCGAGTGGCAGCCCACGCAGCCTTCGCGGATGTAGATATCGCGGCCTTCCAGTTCCAGCGCGGTGCGCGGCTTCATGCCCTCCACGGGCTTGTTGGTGACGTCCTGGAAAAACAGCGGGACGATCTGGGTCAGGCCACCGACGCTCACGGCGATGACCATGAAGAAGGCCAGCAGGCCTATGTTCTTCTCGACGGCTTCATGCTTCATCAGTGCGCTCCCACGACGACGATCTTGGCGGCTTCCTCGGCCTGTGCCGGGTTGGCGGCACGTACGGTACGGAACACGTTGTAGGCCATCAGCAGCATGCCGCTGGCGAAGAACGCACCGCCCAGGGCGCGGACGATATAGCCAGGGTGGCTGGCCTGCAGGGCTTCGACGAAGGAGTAGGTGAGGGTGCCGTCATCGTTGATGGCGCGCCACATCAGGCCCTGGGTGATGCCGTTTACCCACATCGAGGCGATGTACAGCACGGTACCGATGGTGGCCAGCCAGAAGTGCGCGTTGATCAGGCCGACGCTGTGCATCTGCTCGCGGCCATACAGGCGCGGGATCATGTGGTACACGGCGCCGATCGAAATCATCGCCACCCAGCCGAGGGCACCGGCGTGGACGTGGCCGATGGTCCAGTCGGTGTAGTGCGACAGCGAGTTCACGGTCTTGATCGCCATCATCGGGCCTTCGAAGGTGGACATGCCGTAGAACGCCAGCGACACCACCAGGAAGCGCAGGATCGGGTCTGTGCGCAGTTTGTGCCAGGCACCGGAGAGGGTCATCATGCCGTTGATCATGCCGCCCCAGCTGGGTGCCAGCAGGATGATCGACATCACCATGCCCAGCGACTGTGCCCAGTCGGGCAGGGCGGTGTAGTGCAGGTGGTGCGGGCCGGCCCAGATGTACAGAGTGATCAGTGCCCAGAAGTGCACGATCGACAGGCGATACGAGTAGATCGGGCGCTCGGCCTGCTTGGGTACGAAGTAGTACATCATCCCCAGGAAGCCGGTAGTGAGGAAGAAGCCCACGGCGTTGTGGCCGTACCACCACTGGATCATCGCGTCGGTGGCGCCGGAGTAGGCCGAGTACGACTTGAACAGGCTTACCGGCAGGGAGATGTGGTTGACGATGTGCAGCATCGCGGTAACCACGATGAAGGCGCCGTAGAACCAGTTGCCGACATAGATGTGCTTGGTCTTGCGCTTGACGATGGTGCCGAAGAACACCAGCCCGTAGGTGACCCAGACGATGGCCAGCAGGATCGCCAGCGGCCACTCGAGCTCGGCGTATTCCTTGGTGGTGGTGTAGCCCATCGGCAGGGTGATCAGCGCGCCGACGATTACCGCCTGCCAACCCCAGAAGGTGAAGGCGGCCATGCTGTCGGAGATCAGCCGGGTCTGGCAGGTGCGCTGCACCACGTAGTAGCTGGTGCCGAACAGCGCACAGCCCCCGAAGGCGAAGATCACCAGGTTGGTGTGCAGCGGACGCAGGCGGCCGAAGCTGGTCCAGGGCAGGTCCAGGTTCAGTTGCGGCCATACCAGCTGCGAGGCGATGAAGACGCCGAGGCCCATGCCAAGGATCCCCCAGACCACCGTCATGATGGCGAACTGGCGGACGACCTTATAGTTATAAGCAGTCGGACTGATTGCTGTGCTCATTGCTAAGGTTCCACGGTTTTGATGTTCTTGTTGGTCGAAAAATCGGCGCCAGTATTGATAACCACCGAGGTTACCGCAACGCAACTTTGGTACGCCGACCCGTGCCCGAGCCCGTTCACTGATGTCCCGCAGCGATCGGGTCTGGACGATTGTACACAAATAAATATTTGTAATGTGTACCGTTTTTCGTCTTTTTCTGATCGATCGGTCAAGCTTTTTATCGGGACGGCGACAGGCTACGCGCCGCGTCTGCTTCGGTCCTTTCGGAGCGAGGCCCACTGAGGCAACAAGCTTAGTTGTGTTCGGAGGGGGTGCAAGGAGGGGGTAGAGCGGGGGAGGGGCTGCTTTGCAGCCCTTCGCGGGCTTGCCCGGTCCCACAGGTTCACCACAATACTTGAAATCTGTGGTTGACCTGTGGGAGCGGGCGAGCCCGCGAATGGGTGTTACTTGGCTGTCAGGTCTGGCGAAGCTTGATCCTGCGACAGGCTATACACATACGCCGCCAGCAGGTGCACCTTGTCGTTGCCCTGAATCTCCGCCTGCGCTGGCATCTGACCCTGGCGGCCATAACGAATGGTCTGCTGCAGCTGGGCAAAGCTCGACCCGTAGATGAACGCCTGCGGGTGGGTCAGGTCTGGCGCGCCCATGGCTGGAGTGCCCTTGCCTTCAGGGCCGTGGCAGGCCACGCAGTTGCCGGCGAAGATATCCTTGCCCTTGGCCGCGTCGGCCTTGACCCCTTCAGGCAGGCTGCGGCCTGCAAGGTCGGTGAGCACGAACGCGGCCACATCGGCCACGCCCTGCTCGCCGATCACTTCAGCCCAGGCCGGCATCACGCCGTGACGACCGTTCATGATCGAAGCCTTGATGGTTTCCGCTTCGCCGCCCCAGCGCCAGTCCTTGTCGGTGAGGTTGGGGAAGCCATAGGCACCCTTGGCATCCGAGCCGTGGCACACCGAGCAGTTGGAGGCGAACAGGCGGCTGCCCATCTTCAGTGCTTGCGGGTCCTTGGCCACTTCTTCCACGGGCATGGCGGCGTACCTGGCGAAGATCGGGCCGAATTTCGCGTCGGCCTTGTCCATTTCCTTCTGCCATTCGTTGGCGCCGGTCCAGCCGTTTTCATAGCCCGGCAGGATGCCCTTCCAGTTGCCCAGGCCCGGGTAGAGGATCAGGTAGCCGACCGCGAATACCAGGGTGCCGACGAACAGCCAGAACCACCACTTGGGCAGCGGGTTGTCGTATTCCTCGATGCCGTCGAAGCTGTGGCCCATGGTCTGGTCGGTGGTGTTGCCCTGGCCCTTGCGGGTGGCGAGCAACAGCCAGGTCAGGCCAATCAGGCTACCGATGGTCAGTACGCAGATGTACGTACTCCAGAAGGTGGTCATTGCCCGTTACTCCTTTTTGCAGCAGGTTCCTGTCCGGCAGAGGGCAGGCGGTCGTCGACGAAGGGCAGCAGGCGCGCTTCGGCGAAATCATGGTCGCGGCGGCGGTTGAATACCCACAGGGTGAGCCCGATGAAGGCGATCATCACCACCAGGGTACCCAGGCCGCGGATCATGCCGATGTCGATTTCCATCGCACTCACCTCTTGTTCTTGATCGCGGTGCCGAGCACCTGCAGGTAGGCGACCAGGGCGTCCATCTCGGTCTTGCCCTTGACCGCGTCGCGGGCCCCGGCGATGTCGTCGTCGGTATACGGCACGCCCAGGGTGCGCAGGGTGCGCATCTTGGTGTCGGTGTGGCTGTTGTCGACCTGCTGGGCGACCAGCCACGGGTACGACGGCATCTTCGACTCCGGCACCACGTTGCGCGGGTTGTACAGGTGCGCACGGTGCCAGTCGTCCGAGTAGCGGCCACCGACCCGGGCCAGGTCCGGCCCGGTGCGCTTGGAGCCCCACAGGAACGGGTGGTCCCACACGCTTTCACCGGCTACCGAGTAGTGGCCGTAGCGTTCGGTTTCGGCACGGAACGGGCGGATCATCTGCGAATGGCAGCCTACGCAGCCTTCGCGGATATAGATATCACGGCCTTCCAGCTGCAGCGCGGTGTAGGGCTTCATGCCTTCGACCGGTTTGTTGGTGACGTCCTGGAAGAACAGCGGGACGATCTGGGTCAGGCCGCCGATACTGACAGCGAACACCATCAGCAGCGCCAGCAGGCCGACGTTTTTCTCGATGACTTCATGTTTCATCAGGCAGGTCTCCTCAAGCCAGCTGGGCGTTCGCAGAGGCGACATCGAGCGCCGGCGAACGCACGGTGCGCCAGGTGTTCCAGGCCATCAGGAACATGCCGCTGAGGAAGATCGCACCGCCAACGAAGCGCACGATGAAGCCTGGGTGGCTGGCCACCAGGGTTTCCACGAACGAGTAGGTGAGCGTGCCGTCGCTGTTGACCGCGCGCCACATAAGGCCCTGGGCGATGCCGTTGACCCACATCGAGGCGATGTACAGTACGGTGCCGATGGTGGCCAGCCAGAAGTGCGCGTTGATCAGGCCGATGCTGTACATGCGCTCCTTGCCGAACACTTTCGGGATGGTGTGGTACAGCGCGCCGATCGAGATCATCGCAACCCAGCCGAGGGCACCGGCGTGCACATGGCCGATGGTCCAGTCGGTGTAGTGGGAAAGCGCGTTGACCGTCTTGATGGCCATCATCGGGCCTTCGAAGGTGGACATGCCGTAGAACGCCAGCGACACCACCAGGAAGCGCAGGATCGGGTCGCTACGCAGTTTGTGCCAGGCCCCCGAGAGGGTCATCATGCCGTTGATCATGCCGCCCCAGCTGGGTGCCAGCAGGATCAGCGACATCACCATGCCCAGCGACTGTGCCCAGTCCGGCAGCGCGGTGTAGTGCAGGTGATGCGGGCCGGCCCAGATGTACAGGGTGATCAGTGCCCAGAAGTGCACGATCGACAGGCGATACGAATACACCGGGCGTTCGGCCTGCTTGGGCACGTAGTAATACATCATCCCCAGGAAGCCTGCGGTCAGGAAGAAGCCCACCGCGTTGTGGCCGTACCACCACTGCACCATGGCGTCGGTAGCGCCGGCATAGATCGAGTACGACTTGGTCATGCTGACTGGCAGTTCCAGGTTGTTGACGACGTGCAGCATCGCCACGGTGAGGATGAACCCGCCGAAGAACCAGTTACCCACGTAGATGTGTTTGGTGTTGCGTTTCATCAGCGTGCCGAAGAACACGATGGCGTAGCTCACCCAGACGATGGTGATCAGGATGTCGATCGGCCATTCCAGTTCGGCGTACTCCTTGGAGCTGGTGTAGCCCAGCGGCAGGCTGATGGCCGCCAGCAGGATTACCAGTTGCCAGCCCCAGAAGGTGAACGCGGCCAGGCCCGGTGCGAACAGGGTGGTCTGACAGGTGCGTTGCACCGAATAATAGGAGGTGGCGAACAGCGCACAGCCGCCGAAGGCGAAGATCACCGCATTGGTATGCAGGGGGCGCAGGCGGCCGAAGCTGGTCCAGGGGAGGTCGAAGTTGAGGGAAGGCCAGGCGAGCTGGGCGGCGATGAAGACGCCGAGCCCCATCCCGACGATTCCCCACACCACCGTCATGATGGCGAATTGGCGGACCACCTTGTAGTTATAGGCGGTACTGCTGGTTGTGTTCATGTATGGGTTCCCATCCACGGTTATTTGGCAGGCTTTACAGCGAGGCAAGCATGATTAATGGGCAAAGTGCCGGTATTGACGGGGATCAATGGGCGAAGATCGGAAATGTCCCAGGCTTGCGCTGCGATCCCCCGCACGTTCAGGGCAAGGACGGCTACAAGGGCTGCCTGATCCTGGCCCACGGCGCAGGTGCACCGATGGACAGCGGGTTCATGGAGCAAATGGCGCAAAGGCTTGCGGCGCTTGGGGTGGCGGTAGTGCGCTTCGAGTTCCCGTACATGGCCGAGCGCAGGGTTACCGGCGGCAAGCGGCCGCCAAACCCGCAGAAGGTGTTGCTGGAATGCTGGCGCGAGGTGTACAGGCAGGTGCGACCTTTGGTCGCGGGCAAGCTGGCGGTGGGTGGCAAGTCCATGGGCGGGCGCATGGCCAGCCTGCTGGCCGATGAACTGGAAGCGGATGCACTGGTGTGCCTGGGCTATCCGTTCTATGCGGTGGGCAAGCCGGAGAAGCCACGGGTCGAGCACCTGGCCGAATTGAAGACACCGACGTTGATCGTGCAGGGCGAGCGGGATGCGCTGGGTAACCGCGAGGCGGTGGCGGGGTACGCGTTATCGCCGGCGATCGAGGTGAGCTGGCTGGTGGCAGGGGACCATGACCTGAAGCCGCTGAAGGCTTCGGGGGTCAGCCATGAGCAGCACTTGCAGGCGGCGGCTGAGAAGGTTGCGGCATTCCTGAAGGATTAGTGCTGGATTCTTCGCGGGCTTGCCCGCTCCCACAGGTACTGCACAGGCCCGCAAGCTTGTAGTGAACCTGTGGGAGCGGGCAAGCCCGCGAAGAGGCCGGACCAGGCTAGCGCTTAGTCGCGGTACTCGCACAGGTAAGCGGTATCCACCTTCACCTGCAGCTGGAACTTGCTGTCAGCCGGCACGTTGAACTTGTCGCCCGCCTTGAAGGTTTCCCAGTTGTCGCTACCTGGCAGCTTCACGGTCAGCGCACCCGAAACCACATGCATGATCTCGCGCTTGGCAGTGCCGAACTCGTATTCGCCCGGGGCCATCACACCGACAGTGGCCGGGCCTTCTTCGCCCGCGAATGCGATCGACTTGACGGTGCCGTTGAAGTACTCGTTGACCTGGAACATGGGCGACTCCTGAAAAGGGGGATGAAAAAGGGCTGGCCAGTATGCCCAAGGCCACGGGCCCCGTCATCTGCTTTCAGGTAGCGTCCGCCGGCAGGCTCAACGGCAGCAGCCGCGCGGTATTGCGCGCATCTTCCAGGGCCCGATGCTGCTGCCCGCAAAAGTGCATGCCGGCCAGCTGCAGTGCACCATTGAGCCCAGCAGGGCGCTGCAGGTGGCGGGCCTTGGCGAAACGTTGCTTGAGGTTGATGTGCGGCAGGGTTCGCAACAGGCTGTCCAGGCCATGCTGCTGCCATTCCTGGTGCAGTTGCTGGCGATCATAGTCACCCCAGCTGACCCAGGCCTGAAGCTGCTCTCGATGGTGCCCAAGCCAGCGCTCGAAGCTTGCCCACACCTCGCGGAACGACGCGGCACTGTCCACGCTGGCCTGGCTGATGTGGGTCAGCTCACGGCAGAACGGGGTCAGCTGCGGCCGCCGCCGGGGCTTCACGAAGCGCTGGAAGTGGTCGACCTCGCGGCCTTCGCGGGTCACCAGGCTTGCGCCGATTTCAATCACTTCCATCTCTGTGACCGGCCACCCACCATTGTCGGTGGTGGCTTCAAGGTCGATCACCAACCAATGGCCCATACCAGGCTCCCTTGCAGATCCTGCTAGAGCGTAGCCAAACTCCAGGCATCCGGCACCCCCTGGCAATTTGCCCGTGGCTTTGGCACAAAGGGCCACGTAACGGCAGTTGTGTCCGGCCCGGAAAACGCCTAGCTTAGGCGGACCCAGGCATGAACCGTGATGAATGTCCGTCTTGACTCCAGCACCCGGCCTCAAGGCCCTGTTTTCCCTGATGCTGCTGACTGTGTTCTGGCTGGCGGCGCCGTCATGGGCGGCTGGTGCCGTCGAGGTGAAGATTGGCGCGGCGCACTTCCCGCCCTACACCGTGCGCCCGGAGCAGGGCGCCGACACAGGCCTGCTGCCGCAGCTGGTCGATGCGCTCAACCGCATGCAGCAGCACTACCACTTCGTTCTGGTACCCACGTCCATCCAGCGGCGTTTCGGTGACTTCCAGCAGGGCCGTACCGACATGGCCATTTTCGAGAACCCGCAATGGGGCTGGCAGCAGATTCCCCACCAGACCGTGGACATGGGCCTGGAAGACGCCGAAGTGTTCGTCGCCCGCCTGGCCGACGGTCGTGACCCGCGCTACTTCGACGACCTGCGCGGCAAGCGCCTGGCACTGTTCAACGGCTATCACTATGCATTCGCCGGCTTCAACCCCGACCCGGAATACCTGCGCACGACCTACAACGCGACCCTGACCTATTCCCACGACAGCAACCTGTTGATGGTGCAGGCCGGCCGCGCCGACATCGCCCTGGTCACGCGTTCCTACCTCAGTGATTTCCTGACGCGCAATCCGGCCAGCCAGGAGCGGTTGTTGCCTTCGCAGCGCATTGACCAGGTCTACCACCACTACGCCTTGCTGCGCCCGGGTGCACCCATCGGCGAGCAGTCGTTCGCAGCGCTGCTGCGCGCCCTGCGCGAGAGTGGCGAGCTGGCGCGCATCTTCGAGCCCTACCGCATCACGGTGGCCGCACCCCATAACTAAATTCCGGCGTGGCGGCAACGTTCTCAGCAGTGAGCCTTTTCTTCATTGCCGTGAGTCAAGTCCATGCCGTTCGATGCCGCTTCGCAACCCCAGTCAGTGCCACGCTGGCGCAGCCTCAGTGCCGAGGAGGGCGACCGCTGGCTGAGCCTGTCCCTCGAAGGCCGTCCGCTGATCCAGTTGCGCCTGGAGCTGGGCGCCCCCTTGCAGGTCCACCTTGAGCGGCTGTGCCCCGAGCGCCCCTGTCAGGCCTTGTGGGCCGCCTGCTATTGGTTGCTATCCCGCGACACGGTCTGCCAGCGCCTGGCCTGGTACCTGCCCGAAGTGCCGCCGCAGGCGTTGTCTCGGGCATTGACCAGTGGCCTGCTGCTGGCCGGCCAGCAGCCAGGCCAATACCTGTGCGAGCGGGCGCTGTTCTGGCAGTTGCCGCAGCCGTGGCTGGGGGAATCGGCCAGCGGGGCGTACCCGCAGCAGATGCACATCAGCAACGACAAGCGCCATCCGCGCCGCGCACCCAAGCCCCGTGGTGAAGTGTACCGGCGCTTCGACGCGCGGCTGGGAAGCTGGGTGTCGCTGCGCACCCTGGAGATCGAGCACGACCTGGAGCGCTTCAACCGCTGGCAGAACAACCCACGGGTAGAAGCGTTCTGGCAGGAGGGAGGCACGCTTGCGCAGCACCGTGAATACCTGGGCAAGCTGGAAGCCGACCCGCATACCCTGACGCTGATCGGTTGCTTTGATGATGAGCCGTTTGCCTACTTCGAGGCGTACTGGGCCAAGGAAGACCGCATTGCGCCGTTCTACCCGGCCGATGACTACGACCGTGGTATCCACATGCTGGTAGGCGAAGAGCGCCACCGCGGGCCGCACAAGGTGGCCAGCTGGTTATCGGCGCTGGTGCACTACCTGTTTCTGGATGATCCACGTACCCAGCGAGTGGTAGCCGAGCCGCGTGCCGACAACGGCAAGATGATCGGCTACATGCACGACCAGTGCTTCCACTGCGACAAGGAGTTCGACTTCCCGCACAAGCGCGCGGCGCTGATGATTCTGGGACGGGAGCGGTTTTTCGAGCGTTGCAGACTGGCTTGATATCGAGGTGGCTTCTTCGCGGGCGCGCCCGCTCCCACAGGTCCCCTCGGCTTTTGAAGGCTGTGCTTGTCCTGTGGGAGCGGGCGTGCCCGCGAAGAAGCAGGCTCTGCTCGATCAGGCTTGCCGGCTGGCCATCTTGCGGCAATGCACCAGCGCATCGCGGATCATGAAGTTGACCAGCGTCGGCGACACCCCCAGCTCCTTGGCAATGTCCTTCTGCGGCACGCCATGCAGGCGGTACATCTCGAAGGCATAACGGGTGCGCTGGGGCAGTTCGTTCAGCGCCTCGGCAATGTCATCCAGCGCCGCAAGGTTGATGTGGGTGGCTTCGGGGGAGGCATTCTGCACGACCACGTTCAGGCCTTCTTCCTCGCTGCCGGAGTACTTCAACTCCATGGCCTGCTTGCGGTAGTGGTCGATGGCCAGGTTGCGCACGATCTGGAACAGGTAGCTCAGTTGCGCCTTGAAAGAGGAGGTGATCTGCGGGGCAGCGCTGAGCCGGAAAAAGGCGTCCTGCACCACGTCTTCGGCGCGCGACCGGCAGCCGGTGATGCGGGCGGCGATCTTGACCAGGATGTTGCGGTTGTCGACGAAGGCCTGCAGTAATGGTGAATCGCACTTACTTGTGGATAGTTGTTCCGCCATGGAAATCACCTTGTCACAGAGGGGAAAGGACGCCCCCGAAGTTGGGAAGCTTCCTACGACGGGCGACAAGCTATTCAGAATGATAATGGTTGTCAAATGCGAAATGTAATTAGTTTCATGTGATTTCAGTTCTAAGGCGCAGCGATGGCTGGGTGCATGCCAGGCGCCACACCTCTCAAGGCATAAACCCACTAACTTTCACACAACCCAAAACCCCCAACCCCGCTAATTTCTCCCCCCGCCCATCCGTTCCCCTGTGTACACCTCAGGCCGCCACATGCCGCTCAACCCACGTTCGCGCAGCAGCCGGCCCGACCCAACCAGACACTGGCAGGAACACCCCATGACGGACGCCTTCGAACTCCCGCTCTCGCTGGTCCAGGCCCTGGCGCAGCGCGCCGCGCAGACCCCGGACAAAGTCGCCTTGCGCTTCCTGGCCGATGCGCCCGGCGAGCAGGCCGTGCTCAGCTACCGGGACCTCGATCAGCGCGCACGCACCATCGCCGCTGCCTTACAGGCCCGGACCGGCTTCGGTGATCGTGCGGTACTGTTGTTCCCCAGCGGGCCAGACTATGTGGCGGCGTTTTTCGGCTGCCTGTATGCCGGCGTGATCGCCGTGCCGGCTTACCCGCCGGAGTCCGCGCGTCAGCACCATCAGCAGCGCCTGCTGTCGATCATCGACGACGCCGAGCCGCGCCTGCTGCTGACTGTCGCGGCGCTGCACGATAGCCTGCAGGGCCTGGAGGCCCTGACGGCGGCCAACGGCCCCGAGCTGCTGGCGGTGGATGGCCTGGACCCGGCGCTGGCGGCGAACTGGCGCGAGCCCGCGCTCAAGGGTGGTGACATCGCCTTCCTGCAGTACACCTCCGGCTCCACCGCACTGCCCAAGGGCGTGCAGGTCAGCCATGGCAACCTGGTGGCCAACGAACAACTGATCCGCCAAGGCTTTGGCATCGACCTCAACCCCGACGACGTGATCGTCAGCTGGTTGCCGCTGTACCACGACATGGGGCTGATCGGCGGCCTGCTGCAGCCGATCTTCAGCGGCGTGCCCTGTGTGTTGATGGCGCCGGGCTACTTTCTGGCCCGGCCGCTGCGCTGGCTGCAGGCCATCAGCGAATACGGCGGCACCATCAGCGGCGGCCCCGACTTCGCCTACCGGCTGTGCAGCGAGCGGGTCAGCGAGGCCTCGCTGGCCGGGCTCGACCTCAGCCGCTGGCGGGTGGCCTATTCCGGTTCCGAGCCGATCCGCCAGGACAGCCTGGCGGCCTTCGCCGACAAGTTCCAGGCTTGCGGCTTCGACCCACAAAGCTTCTTTGCCAGCTACGGCCTGGCCGAGGCGACCCTGTTCGTCAGCGGCAGCCGCCGCGGCCAGGGCATCGCCGCGCTGGAGCTGGACGCCGCAGCCTTCGCCGCCAACCGTGCGGAGCCTGGCAAGGGCAGTGTGCTGATGAGCTGTGGCTACCCGCAGCCCGGGCATGCCGTGCGCATTGTCGAACCACAACGCCTGCAGGTGCTGGGCGACAACCAGGTGGGCGAGATCTGGGCCGGTGGCCCGAGCATCGCCTTGGGTTACTGGCGCAACCCCGAAGCCAGTGCCCGCACCTTCGTCGAGATGGACGGCCAGACCTGGCTGCGTACCGGTGACCTGGGTTTCATGCGCGAAGGCGAAGTGTTCGTCACCGGGCGCCTGAAGGACATGCTGATCGTGCGTGGGCAGAACCTGTACCCGCAGGACCTGGAAAAAACCCTTGAGCGCGAAGTGGACGTTCTGCGCAAAGGCCGGGTGGCAGTGTTCGCCGTTGAGCACCAGGGCGAGGAGGGCATCGGCGTGGCGGTGGAAATCAGCCGCAACGTGCAGAAGGCGATCAAACCCCAGGACCTGATCAAGACCCTGCGTCAGGTGATCGCCGACGCCTGCCGCCAGGCCCCGGCCGTGGTCCTGCTGCTGAACCCGGGCGCGCTGCCCAAGACCTCCAGCGGCAAGCTGCAGCGATCGGCGTGCCGCTTGCGCATGGACGACGGCAGCCTGGACTGCTATGCCCGCTTCCCTGAGGTGTGCGAGCCCGTTGCCACGGGTGCGGCCGGCGATGAACTGCAGGCGCGCATCGCCGCTGTGTGGCGCGACAGCCTCAAGGTCGAAGCGGTGGCGGCAGACGACCACTTCTTGCTGCTGGGCGGCAACTCCATCGCCGCCACCCATGCCACCGCACGCCTGGCCGATGAGCTGGGCATCGACCTGGGCCTGCGCACCCTGTTCGAGGCGCCGGTACTGGCTGACTACGCCAAGGCTGTGGCCGCGATCATCGCCGAAGGCGGTGGCCGGGTCGGCGCCATCGCTACCCTGGAACGCACCCAGGCGCTGCCCCAGTCGCTGGCGCAAAACCGCCTGTGGCTGCTATGGCAGCTGGACCCGCAGTCGGCGGCCTACAACATTCCGGCCGGCCTGCAGTTGCACGGTGAGCTGGACGAAAGTGCCCTGCAAGCGGCCTTCCAGGCGCTGGTGACTCGCCACGAGTCGCTGCGTACCCTGTTTGCCGAAGAGAACGGCCAGGCCCTGCAGCGCATCCTGGCGAAGCAGCCTTTCAACCTTCGTCGCCTGGACCTCGAAGGTCAGGCCACCGAACAGGCCGCTGCCCAGCGTGAAGCCGAAGCCCGCCAACCGTTCGACCTGATCCGGGGGCCGTTGCTGCGGGTGACCCTGGTGCGCTTGGATGATGAACATCATCAGCTGTGGGTGACCCTGCACCATATCGTCGCTGACGGTTGGTCGCTGAACATCCTGCTCGATGAATTCGCCAAACTGTACGCCGCCCATTGCCAGGGCGTTGAGGCCAGCCTGGCAGCGCTGACCCTGGGCTATGCCGACTACGGCACCTGGCAGCGACAGTGGCTGGCCGCAGGCGAAGCCGAGCGTCAGTTGCAGTACTGGCAGGAGCGACTGGGTGGCGAACTGCCGGTGCTCGACCTGTGCACCGACCACTCGCGCACCAGCCAGCGCGCCTACAGCGCCGCGCGCTTCAGTCTCAAGGTACCGGCCAGGCTCACCGACGCACTCAAGGGCCTGGCCCGCGAACAGCAGGCCAGCCTGTTCATGGTCTTGCTGGCCGGCTGGCAGGCGCTGTTGCACCGCTACAGCGGCCAGGCCGATATCCGTGTCGGCGTGCCCAACGCCAACCGACCGCGCCTGGAAACTCAAGCAATGGTCGGCTTCTTCATCAATACCCAGGTGCTGCGTGCGCAACTCGATGGCCGCCTGCCATTCGCTCAGCTGCTGGCCCAGGTCCGCCAGGCCACCCTGGACGCCCAGGCCAACCAGGACCTGCCGTTCGAACAGCTGCTCGAAGCCTTGCCCGAGGCGCGTGAGCAAGGCCTGTTCCAGGTCATGTTCAACCACCAGCAGCGTGATCTGTCTGCCCTGCGCCGCCTGCCGGGCCTGCTGGCCGAAGAGCTGCCGTGGCACAGTCGCGAAGCCAAGTTCGACTTGCAACTGCACAGTGAAGAAGACCACCAGGGCCGCCTGAGCCTCGCGTTCGACTATGCCGCCGAACTGTTCGATGCCGGCACCGTCAAGCGCCTGGCCCAGCACCTGCTGGCCCTGCTCGAGCAGGTGTGCGCCGAGCCGCAGCTAGCGCTGGGCGAGGTGCAATTGCTTGATGAGCCTGGCCGCATGCAACTGTTCAGTTGGGGCGAGGCACCGGCTGCGACGCCGCAGCGCCTGCTGGTCGAACAGCTCAATGACCAGGCACGCCTGACTCCGCAGCGCACCGCTCTGGTGTGGGAGGGGGGCAGCCTGGATTATGCCGAGCTGCACCAGCAAGCCAACCGCCTGGCCCACTACCTGCGTGACAAAGGCGTCGGTCCCGACACCTGCGTGGCCATTGCCGTCGAGCGTTCGCCGCAGCTGTTGGTCGGCCTGCTGGCCATTCTCAAGGCCGGCGGTGCCTATGTGCCGCTGGACGTCGATTACCCGGCCGAGCGCTTGGCCTACATGCTCGCCGACTGCAAGGCTGGCCTGTTGCTGAGCCACAGCAGCCTGCTGGGCAAGCTGCCACAGGTGGCGGGCGTCAGCGCCATCGCCCTTGATCAGTTGCACCTGGACAGCTGGCCGAGCCATGCCCCCCGCCTGCACCTGCATGGCGACAACCTGGCCTATGTGATCTACACCTCCGGCTCCACCGGCCAGCCCAAGGGGGTGGGCAATACCCACGCGGCACTGGCCGAGCGCCTGCAATGGATGCAGGCCACCTATGCGCTGGGCGACAGCGACGTGCTGATGCAGAAGGCGCCGATCAGCTTCGACGTGTCGGTGTGGGAATGCTTCTGGCCGCTGGTGACCGGTTGCAAGCTGGTGCTTGCCGGCCCCGGCGAGCACCGTGACCCACAGCGCATCGCGGCGTTGGTGCAAGCCCATGGCGTGACCACGCTGCACTTCGTGCCGCCGCTGTTGCAGGTATTCATCCAGGAGCCGCAGGCGGGTGCCTGCAGCAGCCTGCGCCGGCTGTTCTCCGGTGGCGAAGCGCTGTCCGCCGCGCTGCGTGACCGCGTGCTGCAGGTGCTGCCACAGGTGCAACTGCACAACCGCTATGGCCCGACCGAAACAGCCATCAATGTCACCCACTGGCACTGCCAGGCTAGCGATGGCGAGCGCTCGCCGATCGGTCGCCCGCTGGGCAATGTGCTGTGCCGCGTGCTGGACGACCAGCTGGAACTGACTGCCCCAGGTGTACCGGGCGAACTGTACCTCGGCGGCGCAGGCCTGGCCCGTGGCTACCTGGGTCGCCCCGGGCTCACCGCCGAGCGTTTCGTGCCCCGTGCGGACGGCAATGGCGAGCGCCTGTACCGCAGTGGCGACCGCGCCCGCTGGCAGGTGCAGACCGAGGCGCTGGAATACCTTGGTCGCCTCGACCAGCAGGTCAAGGTGCGTGGCTTCCGGGTCGAACCCGAGGAAGTCCAGGCCTGCCTGCTGGCGCAAGCGGGGGTCGAACAGGCGCTGGTGCTGATCCACAAGGATACCGTCGGTGCGCAACTGGTCGGCTATTACAGTGGCAGTGCCCAGCCTGATGCCTTGCTGACGGTGCTGGCTGGACAACTGCCGGCCTACATGGTGCCGGCACAACTTATCCCGCTGGCACAGATGCCACTGGGCCCCAGCGGCAAGGTCGACCGCAAGGCATTGCCGGCCCCGCTGTGGCAGCAGCGTGAGCATGTCGAGCCGCAAACCGAGTTGCAGCAGCAGGTTGCCGCCATCTGGCGCGAGGTGCTGAACCTGCCGCGCATCGGCCTGCAGGATGACTTCTTCGCCCTTGGCGGCCACTCGCTGCTGGCCACTCAGATTGTGTCGCGCACGCGTCAGGCCTGCGATGTCGAGCTGCCGCTCAAGGCCCTGTTCGACGCCAGCGAGCTGGGTGCCTTCTGTGCCGAGATCGCGCGTATCCGCGCGGCCGGCGAGCACAACCTGCAAGGCGCAATCGTCCGCGTCGACCGCCGTCAGGCAGTGCCGCTGTCGTACTCGCAGCAGCGCATGTGGTTCCTCTGGCAACTGGAGCCGGACAGCCCGGCCTACAACGTCGGCGGCATGGCGCGCCTGCGCGGCACCCTGCATGTGGATGCCTTCGAGCGCGCATTGCAGGCTCTGGTGGTGCGCCATGAAACCTTGCGCACCACCTTCCCCAGCATTGATGGCGTGCCGTACCAGTGCGTGGCCGAAGACAGCAGCCTGCACCTCGACTGGCAAGACTTCAGCGCCTTGCCCGCCGATGCTCGCCAACAACGCCTGCAACAACTGGCCGATGACCAGGCGCACCAGCCATTCGACCTGGAGCGCGGCCCACTGCTGCGCGCCTGCCTGGTGAAAGCGGAAGAACGTGAGCACTGCTTCGTCCTCACCCTGCACCACATCGTCACCGAAGGCTGGGCCATGGACATCTTCGCCCGCGAACTGGGCGAGCTGTACGAGGCCTTCGTCGATGACCGTGAATCGCCGCTGGCGCCGCTGCCGGTGCAGTACCTGGACTACAGCGTGTGGCAACGGCAATGGCTGGAAAGCGGCGAGGGTGCGCGCCAGCTGGCCTATTGGAAGGGTCGCCTGGGCGATGAGCACCCGGTGCTGGCATTGCCGGCGGACCGCCCGCGCCCGGCCGTGCAGAGCCACCGTGGCGAGCTGTACCGCTTCGAGCTCGACCCTGCGTTGGTCGCTCGCGTACATGCGTTCAACAGCCAGCGTGGCCTGACCCTGTTCATGACCATGACTGCCACCCTGGCCGCCTTGCTGCATCGCTACAGCGGCCAGCGTGACCTGCGCATTGGCGCGCCGGTGGCCAACCGCATCCGCCCGGAAAGCGAAGGCCTGATTGGCGCGTTCCTCAACACCCAGGTGCTGCGTTGCGAGCTGGACGGCCAGATGACCGCCGCACAGTTGCTGGAACAGGTGCGCCAGGTTGCCATCGAAGGCCAGTCGCACCAGGACCTGCCGTTCGACCAGCTGGTAGAAGCCCTGCAGCCACCGCGCAGCAGCGCCTACAACCCGCTGTTCCAGGTGATGTGCAACGTGCAGCGCTGGGCCTTCCAGCAAAGCCGCCTGCTGGCCGGCATGCAGGTGGATTACCTGGTCAACGACGCCAGCGCCACCAAGTTCGACCTGTACCTGGAGGTGACCGACCTCGACGGCCGCCTGGGTTGCTGCCTGACCTACAGCCGTGACCTGTTCGACGAACCACGCATCGCACGCATGGCCGAGCACTGGCAGCACCTGCTGGCCGGCCTGCTCGACAACCCGCAGCAGCGCCTGTGCGAGCTGCCGATGCTGAGCAGCGCCGAGCAGCAGGTGCTGGCGGGCCAGTTGCAGGGCGAGCAGGCTTTCGCGCTCGACCAGACCGTGCACGGCCTGTTCGCTGCCCAGGCGGTGCGCACGCCACACGCTGGCGCGTTGACCTTCGCCGGCCAGCACATGACCTATGCCGAGCTCGACCAGCAGGCCAACCGCCTGGCCCGCGCCCTGCGCGAGCGTGGCGTCGGCCCGCAGGTGCGTGTGGGCCTGGCGCTGGAACGTTCGCTGGAAATGGTCGTCGGCCTGCTGGCCATCCTCAAGGCCGGTGGCGCCTACGTGCCGCTCGACCCCGAATACCCGCTCGACCGCCTGCGCTACATGATCGAAGACAGCCGCATCGGCCTGCTGCTCAGCCAGCGCGCGCTGCTGCAAAACCTGGGGCAGTTGCCCGAAGGTGTGGCGTGCTGGAGCCTCGAGGACGACAGCGCCAGCCTGTCGGCCTACAGCGATGCGCCGTTGGACAACCTCAACCTGCCGCAGCATCAGGCCTACCTGATCTACACCTCCGGTTCCACCGGCCAGCCCAAGGGCGTGGTAGTCAGCCATGGCGAGTTCGCCATGCATTGCCAGGCGGTGATCGCCGCGTTCGGCATGCGCAGCGATGACTGCGAGCTGCACTTCTATTCGATCAATTTCGACGCCGCCAGTGAACGCCTGTGGGTGCCGCTGCTGTGTGGTGCCCGGGTGGTACTGCGCGCCCAGGGGCAGTGGGGCGCCGAAGACATCTGCCAGCTGGTGCGCAAGCAACAGGTGAGCATCCTCGGCTTCACGCCTAGCTACGGTAGCCAGTTGGCGCAGTACCTGGCCGGGCAGGGCGAGCAGTTGCCCGTGCGCCTGGTCATTACCGGTGGTGAAGCGCTGACCGGTGAACACCTGCAGCGCATCCGTCAGGCCTTCGCGCCGCAGCAATTCTTCAACGCCTACGGGCCGACCGAAACCGTGGTCATGCCGCTGGCCTGCCTGGCACCACAGACACTGCCGGCGGAGCTGGGCAGCGTACCGATCGGCCGCGTCATCGGCAGCCGCACGGCCTACATCCTCGACGAAGACCTGGCCTTGTTGCCGCAAGGCGGTATTGGCGAGCTGTATGTTGGCGGCGCCGGCCTGGCCCAGGGCTACCACGACCGCCCGGGCCTCAGCGCCGAGCGCTTCGTCGCCGACCCGTTCGGCAGCGAAGGAGGGCGCCTGTACCGCACCGGTGACCTGGTGCGCCTGGGCAGCGATGGCCTGGTCGAGTACGTCGGCCGTGCCGACCAGCAGGTGAAGATTCGCGGTTTCCGCATTGAACTGGGCGAAATCGAAAGCCGCCTGCAGGCGCATGCCGATGTCGACGAGGCCGTGGTGCTGGCCCTCGACCTGGCGGGCGGCAAACAGCTGGTGGGTTACCTGGTGTGCAGGCAGGCCACTGCCGACAGCGAGGCCCAGGGCCTGCTGCGCGACGCGGTGAAGGCCGATGCCCGCCAGCACCTGCCGGACTACATGGTGCCGGCGCACCTGGTGCTGCTCGACAGCCTGCCGCTGATGGGCAACGGCAAGCTCGACCGCCGTGCGCTGCCGCTGCCGGACCTGGAGCAGGCGCGCCAGCAGTACCAGGCACCTGGCAACGAGGTGGAAGCGCAACTGGCGCAGATCTGGCGCGACGTGCTCAACGTGGCCCGGATTGGCGTGCAGGATAACTTCTTCGAACTGGGCGGCGACTCGATCCTGTCGATCCAGGTGGTCAGCCGGGCCCGTCAGGCCGGCTTGCAGTTCACCCCGCGCGACCTGTTCCAGCATCAGACCATCCAGACCCTGGCGGCCATCGTTCAGCGCAGCGAAGCCGCCAGCAGCATCGAGCAGGGCCAGCGCCAGGGCCAGACCGGCCTCACGCCGATCCAGCACTGGTTCTTCGACAGTGAAGTGCCACAGCCGCAGCACTGGAACCAGGCTGTTCTGCTGGAGGCGCGCAAGCCGCTGGATGAGGGGGTACTGGAGCGCGCCTTGGCCGGCCTGGTACAGCACCACGACAGCCTGCGCCTGCGCTTCAGTCAGGCCCACGGCCGCTGGCAGGGCGAATATGCCCGGCCTGGCGCCGGGCAGTTGCTGTGGACCGCCACGGTTGCCGACTTCGCCGATTGCCAAGCGCTGTACACCGACCTGCAACGCAGTCTCGACCTGGAACAGGGCCCACTGTTGCGCGCCTTGCTGGTAAATGACGGGCAGGGCGGCCAGCGGCTGTTGCTGGCGATCCATCACCTGGTGGTCGATGGGGTGTCGTGGCGCGTGTTGCTGGAAGACCTGCAGGCGCTGTACCGTGGCCAGCCGCTGCCGGCCAAGACCCACGCCATGGGCGACTGGGCCGCACGCCTGGCCAGCTATGCCGGCAGCGATTCGCTGCGCGACGAACTGGGCTGGTGGCAAGGCCAGTTGGGCGGTGTGCGCCGCGAACTGCCCTGCGATCACCCGCAGGGCGGCAACCTGCACCGCCACGCCCGTACCCTGGCCATCGGCCTGGATGTCGCGCAGACCCGGCAGTTGCTGCAACAGGCCCCGGCGGCCTACCACACCCAGGTCAACGACCTGCTGCTGACCGCGCTGGCGCGTGCCCTGTGCCGCTGGAGCGGCGACGAAGAAGTGCTGGTACAGCTTGAAGGCCATGGCCGTGACGGGCTGTTCGAAGACATGGACCTGACCCGCAGCGTCGGCTGGTTCACCAACGCCTACCCGCTGAGCCTGCGCCCGCTGCCAGGCGAGGACGACGCGGCGCGGGCGGGTTCGATCAAGCGCATCAAGGAGCAACTGCGCCAGGTGCCACACAAAGGGCTGGGCTACGGTGTGTTGCGCTACCTGGCGGATGAGGCCGGGCGCGAGCAGATGGCAGCCTTGCCGCAGGCGCGCATCACTTTCAACTACCTGGGCCAGTTCGACCAGCAGTTCGACAGCACAGCCCTGTTCCAGCCGCTGGACGCTCCGGCCGGCCTGGCCCACGACCTCGATGCACCGTTGCCCAACTGGCTGAGTGTCGATGGCCAGGTGTATGGCGGCGCCCTGCAGCTGCGCTGGACCTTCAGTGCCGAGCGCTACGACGAGCGGACCATCGCCCGCCTGGCCGAGGCCTATCGCCAGGAGCTGCTGGCGCTGGTCGAGCATTGCCTGGCGGATGGCAACGGCAGCTTCACGCCGTCGGACTTCCCGCTGGCGCACCTCACCCAGGCGCAGATAGACGCGCTGCCGGTACCGGCTGCGCAGATCGAGGACGTCTACCCGCTGACGCCGATGCAGGAGGGCATGCTGTTACACACCCTGCTGGAGCCGGGCACCGGCCTCTACTACATGCAGGACCGCTACCGCATCAACAGCGCGCTCGACCCCGAACGCTTTGCCCAGGCGTGGCAGGCGGTGGTGGCGCGCCACGAAGCGCTACGCGCATCGTTCAGCTGGAACACCGGCGAGGCGATGCTGCAGATCATCCACAAGCCGGGCAACACACCGGTGGACTACCAGGACTGGCGTGGCCTCGATGACGACGCCCAGGAGCAGCGCCTGCAGGCCCTGCACAAGCAGGAACGCGAGGCCGGTTTCGCCCTGCTCCGCGAGGCGCCGTTCCACCTGCGCCTGGTGCGTGTGGCCGACCAGCGCTACTGGTTCATGATGAGCAACCACCACATCCTCATCGATGCCTGGTGCCGCTCGTTGCTGATGAACGACTTCTTCGAGATCTACCAGGCACTCGGCGAAAACCGTCAGGCCCAACTGCCGGTGCCACCGCGGTATCGCGACTACATCGGCTGGCTGCAACGCCAGGGCCTGGACGACGCACGTGCGTGGTGGCAGGCCAACCTGGCCGGCTTCGAACGTGCCACGGCCATCCCTAGCGACCGCCCGCTGCGCCATGACCATGCCGGTAGCGGCATGGTCGTCGGCGACTGCCATACCCGCCTGGCGATGAGCGACGGCGTGCGCCTGCGCGAACTCGCCCAGGCCCACCAGCTCACCGTCAACACCTTCGCCCAGGCGGCCTGGGCCCTGGTATTGGCGCGCTACAGCGGCGATCGCGACGTGGCCTTCGGCGTGACCGTGGCCGGGCGCCCGGTGAGCATGCCGCAGATGCAGCGTACCGTCGGCCTGTTCATCAACAGCGTCGCCTTGCGCGTGAAGTTGCCGGTTGCCGGTGAGCGCTGCAGCGTACGCCAATGGCTGCAGGGCCTGCTGCAAAGCAACATGGAACTGCGCGAGTACGAATACCTGCCGCTGGTGGCGATCCAGGAGTGCAGCGAACTGCCCAAGGGCCAGCCGCTGTTCGACAGCCTGTTCGTGTTCGAGAACGCGCCAGTGGCAACCGCCGTGCTCGACCATGCCCAGCACCTGAACGCCAGCTCCGACTCGGGCCGTACCCACACCAACTTCCCGCTGACAGCGGTGTGCTACCCGGGCGATGACCTTGGCCTGCACCTGTCCTTCGACCAGCGCTACTTCGACTACCCGACCGTCGAGCGCCTGCTGGCGGAGTTCAAGCGCCTGCTGCTGGCGCTGGTGCAGGGCTTTGAAGGGGAGGTGGGTGAACTACCGTTGATCGGCACCGAAGAACAGCGCTTCCTGCTTGAAGACTGCAACCGTACCGAACGGTCTTATCCGCTGGAGCAGAGCTACATCGCGCAGTTCGAAGCACAAGTGGCCGCGCATCCGCAACGTACTGTGGCCCGTTGCCTGGAAGCATCCTATGACTACGCCGGGCTGAACCTGGCGGCCAACCGCCTGGGCCATGCCCTGGTGGCTGCCGGGGTCAGCATTGACCAGCCGGTGGCACTGCTGGCCGAACGCGGGCTCCCGTTGCTGGGCATGATCGTCGGCAGCTTCAAGGCCGGCGCCGGCTACCTGCCACTGGACCCGGGCCTGCCGGGGGCGCGCCTGCAAAGCATCCTCCAGCTCAGCCGCACGCCGGTGCTGGTGTGCAGTGCGGCCTGTGCCGGGCAAGGGCAGCTGTTGCTGGATGAGCTGGAGCTGGCGACACGGCCGCAGCTGCTGGTCTGGGAAGACATCCAGGCCAGTGCCATTGCCAGCCACAACCCAGGCATCCACAGCGGGCCGGATAACCTCGCTTATGTGATCTACACCTCAGGCTCCACCGGCCTGCCGAAGGGGGTGATGGTCGAGCAGCGCGGCATGCTCAACAACCAGCTGAGCAAGGTGCCGTACCTGGCACTCGGCGAGCAGGACGTGATCGCCCAGACGGCCTCGCAAAGCTTCGATATTTCGGTGTGGCAGTTCCTTGCAGCGCCGCTGTTCGGCGCCAGGGTGGAGATTGTGCCGAACGCCATCGCCCATGATCCGCAAGGCCTGCTGACGCATGTTCAGGCTACCGGCATCACGGTACTGGAAAGTGTGCCGTCGCTGATCCAGGGCATGCTGGCCAACGACCATCAGGCGCTCGACGGACTGCGCTGGATGCTACCGACCGGCGAAGCCATGCCGCCGGAGCTGGCGGCGCAGTGGCTGCAGCGTTACCCGCAGATCGGCCTGGTCAACGCCTATGGCCCGGCCGAGTGCTCGGATGATGTGGCGTTCTTCCGTGTCGACGCGGCTTCGACCCGTGGCAGCTACCTGCCAATTGGCACGCCGACCGACAACAACCGCCTGTACCTGTTCGACGAGGAACAGATGCTGGTGCCGCTGGGTGCGGTGGGCGAGCTGTGCGTGGCTGGCACTGGCGTGGGCCGTGGCTATGTCGGCGATCCGGTGCGCACGGCGCTGGCGTTCATCCCCCATCCGCATGGTGCGCCGGGCGAACGCCTGTACCGTACCGGCGACCTGGCGCGTCAGCGCCCGGACGGGGTGCTGGAGTATGTCGGGCGCATCGACCATCAGGTGAAGATCCGCGGCTACCGCATCGAACTGGGCGAGATCGAAGCCCGCCTGCACGAGCAGCCGGAAATCCGCGACGCTGCCGTTGGCGTGCAGGAAGGCGTCAATGGCAAGCACCTGGTGGGTTACCTGGTGGCGCATCAGGGCGTTGCTACCGACGCCGCGTTGCTGGAGCAGCTTAAGCAACGCCTGCGTGCCGAGTTGCCGGAGTACATGGTCCCACTGCACTGGGGCTGGTTCGACAGCCTGCCGCACAATGCCAACGGCAAGCTTGATCGCAAGGCCCTGCCGGCGATCGACATCGGTGGCCAGCACAGCCAGGCCTACCAGGCGCCGCGCAACGAGCTGGAAGAGGTACTGGCCGGTATTTGGGCCGATGTGCTCAAGGCCGAGCGGGTGGGGGTGCACGACAACTTCTTCGAGCTGGGCGGGCATTCGCTGCTGGCCACGCAGATCGCCTCGCGGGTGCAGAAGCAGCTGCAGCTGAACGTGCCGCTGCGGGCGATGTTCGAGTGCAGCACGGTGGAGGAACTGGCCGAGTATGTGCAGGGGCTGCAGGGCAGCGTGCTGGATGACGACAAGGTCGACCGGCTCAGTGACCTGATGGCGGAGCTTGAGGGGCTGTGATCTGAATAAATGAGGCCTGCACCGTCCCGGTAGGAGCGGGTTCACCCGCGAACACCGGCGCAGCCGGTGCCATGCACCGAGCTGGCTGCTTCGCGGGCTCGCCCGCTCCCACAGGATCACCACAGCCTTCAGGGCAGGTGCATTACCTGTGGGAGCGGGCGAGCCCGCGAAGAGGCCGGTGCAGACGCCGCATCTTTCAGCGCTTGCCAAGAATCTTCCCAAGCAACTCCGGCCGCGGCGCGCCTTGCTGGCTCTGCAGGTTGCCCTGTTCATCCTGATAGAAAATCGCCGGGGTCGCCTGCAAGCCCATTTCTTCCATCAGCGCCATGTTCGCCGCCAGCTTCTGCTGCACCGCCTCCGGCACCTGCTCCAGCGGTTTCAGCGTGCTGGCCTTGCCGGCCTTTTCATGTTGCTGCAGCGCCTTGGCCGGGTCTTGCGCCGCCAGCAGCGCCGCCGACTTGCCCGGGCTGTCTTCGCGGATGATGCCGACCATGATATGGCGCAACTGCACCTTGCCCGACTCCACCCACGGGCGCGCCTGCTCCCAGAACATGTTGCAGTACGGGCAGTTGGGGTCGCTGAACAGGTACACCTTGCGCGGTGCATCGTCCTTGCCGTCGGCGATCCAGGCGGTTTTCTCCATCTTCGCCCAGATTTCCTTGCTCATCGGCGCATATACCAGCTTTTTCAGCGGCTCGGCACTGAGGTCCTTGCCCTGCTCGTCGAATAGGCTGCCGACCAGTACATGCTTGCCGTCAGGGGTGAGGTACAGCGCCAGGCCGTTATTCTGGTACTCGGCGGCATACCCGCGCAGGCCATTGGGCGCGTCGAAGCTGCCTTTGATCACGGCACCCTTGGCTTGCAGTTGCTGAATCGCCTTGGGCAGTTCTTCGGCCTGCAGGGCGGGGGCAGCCAGCAGGGCCAGGGACAGGGGCAGGGGCAGCAGTGCAGTCAATCGCATGTCAGTTTCCTTGTGCGGCAGGGGCGGGCGCGATGGCCCGGTCGAAAGGCTCCAGGGCGTGGCGCAGGCTGGCCCGGGACAGCTCGCCGAGGTGGCTGCCGATCAGCCGCCCCGTCGGCGTCGTAGAAAAGGGTGGTGGGCAGGGCCATGGAACCGACGCGTTGGGCCAGCAGGCCGGTGCCGTCGAACAGCACGTGGGTCAGGCTCAGGCCGGTGGTGGCGAGGAAGGTGCTGACGTTTTCCGGGGTCTCGCCCTGGTTGACGAACAGGAAGGTCACGTGCGGGTATGCGCTTTGCGCCTGTTGCAGCACCGGCATTTCGCGTCGGCAGGGCGGGCACCAGGTGGCCCAGATGTTGATCACCAACGGTTTGCCGCGGTAACTGTGCAACGCTACGGATTGGCCGCTGGCGTTGCGCAGGCTCAGTTCGGGTAGCTCGGTGCCTTTGCTGTACAGGTGGCCACCGAGGCTGGCCAGGCCCCAGAACAGCGCGCCGCTGAACAGCGCCCAACCCAGCGGGCGGCGCAGGCCCGGGTTGCGCCAGCCCTGCCAGAGGGCACCGAGCACGATACCGGCCAGGCCCGACCAGAACAGGAAACCGCCATCACGGATATCGATGATCTGTAGCGGGTCGTCCCGGTACATCGGCCAGTAGGCCAGCACGAAACCGGCACGGGCGCACAGCACGCCGATCAGGAACAGGTTGAACAGGGCCGATTCCGGGCTCTCGCCGCCACGCCGGGCGACCCACCAGCCGACCACGCTGGCGATCACCAGGGCGGTGAGCATCAGCAGGTGGTTGAGGGCCATGGTCAGTGGCCCGAGGGTTACGGTCAGCATCAGCCTTGGCTCCTGGTCTGGGCCCAGTGTTGCAGGAACTCCGCCGCATCCACTTCACCGGTGATGCGCCGCGCTCGGCGTTCGTCACCTTCCGGGCCAACCCAGATGATGCTGGGCGGGCCGGGAACCTGGTAGCGCTGCAGCAGGGCTTTGCTGGCCGGGCTGTCGGCGGTCACGTCCAGGCGCAGCAGGTGTACGCCGGCCAGGCCGGCCTGCACGTCGCTGCGGGCGAACACCTGTTTTTCCATGACCTTGCACGACACGCACCAATCGGCATAGTAGTCGAGCATCACCCACTCGCCACGGGCCTTGGCCGCATCCAGTTCGCGTTGCAGGTCTTCGGGGCGGCTGACGGTGACGAAGGCGTCCTCGGCGTGCAGGCCGGCGGCCGGCGCAGCCGCGCCAGCGGCGAACGGGCGCAGCGGCTGCCAAAGGTCGTCGCCACCGGCCGCAGCACCCACCAGCAGCAGGCCGCCCCACAGGGCACCCAGCAGCGGCACTGCGCGCAACGCCGGCAACCGCTGCAGGGCTGGCCAGGCGGCCCAGGCCAGGGCGATCAGCAAGGCGCCGCTCAGGGCCAGCAGCAAGGCTGCGGGCAGCAGGCCGCGCACGGTGTACAGCGCCATGCCCAGGAACACGAAGCCGAACACGCCTTTGACCCGGTTCATCCAGGCGCCCGGGCGGGGCAGGTAGCGGTTGCCCAGGGTCACCAGCAACAGCAGCGGCACGCCCATGCCCAAGCCGAGGCTGAACAGCACCAGCGCTCCCTGCAGCACGTCGCCGCTCTGGGCGATGTACAGCAACGCGCCGGCCAACGGCGCGGTCATGCACGGGCCCATCAGCAGGCCAGACAGCGCGCCGAGCAGTGCTGCGCCATACAGGTTGCCGCCACGGGTGCCTTGCCCGGCACGGTCCAGGCGGTCACGCAGGGCGGCAGGCAGTTGCAGTTCGAAGGCGCCGAACATCGGCAGGGCCAGCAGCACGAACAGCCCCGCCAGGCTTCCCAGCAGCCAGGGTTGCTGCAGCCAGGCCTGCAGGCTGGCACCCAGCAGCGCGGCGACCACGCCGAGGGCGGCATAAACCAGGGCCATGCTCAGTACATAGACCCCCGCCAGCACCCAGCCGCGCCGGGCACTGGCGCCATTGCCCAGCACCAGCCCGGCGAGAATCGGCAGCATCGGCAGCGTGCAGGGGGTAAAGGCCAGCAACAGGCCCAGGCCGAAGAACGCCAGCAGGCTCCAGGCCAGGTGGCCTTGTTGCAGGTCGCTGGCCAATGCCTGGTCACTGGCTTGTTCGGCCGCCGGCGCCACACTGCCACCCAGCTCGATCAGCGTGGTTTGCGGCGGGTAGCACAAGCCAGCGTCGGCACAGCCCTGCCAGCCCAGGCGCAGCTGGCCCTGGGCATCGGCCGGAAGCAGCAGTTCGAGTTGGTCGCGGTACACCGCACTGTCGCCGAAGAACTCGTCGTGATGGTTGAGGGCGGCTGGCAGTTGCGGGTGGTGCTCGGCAGGCAGACCGTCGAATTTCAGGCGTTTCTGATACAGGTAGTAGCCTGGCTGGATCTGGAAGAACAGGCGTATCTGGCCATCGGCCTGGCGGTCGTGGGTCAGCACGAAGGCCTGGTTGACCGGCAGGAAGTCGGGTTTGACAGCGAACGGGTTGGCCTGCAACGGGCCGGCCAGCAGCAGTGTCAGGAAGAGCAGGAGGATGCGCATGTCTTCGCCTTGGCAGCACATTGAAAGGTGTCATGCTGGCTTGGGTCGATTAACCCAAGGTTAAACACTTCCTGCAAAGGGCAGTGCTGTGGAACGCAACGCGATGCCAGGCCAGCCGCGACAGCCTCACTTGGCGTCATCGCCAATGGGGCTTGCCATGCCGACATGGCAATGGTTGCATTGGCTCATGATTCGGAAAAATCGTTGGCCTGACCATGCTTGCTGAGATTGTCGATATAGGTGAAATGGGCTCCAGGGCTACCTCCATAAAGCACCGGGTAGCGCTGTGAGCGTGGTCGCGCTGGTGCTGGCGGCAGGAAGCGGCCGGCGTTTCGGTGCCGACAAGCGCCGGGCGACCTTGGCTGATGGTCGCAGCCTGCTGGCCCATAGTGTGGAACGGGCTCGGGCAGTATTCGATGATGTGCGCGTGGTGTTGCGCGCGGGCGAGTGGGGCGAGGATTTTGGCTTGCCTGCCGATTGCCGGATTATCGTCAGCCCGGATGCGGCGTCGGGCATGGGGCACAGCCTGGCCGCCGGCGCCAGGTCGTTAGCTGACAGCAAGGCGCAGGCGGTGGCGATCTTGCTGGGTGATATGCCCTGGATCGAAGCGGCAAGCTTGCGTCAGTTGGCGGAAGCCGCCAGTGCATCGAGCATCGTGTTACCGCGGCATGCGGGGAAGCAGGGGCATCCAGTGATCTTCGGGCGCGATTTCTGGCCGGCACTGGAGCAATTGGCCGGGGATGAAGGGGCGCGCGCGGTGGTGCGGGCGCACCGGGATTGTTGCTTGGTGGTTGAAGTGGAGGATGCTGGGGTGTTGCTGGATGTAGATACGCCGCAGGGGTTGCTTTAGGCCCTGGTGTTCGCCACCACCCCCAAGACGAACACCCCAATCCACCCCACAATAGGTCCATAATCCCCCCTTAATCCCCCCATAGTGCAATGCCAGCGAGACCACTCCGGGAGCCCCACCATGCACGTTCTGCTCTGCGAGGACGACGACCTGATCGCCGCCGGCATCTGCGCCGGCCTTACCGCCCAGGGCCTGACCGTGGATCGGGTGGGCAACGCCGCCGATGCGCGGGCGATGCTGCAGGCAGCGCAATTCGACGTGATGATCCTCGACCTTGGCCTGCCCGACGAAGACGGCCTGAAGCTATTGCGCCGCCTGCGCGAGAAAGGCGAGACACTGCCAGTGCTGGTGCTCACCGCCCGTGACGCGGTCACCGACCGGGTCGATGGCCTGCAGGCCGGCGCCGACGACTACCTGCTCAAGCCGTTCGACCTGCGCGAGCTGGCCGCACGCCTGCACACCCTGCTGCGGCGGGTGGCCGGTCGGGCGGTGAACGTGATCGAACACGGCCCGCTGCGTTACGACCCGAGTAGCTGCGAGGCAACGCTGGCAGGGCAGCCGGTCGACCTGTCGCGCCGTGAACAGGCCTTGTTGCAGGCGCTGCTGCAGAACCCGGGGCGAGTGTTGTCCGGCGAGCAACTCAAAGACTGCGTGTACGGCTTCAGCGACGAAGTCGAGAGCAATGCCCTGAACGTGCATATCCACCATCTGCGGCGCAAGCTGGGCAATGGCATCGTCGAGACCGTGCGCGGCCTGGGCTACCGCCTGGGCCCGGCGCAGGCGCCGGAGGGGGCCGCATCATGAGCCTGCGGGTACGCCTGAGCCTGATCCTGGGCAGTGCCTTCGTGATCATCTGGGTGCTGGCCGCCGCGTGGATGCTGCGCGACCTGCGCCAGCAGATGATGTTCTCCCTCGACCAGCGCCTGGTGGCTTCGGCGCGCATGGTCGCCGGGTTGATCGACCAGCTGCCGCAGCCGCTGACCGCCAAGGGCGGGGAGGCGCACTTTTCCGCCGACCAGTTCAGCGTGCCGGATGGCATGGCCTGCCAGGTCAGCTCGCTGCGTGGCGAAATCCTTGCCAGCAACCACAAGCACGATGGCGCCATGGACGATGAGCGCAGCGGTTTCCGTGACCAGACCATCGACGACGCGCTGTGGCGCACCTTCACCTACAACCATGGCGATGTGCGCATTACCACCGCCGACCGGCACATGGAGCGCGAGGCGCTGAACCAGTCGATCCTGCTGGCGGCCTCGGCGCCGGTGCTGATGGCCCTGCTTGGCAGCCTGGGGTTGTTGTGGATCGGCCTGGGCAAAGGCCTGGAGCCGCTCAACCGCATGCGTGATGCCCTGCGCCGCCGGCGCGCGGACAGTGTCGAGCCGCTGCAGGTGGCGGGCATGCCCAGCGAACTGCAACCGTTGCTGGAAACCCAGAACCAGCTGTTCCTGCGCATTGCCCAGACCATCGAGCGTGAACGGCGCCTGACCGATGATGCCGCGCATGAACTGCGCAGCCCGCTGACGGCGATCAAGACCCATCTGCAGGTAGCGCGGATGACCGATGGCGCCGTACGCGAGCAGGCGCTGGAGCATGCCGAGCAGGGCGCCGATCGCATGCACCGCACGCTGGAGCAGTTGTTGATGCTGGCGCGGGTGGAGGGCAGCCTGTCGTTCGAGGATGGCGTGCAGTGCAGCGCCGAGCAGGTGGCCCGCCAGGCGGTGCAGGATGCCGGTGGCGGCGACAACCGGCGCATCGTGCTGCGCTTGCCGGAAGAGGCCACGCAGATTTACCTGGGCATGCCGGCACCGTTGGCGGTGGCAGCGCTGCGCAACCTGCTGGACAACGCCCTGCGCCATGGCGGTGATGAGGCGGTGGAGCTTGAGGTGCAGATGGCTGACGGCCAGGTCGGCTTCATGGTACGTGACCACGGCCCGGGGATTGCCGAGGCGGACCTTGACCATCTGACCGAGCGCTTCTGGCGTAACGGGCAGAGTGGTGGTTGCGGGTTGGGGCTGGCGATCGTGCAGGCGATCGTGCAGCGTTGTGCTGGCAGCCTGAAGTTTGACAGCCGCAGTGATGGGTTGCGGGTGTTGTTGCAGGTGCCGGCGCGTTCGGCCAGCTAATCTTCACTGTCTGTGCCGGCCCTTTCGCGGGCTTGCCCGCTCCCACAGGTACTGCACAGGGTCTGAGATGCATGCGATCCCTGTGGGAGCGGGCAAGCCCGCGAAAGGGCCGGCACAGGCAGAGTAAAATACAGTAACAACCGCTAAATCCTCCCCGCACTCAAGCGTTTTTCAAGCGACGAACACCCGCACTTTCGCTTGCTTGCGAGGATTCACCCATGCCCACCGCTTCCTGCCTTGCCAAGGTCCCGCCGGCCAACACGCCGCGTGTCTTGTACGAGTTCACCGATTCACCCTTGCTGCAACGCCAGCAGCAACAGGAGTCCAATGCCCGCAGCTACCCGCGCCGCATTCCGCTGGCGCTCAAGCGCGCCCGGGGTATCCATGTGGAAGATGTCGAAGGCCGGCAGTTCATCGATTGCCTGGCCGGCGCCGGCACCCTGGCGCTGGGCCACAACCACCCGGTGGTGGTCGAGGCGATCCGGCAGGTACTGGCCGATGAACTGCCCCTGCACACCCTGGACCTGACCACGCCGGTCAAGGACCGCTTCGTCCAGGACCTGTTCGGCGTGCTGCCCGAGGCGTTGCGCCGTGAAGCCAAGGTGCAGTTCTGCGGCCCGACCGGAACCGATGCGGTGGAAGCCGCACTGAAGCTGGTGCGCACCGCAACCGGCCGCAGCACCGTGCTGGCCTTCCACGGTGCCTACCATGGCATGAGCCAGGGGGCGCTGAGCCTGATGGGCAGCCATGGGCCAAAGCAGCCGCTGGGGGCGTTGCTCGGCAACGGTGTGCAGTTCATGCCGTACCCCTACGACTACCGTTGCCCGTTCGGTTTGGGCGGCGAAGCCGGGGTCAGGGCCAACCTGCATTACCTGGAAAACCTGTTGCTCGACCCGGAAAGCGGCGTGCCGCTGCCGGCGGCGGTCATTCTGGAAGTGGTGCAGGGCGAGGGCGGGGTCATCCCGGCCGATATCGAGTGGCTCAAGGGTGTACGCCGTATCACCGAGCAGGCCGGCGTGGCGTTGATCGTCGATGAGATCCAGAGCGGTTTTGCCCGTACCGGGCGCATGTTCGCCTTCGAGCATGCCGGCATCGTCCCGGACGTGGTCACCCTGTCCAAGGCCATTGGCGGCAGCCTGCCGCTGGCAGTGGTGGTGTACCGCGACTGGCTGGATACCTGGAAGCCGGGCGCCCACGCCGGCACTTTCCGTGGTAACCAGATGGCCATGGCGGCGGGCTCGGCGGTGATCGGTTACCTGGTAGAGCATCGTCTGGCCGAGCATGCCGAGGCCATGGGCCAGCGCCTGCGCCAGCACCTGCAGCAGTTGCAGCGGGATTATCCGCAGCTGGGTGATATTCGCGGGCGTGGCCTGATGCTTGGGGTGGAACTGGTGGATACGCAAGGCCAGCGGGATGCGCTTGGGCATCCGGCGGCCAACCGTGAGTTGGCGGCGAAGGTGCAGCGTGAGTGCCTCAGGCGCGGGCTGATCCTGGAGCTGGGTGGGCGGCATGGGGCGGTGGTGCGCTTCCTGCCGCCGTTGATCATCAGTGGCGAGCAGATCGATGAGGTCGCGCAGCGGTTTGCCGAGGCGCTGATCGCGGCGGTCTGACCGATTGCCGGGGCCGCTGCGCGGCCCTATCGCCGGCAAGCCGGCTCCCACAGGTACAGCGCAAGTCTTCCGGTCGGCGCAGTCCCTGTGGGAGCTGGCTTGCCGGCGATAGGGGCGCAAAGCGCCCCCCTGGTAATCCTGATTACCAGCCGCGCCCAGAGTTCACCCAGAAGTTCACCGACAGCGAGGTGGTCACAGACTCCACCTGGTGGAACCACCCTTCAGGCAGGAACAACAGGTCACCGGCCTGCAGCACCACGCGCAGGAACGGCACTTCGCGCGCCGCCGGGAAACGCTGGTAGTCCGGGGCGTCGGGGTTGAAGTCGCAGCCGTCCAGGCCGCCCTTGGGGCTGGTCGACCAGGTGCCCAGGGCCGGGCGATGATGCGGCGCGGCAAGGATGAACGACTTCTGCCCCCATACCTGTGCGAACAGGTTGTCGGTGTCGTCGCGATGCAATGGCGTCAGTGTGCCCTTGGGGCCGATCCAGATGCGCGGCGCAATGAACTTGTCGCGGGCGAAATACTGCGGGAAGCGAATCAGCGTCAGCAGCTTTTCCGGCACGATGTTGTTGCCCATGTAGGCCGGGGTTTCGCCGGGTTTGGCAGGGGTGTCGAGCGAGGCGATGAAGTCGGCCATGGAGGTGGAGCGGAAGTCACGGTCGGTGGAGAAGGTCTTCTTCACGTAGTCGCCGTGCCGGGTGATGCCCTGCAGTTCGGCGAAATGTTCCAGCGAAGCTTCGCGGCCCATGGTGAACAGCGGCCAGTCCTGCAGGGCATCGCTGATGACCACCGGCGCCCCGTGCTCAAGGTATTCGCTCTGGAAGCGCGCCAGCGACAGGTCGGCGCGGGCAATGCGTGCCACCTCGCGCTGTGCCGGTTGCGCGGCCGACAGCCGTTCGCTGAAGCGTGCCGGTGTCGGGTAGCGTTGGTTCATCGACACCTTGGTCGCCGGCGCACCGCGGCGGGCGTTGCTGATGATCTGCGGCAGCAGGGTGGCCAGGCCCATGTTGCCGCTGATCTTCAGGCGGGCGCTGGCGAACAGTTCTTCGACGTTGGCGGTGCCGCCCATGATGCCGATGAAGTCACGCTCGGCCACCTCGATGGTGACGTCCGGGGCGCTGTGCCGGCCGGCGCCGGTGCGGCTGCTGTCGCGCACCTCCGACCAGAAGGCCCGGTCCTGGCTGAAGACGAACTGGAAGACGCCTTCGATGCCGACGGCATGGGCGTTGTCGAACAGTTTGCTGAGGATGCTCTGAAGGTCCACGGTATGCCTCTGGCGGTCTTTCGTTGTGCAGGAATGACGAGTGCCCGCACCAACGATTTAGCCGTGTGGGCGGGTAATTTTTCGCCATGCTGCTACGTCCCGTAGGGAGGCTCGAGTTACATTTCACCCAAGGAACCCATATGGCACTGCACCCTAATCTGGCAGCATTTCTGGAACTGGTCGAATTTGGCCGGCTGACGGGCAGGAGCTTGCCCATGCACGCGATGGATGTGGCCCAGGCCCGTGCCGAGTTCGAAGGCAGCTCGCAGGTGCTCGACCCGAGCCCGCCCGGCAACGTCATGGCCAGCGAGTTGCAGATTACCGCGCGCGACGGTGCCTGCCTGGCTGCTCGTCTGTACCGCCGGGGCGATGCGGGGGCTGCCTTGCAGCCCGTGATCCTGTACCTGCATGGCGGCGGCTACGTGGTCGGCAGCCTCGATTCGCATGACTCGGTGTGCCGCCGCCTGGCAGCCCTGGGCGAGTTCGCGGTGCTGGCGGCAGACTACCGGCTGGCACCGGAGCAGCAGTTCCCGGTGGCCCTGCACGACGCGCTGGACGCGGCCAACTGGCTGGCCGAGCAGGCGGCGTCGCTGGGCCTGGACAATCGCCGGGTGGTGCTGGCAGGGGACAGCGTGGGCGCGAGCCTGGCGGCGGTGCTGGCCATTACCGCGGTGGAGCAGCCCGAGGCGCTGGCGTTCAAGCCGCAGGCACAGTTGCTGTTCTACCCGGTGACCGATATTTCCTGCCAGCGTGAGTCCCATCGCGAGCATGCCGTGGGCTACCTGCTGGAAACGGCCACCCTGGAGTGGTTCTACCAGCACTATGCACCGCTGCCCGTGCAGCGCCAGGACTGGCGGGTGTCGCCGTTGCTGTCGACGCTGCGCCAGCCTTTGGCACCGGCTTACCTGTTCGTGGCCGAATATGACCCGTTGCATGATGAAGGCATGGCCTATCGTGACTGGCTGCTGGCGGGGGGCACGGCGGTGACCTTTGCCCGGGTCGAGGGGTTGACCCATGACTTCTTGCGCATGTCGGGGATCGTCGGGCAGGTGGACGAGATTTACCGGGATGTCGGGGAGTGGTTGAAGCGGGTCGGCGGCCAGTCCTGACTTGGCTTCGCCGGGGGGCACGTTGCACCCCATCGCCGGCAAGCCAGCTCCCACCCCGACCACACCGACTTCAAGTCATGTGCAGTACCTGTGGGAGCCGGCTTGCCGGCGATAGGGCCGGTACAGGCAACCTTCAAGCGCGCAGGTAGCGCTTCAACACCTCCACCAATCGCTCAATCTCCGCCTCGGTATTCAACAACCCAGGCGCCGTCCGCACCACCGGCCCGACATCCCGCGACACTGCATCGACCACAATGCGCTGGCTGTTGAGGTGCCGGGCAATCTCGTCAGCATCCTGCCCGGCGACCCGGAAGAAGGTGAACCCCGCCGAATACTGCGTGCTGCGCGGTGTCACCAGCTCGACCCCCGGCAGCACTTCAAGACGCTGCCTGAGATAGCCATTGAGCCCGTGAATCCGCGCCTGCACCGCCGCCTTGCCCAGCTGCAGGTGCAGCTCGAACGCCTTGCCCAATGCCCAGCGGTGCTCGAACGCGTGGTAGCCCCCGGGCGTCATCACCGTGGCAAAATCCTCATTCTCGGAAAAGGTGGCAATGGTCGGGTTCAGCTGCTTCATTTCCGTGGACGCCGCGCAGATGATCCCGGTACCCCGTGGCCCGAACATCCACTTGTGGGTGCCGGCGATGAAGTAGTCGCAGTTGAGATCTGCAAAGCGCATGTCTTCGACACCGAAACCATGCACACCATCGATCACGTAGATGATCTGGTCGTGCTCGTCACGCTGGCGATTGACCTCGCGCACCAGCGCGCCAATCTCGCCTACGGGCAGTTTCACGCCACTGCCCGAGTGCACCCAGGTCATGCCCAGCACCCGGGTTTTTGGCCCGATGGCCGCCGCGAGGGTGGCCAGTACCTGGTCGCTGTTGACCTTGGCGGGTTCGTCGAACAGGCGCAACCGGTGCACCGTTGTGCCATCGCGCAGGGTGCGAAAACCCATGGTATGACGGGCGGCCGAATGCTCGTGCACGGTGGTGAGAATTTCCTGCCCCGGGGCAATCTTCAGCCCGCCATAGATCAGCCCCAGGCCTTCGGTGGTGCTGCCGGTCAGGGCGATTTGCCGGGGTGTCACTTCGAGGTAGCGAGCGGCCCATTCACGCACGGCGGCTTCGTGCTTCCACTCCGACTGGCTGTCCCAGTCGACCATGCGGGCCGGGTGGCGGTCGAAGCGGGCACGCAGCGCCTCGATGGCTTCGCGCACGGGCCGTGGGTGCGAGGTGATCAGGAAGTTGGCAAAGTGAGCGTACGCCGGGTCAAGCTCGAACAGGTTGCGAAACGCGGCCCAGTCGCCGGCGTTCACAGGTGGTGCAGCTGCCGCTTGGGCGCCCGGCAGCAGTGGGCCTGTGAGGGGCAGGGCGGCGGCAAGCAGGCCGGCCTGCTTGAGAAAGGTGCGACGATCGTTCATCAAATGGCTCGCAAGGGTCAGGGGGATGAGGTGGCGACAGGTTGCGCGGCGCGCTGCACCTGCTCCCACACCCGCAGGAAGTTGCCGCCCCAGAGTTTGGCGATATCCGCTTCGGAGTAGCCGCGGCTGATCAGTTCGGCGGTGACGTTGCGTGCTTCACTGGCGTTCTGCCAACCGTCGATGCCGCCGCCTTCGTTGAAGTCCGAGCTCAGGCCGACATGGTCGATGCCGACCTTGCGCACGGTGTAGTCGATGGCGTCGCCGTAGTCCTTGAGCGTGGCCGGCGGTTCTTCCTCGAGAATGCCGTACAGCGCGTTGGCGTATTGGCCGACCTTCTGTTCGGGCCAGCCGGCGATCACCGGGTCACCGGGCATCAGTGCGTAGTCGAGGTTGGCCAGTGGCGGCAGGTCGTAGCGGGCGCGCAGGGCGTTGAGTTTGTCCTGGGTCTTGCGGCTCAAGGGCTTGAGGTAGGTGGAGAAGGCCACCAGCTGGATCACGCCGCCGCTGCCCTTGATCAGCTGCAGCTCCTTGTCGGAAAGGTTGCGCCTGATATCGACCATCGCCCGTGGCGCCGAGTGCGAGGCCACCACCGGTGCGCGGCTGAGGGCGATGGCCTGGGCCAGCGCCTTGCTGGACATTTGCGACACATCGATGATCACCCCCAGGTCGTTCAGGCGCTGCACGGCGCGCTTGCCGACCGGCGACAGGCCGTCCAGGGCATCGGCGGTGTCATTGAAGAACGGCAGCGGGCGCGAGGAATCGGCCCAGCTGTTGTTGCCCACGTAACTGAAGCCGAACATGCGCACGCCTCGCGCAGCCCAGCGGTCGAGCTGGTCGATGTCATCACCCAGTGCATAGGCGTTGAGCATGCTGAGGAACACCGCAAACTTGCCTTCGCCGTGCAGGCGCCGCATGTCTTGCGGGGTGTAGGCAATACCCACCTGCTGCGGGAAGTCGCGAACCATGGCGGTGATGGCGTTGTAGCGCACTTCCTGGGTGTGGCGGGCGGCCTCGACGAAGCCAGGGGTGGGGCGGTGCGGGGCATCGTCACCGGTCCAGGATTCTGGCCAGGCGAAAATGGTCAGGGCCGCACCGGACAAACGTCCGCGTGCGGCCTTGGCCAGGTCGAAGCGGCCATCGCCATCCTTGTCGGCCTCGCTGCCCTCGGTGCCGAAGGTCAGTGGCAGGGTGACATGGCTGTCGAACGAGATGATGCGTTCCTGCAGGTCGTTGGCCTGGCGGGTCACCTCCCTGGAATAGCCGGCAGGTGTGGCGAAGTAGTGCCAGGCGGCGAACCCGGCGCCAGCGGCAACCGCCGTGGCCAGGCTGATAAACAGGGCTTTCTTCCAGCGTGGAGTCGTCATCTTGGTCTCAATAGGTTCACCGTCGAGGGATGGGCACAGAGGCCGCCGCTACCTGCAGTGAACGAGCTCGCGCCCGGGAAATTTAGCCGCGTATGCTCCCTGTACGCGGCTAAATTTCACCTGCCGTGCAACGTTCTAGCCTTGGACGGGCCGTGCCCCATGGCCGCAATGAATGCACAGGTATGCAATGACGATTTCCCGACGCGGTTTCATCGCCGGTGTGGCACTGACGGGTGTGGTGGTGCCCGGTGCGCTGGGGGCGCTGTATGTGCAGCGCCAGCGTGCCGCCGAGGAATTCCCGGAAACCCCTGGCGAGGCCGTCGTCGAGTTGGCCGATACCCGCCTGCAGCAGTTGGGCGATACCCTGCGCGGGATCTGGCGCTGGACCCTGCAGGGCAAGGATGCGGGGTTGGACGGCCTTCCCACAGGTGAACTGGAGCTGTTCCTGGATGTGACAACCAGTGGGCGCGCCCTGCGCGGTTACCTGGATACCCCTGAGCGCCTGCGTGGGCAGGAAGAGCCGCGCTACCGCGTGGTAGGCGACCTGTTGGCGGACAAACCGGGCACCCTGCGCTGGCGCCTGTTTTCGGCCCGGGCCCGCTATGAATGCCACATCGTGCTCGACGAGGTCTGGGGCCGGTTCGGCAACGCCGGGCCGGCGACCCTGAACGGGCGCATTGCACGCCTGGACCGCGCGCTGACATTGCCGGTGGAGGATAACCAGTTCCTGGCCTTGAAGCGCACCTTCCCCGAGGCGCGCGAGCGTACCCCGCTGAACCCGCAACTGCTGGCCTGGCTGATAGCCCCGGAGCATCGTCTGTTCCACCAGCTGTGGCACGCGTCGCGGGACAAATGGCACAAGCTGGGCAAGGACAAGCAGGCCGCCCTGCGTGGCCTGGGCTGGCAGCCCGGGCCGCGTGACCGCGAGCGTGACGCGCGGGGCCGGCACAAAGACCGCAACGGCTCGGGCGAGGACTTTTTCTTCATGCACCGGCACATGCTTGGCAGTGCCCGTGCCCTGCAGGACTTGCCGTCATGGCCGCGCTTCCCGCTGCCGCAGCCGGAACTGGAGCGCGACCGCGCCGGGTTCGCGCGCTACTTCGACAACCATGACGGCAATGCCCTGCCGCCCACCTGGCTGGCCAGCGGTGATGCGGAATACACCCAGTGGGTGCGCGACATCAAGACACCGGATACCTTCCATGGCAACTTCCAGGTCTGGGAGTCACGCTACACCGACCCGGAGTACCTCAGCACCCTGACCCTGGGCCAGTTCGGTTCCGAGGTGGAACTGGGCCTGCACGACTGGCTGCACATGCGCTGGGCATCGGTGCCGCGTGACCCGTCCAACGGCATGCCGGTACCGACGGCGCGCACGCCGGATGATTTTGCCGAACGCTGGTTCGCCGAGCAGAACGATTTTCTCGGTGACCCGTTTTCATCACATGTGAACCCGGTGTTCTGGCACTTTCACGGTTGGATCGACGACCGCATCGAGGACTGGTTCCACGCCCATGAGCGGTTGCACCCGGGCGAGGTACGGCGACTGGAAGTCAATGGCGTGCCATGGTTTGCGCCAGGGCGCTGGGTGCAAGTGGCGGATCCGTGGCTGGGGCCGGATACTCACGGCTGCTCGACGGTGCCGGGTTTGCGGCCCGGGCGCAGTGTAGAGATGGACCCGGAGACCATGAAGCTGGCGTTGCGCATCATCTACAGCGATGACGATCTGCTCGACAAGCTGCGGCCCAAGGTACCGCAACGGCCGTGGTATGCGCGCAACCTGAAGGTGCGGAGCTAGTCGCTGCCTACCGGCCTTATCGCCGGCAAGCCGGCTCCCACAGGTACAGCGCATGCCTTGAGCCCGGCGCAGGCCCTGTGGGAGCTGGCTTGCCGGCGATAGGGCCGGTACAGGCGACCTTACTGGCTGACCACCCACCCACCCCCCAAGGCTTTGTACAACGCCACGCTCCCCTGCAACCGGGCCAGACGCAGTTGTGCCTGCTGTTCCTGCGCCGCATACAAAGTGCGCTGGGTCTCCAGCACGCTCAACAACGTCTCCGCTCCCGCGCCATAACGCTGCTGCGCCAGGTCGAACGCCAGCCGCGCCTGCGCCACCTCGTCATCCTGCCACTGCCGCTGACGGTCCACGCCGTGGATCGCATTGAGGGCTTTTTCGACATCGGCAAAACCGGCCAGGATGCTGCTGCGGTAGGCCTCCAGCAACTCTGCCTGCTCAGCCTCGGCCAGTTCACGCGCGGCACGCAGCCGGCCGTTGTTGAACACCGGCGCGACCAGGCCGCTGGTGAGGGTGTAGTAGGCGCTGTCGAACAAGTGGGCGAAGGTATTGGCGCCAGCCCCCAGATTGGCCCCGAGGGTGAGTTTGGGCAGCATGGCGGCGCGGGCGACCTGCACGTTGGCGCTGGCGGCGGCCAGGCGTGCTTCAGCCGCGGCAATGTCCGGGCGGCGGGTGAGCAGTTCGCTGGGCACGCCGCTGCCTATGGCGGGCCATTGCAGGGTGATGAACGCCTCCTGGCTGGCGGGTAGCGCCTGCACCGGTTCGCCGAGCAGGGTCGCCAGGGTGACCCGGCTGTCTTGCCACTTCTGTTCCAGTAACGGCAACTGGCGTTGCTGCGCGGCCACCAGGCTGCGCTGCTGGGCCAGCTCCAGGCGCGTGGCGGAACCGCTGCGCTGGCGTGCCTCGACCAGGCCCAGCACATCGTGGGCATTGCGCAGGTTGAGGCGGGCAATGCGCAACTGCTCCTGCAGGGCCAGGCCTTGCAGGTAACTGTCGGCCACCGCGCTGACCAGGGTCAGCACGCCACGGTCTGGCGGTCGAAGCGGCTGGCATCCAGGCTGCGCAGAGCGCTGTCGCGGGTCGCCCGCAGGCCGCCCCAGAAGTCGATTTCGTAGCTGGCGCTGAGTTGCATGTCGAACGAGGTACTGGTGGGTTCGTTGCTGCTGACATCCAGCTGGTCGTTGCCCTCACCGTGCAGCAGGCGTTGGCGGCTGCCGTTCAGGCCCAGCGTCAGCTCCGGCAGCAGCGGGGCGCCGGCGATGACCGCGCGGGCCTGGGCCTGACGCACCCGCGCCGTGGCGGCGGCCAGGTCATGGGCATTGTGCAGGGCGTGTTGCACCAGGCGGTCGAGCTCGCGGCTGGCGAAGGCTTGCCACCACTGGGCCGTTGGCCATTGTGGCGAGGTTGTTGCGACCTCGCCTTGCCAGGCAGGTGGCGTGGCGATGCCGCTGGCGGGGGTGGGCGGCGTACTGCAGGCGGCGAGGCATACGCATAAGGTCAACAGGCTGATGCGGCTTGGCAGAGTCATGGGTTATTCGCTGGTAAGGGCTTTGACCGGGTCGAGGCGTGCGGCCTTGCGCGCGGGCATGAAGCCGAACACGATGCCGGTGACGACGGCGCAGGCGAAGGCGCCGAGCATGGCGGGCAGGGCAAAGGCCACCGCCACTTCGGCCAGCATCAGGCCGCCACCGATGGCCAGGGCCAGGGCGATGCCGGCCAGGCCGCCGACCATCGACAGCATCACTGCCTCGCTGAGGAATTGCCGCAGGATGTCGCGCTGGCGCGCGCCGGTGGCCATGCGGATACCGATTTCACGGGTGCGCTCGCGCACGGTCATCAACATGATGTTCATCACGCCGATGCCGCCCACCAGCAGCGAAATCGCGGCGATCGCCCCCAGCATCAGCGCCAGGCTGTTCTGCGTGCGCGCCTCGGCCTGGATCAGCGCCGCGTCATTGGTCAGCTCGAAGTCCTGGCGGCCGTTGTGGCGCTGGCGCAGCAGCTTGTCTATGGCCGCTTCGGCTTCGTTGACCCGCGTGGAGTCGAGGGCGGCAACGGCGATGTAGTCCGGGTCGCGCTGGCCGAACAGGCGGATGGCTGCAGCGGAGTAGGGCACCACGATGCGCCCGTCGCTGTCCTGGTCGCCAGAGCTGGCGCCCTTGGCGGCCAGGATGCCGACTACCTGGAACGGCACATTGCCAATCAGCAGGTACTGCCCCACAGGGTCGCGGCCAGGGTCGAGCATCTTTTCCCGCACTTTCTGGCCGATCACCGCCACCGCGGCAGCATTGGCTTCATCGGCATCGGTGTAGAAGCCGCCCTGCACCGCAGGCCAGTTGAAAATCTCCGGGAACCCGGTGTTGTTGCCACCCACATAGAACCGCTGGCTGTTGTTGCCTTGGCGCACCATCATCTTTTCGCCGATCACCGGCATCACGTGTTTGACCTGCGGCAGTTGGCCGATGGCAGCGACATCGTCGAGGGTGATGGTGCCGGCCTGTTCGCCCAGGCTTGCCGGCTTGCCGTTGAGGTAGAGGATATTCGAGCCGAAGGCGGCCATCTGCGCCATGACCTGGCGCTTGCTGCCTTCGCCCACGGCCAGCATCACCACCACCGAGGCCACGCCGATGACGATGCCCAGCAGGGTCAGGGCGGTGCGGAAGCGGTTGACCCACATCACCCGCCAGGCTGCCTGCAGGGCTTCGAGCAATTCGCCTTTCCACGCCCCGTGCAAAGTCGCGCCACGGTCCAGGCGCTGGCGCAGCTGCTCGGCCTGCAGCCCGCGGCCGTGCTCGACCGTGGGCTGTTCGCCGGCCGAATCGCTGATGATCAGGCCGTCACGGATTTCGATCACGCGCTGTGCCCGCGCCGCGACGTTGCGGTCATGGGTGATCAGGATGATCACATGGCCCTGGCTGGCCAGCTCGTCGAGCAACGCCATCACTTCGGTGCCGCTGTGGCTGTCGAGGGCGCCAGTGGGTTCGTCGGCGAGGATGATATGGCCGCCGTTCATCAAGGCCCGGGCAATCGACACCCGTTGCTGCTGGCCGCCAGACAACTGGTGCGGGCGGTTGCCGGTGCGGCTGGCCAGGCCTAGGCGGCCGAGCAGGGCGCTGGCGCGGGCGTGGCGTTCGTTGGCAGCGATGCCGGCATAGATGGCCGGCATTTCGACGTTTTCCTGGGCCGAGCCCGATGGGATCAGGTGGTAGCCCTGGAACACGAAGCCAAACGCCTCGCGGCGCAGCCAGGCCAGTTCGTCGCTGCCCAGCTCGGCCACATCCTTGCCGGCGAAGCGGTAACTGCCGGACGTGGGGCGGTCGAGGCAGCCGAGGATATTCATCAAGGTCGACTTGCCGGAGCCGGAGGCGCCGACGATGGCGACGAACTCGCCAGGATGGATGCACAGGTTGATGCCATGCAGGATATCGACCTTGGGCGTTTCGACGCCGCCGTAGGATTTACGGATGTCGACCAGCTCGATCAGGGGCGTGCTCATTCAACCTCCGCTGACGCCAGGGGCGCCGATCACCAGGCGTTCGCCTTCGTTGAGGCCGTCCAGCACTTGCACCCGCAGGCGGTCGCTGAGGCCGGTGCGCACCTGGCGCTGTTCCACCTTTCCGTCGCGGGTCAGCACATGCGCCAGGCGCAGGCCATCGCCGTCGTCCAGCGCGGCCAGTGGTACGGTCAGCACCTGGCTGGCTTTGCCGGCGACGAAGAACACCTGTGTGGTCATCTCTGCCATCAGCGCGCCGTCGGGGTTGTCGACATCCAGCAGCACGCTGTACTGCACTACCTGGCTGCCGGCACTGCCATTGCTGACGCTGGCCGGGCTGCCGCCGCCCTGGCTGGCCTGCTCCAGTGGCTTGGGCGGGATCGGCAGTACTTGCCGCACGGTGCTGGTCCAGCGGCGCTTGCCGCCGGCCAGGGTGGTGAAGTAGGCGGTCATGCCCGGCGTGACCTTGCCGATGTCGGCCTCTGACACCTGGGCCCACACGGTCATTGGCGAAAGCTTGGCGATGCGCAGGATCAACGGGGTCTGCTGCTGGGCATTGAGGGTTTGCCCCTCACGCGCATCCACCGCCACTACCGTGCCGTCCATCGGCGCGTAGATGCGCGTGTAGCCCAGCTCGGCCTCGTCGCTGCGCAGGCTGGCCTGGGCCTGACGGATCTGGGCCTGGAACATGTCGATGCGCGCCTGGGTGACCTTCAACTGTGCGGCAGCCGTTTGTACGTCCTCGTCGCGGGTGGCACCGGCGGCCGCCAGGTCGCGTTGGCGTTTGAGTTGCTGTCGGGCCAGTTGGAACTGCGCGCGTTGTTCGGCCAGCTGGGCCTTGAGGTTGTCGATCGAATAACGGCCGGCATCCAGCCGGGCCTGCTGGGTCGAAGGGTCGATCTCGACCAGTAGTTGGCCTTTGCGCACCGTGTCGCCGACTTCCACGTGCAGGGTGTGGATCTGCCCCGACGCCTGGGCACCAACGTCCACGTAGCGACGCGGTTGCAGGGTACCCAGTGCGGTGACGCTGCTTTCGATGTCGGCGCGGGTCACGGCGACCGTGCTCAGCGGCTGTGCGCCATAGGGCAGGGCCTTCCAGGCCAGCAGGCTGCCCAGGCCGAGCAGGCCCAGGCCGGTGAGCAGTAGCCGGCGACGGGTGTTGGTTAAAGGTCTCATGCAGACATCCAGCCGAGGGGGTGCCAGATAGACGAAAGCGGCAGGGGGGGATTTAGCGTGGGAAGATTGGCGCGATCTCTGTGGGAGCGGGCGTGCCCGCGAACACCGGCGCAGCCGGTGCCATGCACCGCGTTGAATTCTTCGCGGGCATGCCCGCTCCCACAGAAGAGCGCATACCTGTGGGAGGGACGGTGTTGCTCCAAGCGCCTTGTTGCTGAGAATAATTATAATTTGTAAGATCGCACGCTGACATCACTCGGTCCCGCGTTGCTGCCTGAAAAGGCTTTCTGGCATAGGCTGGCAGGACGATCTCAGGTAACGTCGTGGAACATTACTATCGCGAACTGGTGGGTTTCCTTTGCGCGCGCCTGGGCAATCGTCAGGCCGCCGAAGACGTGGCACACGATGCCTACCTGCGGGTGCTGGAGCGCACCGACGGCGAGCGCATCGAGCACCCGCGTGCCTTTCTTTACCGCACCGCGCTCAACCTGGTGGTCGACCGCCACCGTCGGCATCAGGTGCGCCAGGCCGAGCCGCTGGAGGTGCTGGACAGCGACGAGCGCTGGCATACCCCGGCGCCGACCCACGACATGCAGCTCGACCAGCGCCTGGCACTGATGCAGCGCGCCCTGGACGAGCTGAGCAAGGTCTGCCGCGACAGCTTCCTGCTGCGCAAGCTCGATGGCCTGTCCCACCAGCAGATTGCCGAGCATCTGGGAATTTCCCGCAGCCTGGTGGAAAAGCACATCGTCAATGCCATGAAGCACTGCCGGGTGCGCATGCGCGAGTGGGAATCCTGATCGCCGGGTTGAAGGCAAATGCAAATTCCGTCAGTCGATCACTTGATTTCCTCGGTTTTCCCGACTTCTATCAAAGAAGACCCCTGCCAGGCGTAGCGTTGGCAGCAGCCTTCACTGGCGCAGTATGGTCATGGAGCGTACCCATTACCCAACTGCCCAGGTCCGACCATGGCCAACAAGACGCTGCGCATCCTCATCGCCGACGCACACCCGTGCCAGCGCCTGCAACTGGAGCGGCTGCTCAACGGCCTGGGTTACTACCGGATAGCGCCAGTGGACAGCTTCGAGGAGCTGCAGCGCCTGGTGTTGAGTGCCTTGCAGCCTTTCCACCTGCTGTTGGGCAACATCGAGCTGGCCAGCCGTGCCGGGGTCGACCTGGCGCGCTTTTGCCGCGTCAGCACGCAGATCCAGCATGCCCTGCTTTACCACTCGGCCCAGTTGCAAGTGCCCTCGGTGCCGCAGACCGAGCGCCAGGCCGTCAGCCTGAGCCTGCCCCAGGTGCCCGATAACGAGGCGCTGGAGGCATTCATGGCGATCATCGATACGCCGCTGCTGGTCGGCAAGCTGCCGCTGCCGGGCACCATGCCGGCTGCCACGGCGCGGCCACGGCCCAGGGCCAATTTCGTCAATAGCATGTTCAACCGCTAAAGCCGCGCGGGCGGGGCAAGGGGGCAGCTATTTGCTATCCTCTTGCCCTTTGCCGATTTGCGGAACCTGCCATGACTGCCATCGATACCGCTCGCCCGCCCCGGTTCAGCCGCGGCGACCACCGGACCCTGGGCCTGGCGGCGTTGGGCGGCGCGCTGGAAATCTACGACTTCATCATCTTCGTGTTCTTTGCGCTGACCCTGAGCCAGCTGTTCTTCCCGCCCGAGATGCCCGAATGGCTGCGCCTGCTGCAAAGCTTCGGGATCTTCGTCACCGGCTACCTGGCGCGGCCGCTGGGCGGCATCCTGATGGCGCACTTCGCCGACCACCTGGGACGCAAGCGGGTTTTCAGCCTGAGCATCCTGATGATGGCCCTGCCGTGCCTGTTGATCGGGGTGATGCCGACCTACGCCGACATCGGCTATGCCGCGCCGCTGATCCTGCTGGCCCTGCGCATCCTGCAGGGTGCGGCGGTGGGCGGGGAGGTACCGAGTGCCTGGACCTTCGTTGCCGAGCATGCGCCGGCCGGGCGGCGCGGCTACGCCCTGGGTTTCCTGCAGGCCGGGCTGACCTTCGGCTACCTGCTGGGGGCGCTGACCGCGACCTTGCTGGCGCAGCTGTTCACCCCGCAGGAAATTCTCGACTACGCCTGGCGCTATCCGTTCCTGCTCGGCGGGGTATTCGGCGTGATCGGCGTGTGGCTGCGCCGCTGGCTCAGTGAAACACCGGTGTTCCTCGCCCTGCGCGCACGCCAGGAGCAGCCGGTGAGCTTCCCGCTGCGACGGGTGCTGGGCGAACACCGCCGGGCGCTGATCCCGGCGGCGCTGCTGACCTGTGTGCTGACGTCCGCCGTGGTGGTGCTGGTGGTGATTACCCCGACGGTGATGCAGCAGCGCTTCGGCATGACGGCGGGGCACACCTTCGCCCTGAGCAGCGTGGGCATCGTCTTCCTCAATATCGGTTGCGTGCTGGCCGGATTGCTGGTCGACCGGGTGGGCGCCTGGCGCGCGCTGATGCTCTACAGCCTGCTGCTGCCGCTGGGCATCGGCGCGTTGTACGCCAGCCTGGTGGGGCAGTGGGGCATGACCTGGCTTGCCTATGCGCTGGCGGGCCTGTCCTGCGGCGTGGTAGGGGTGGTGCCGTCGGTGATGGTCGGGCTGTTCCCGGCCGAAATCCGCGTGTCGGGCATTTCCTTCACCTACAACGTGGCCTACGCACTGTGGGCCAGCACCACACCGCTGGCGCTGATCGCGCTGATGCCGTGGAGCCCGTGGGTGTGTGTCGGCTTTTGTCTGATCATGGGCACGGTCGGGCTGCTGACAGCGTTGTATTTCGGGCGTCGTGAGCCATTGGCGTTTGCGGCGGAGCCGGTGCCGATCATGTGTGGTGACAAATGAGCCGGTAACGGCTGTAGGGCATTGAGGCAGACTTCCGGGCGGGGGTTATTGGAATAACCTATTAGCCAAATTTAACCTGGAAGGTTAATTTCTCATGGAAAAGAGATGCCTCACTGCCCGCTGAAGCGGGTGAAGGCGCTGTTGAGTCTAGGCAAAGTGCGTACTACCGGGGTAGCCACGCAGGGTGCTCGGGCACTTGGGATTGAGCCTTTCGCCATGCTGAACATTGTTCGCGAGCTAACGCCAGGCGACTTTCACAAGAGCATGACGACCTACAACAATCATCGAGTCTGGCAGGACGTCTATCGTCCCCAGACCGCTGTAGGAAGGGTTTACCTCAAGTTGATGGTGGTTGACGACCTGCTCATCGTGTCTTTCAAGGAGCTGTGAAATGAAATGCCCACTGTGTGGACGAGCGGAATTGGTCGCGCAATCCAAGGACATGCCTTATCGCTACAAGGGTGAAACTACCGTTATTCCCGATGTTTATGGCGACTACTGCCCTGCTTGTGGTGAGGTGATACTCGGCATGGGAGAGGCGCAGCGCATGAGTGACCTGATGTCGGCGTTTGAGCGACAAGTCAATGGAGCCGTTGTTGATCCTGCCTTCATTGCAGCAATGCGCAGGAAGTTCGACCTCGACCAGCGTGAAGCAGGGGAAATTTTCGGTGGTGGGGTCAATGCGTTCTCTCGTTACGAAAACGGCAAGACCACGCCGCCAGTGGCGCTGGTAAAACTGCTCAAGCTGCTGGACCGCCACCCAGAGCTCTTCGAGGAAGTGCGTACTGCCTGACGATTGGCAGGCAATAAAAAGCCCCCGGCTCGTGAGAACCCGGGGGCTTTTCGTTAGCGCAGGGCAGGGGCCTTACATGTTCGGGTAGTTCGGCCCGCCAGCGCCTTCAGGAGTGACCCAGGTGATGTTCTGGGCCGGGTCCTTGATGTCGCAAGTCTTGCAGTGCACGCAGTTCTGCGCGTTGATCTGGAAGCGCTTGCTGCCGTCCTCTTGAGTGACCACTTCGTACACGCCCGCCGGGCAGTAGCGCTGGGCCGGCTCGTCGTACAGCGGCAGGTTGCTGGCGATCGGCACGTTCGGGTCGGTCAGCTTCAGATGGCAGGGTTGTTCCTCTTCGTGGTTGGTGCTGGAGAGGAATACCGAGCTGAGCTTGTCGAAGCTGAGCTTGCCGTCCGGTTTCGGGTAGTCGATCTTCTGCGACTCGGCTGCCAGCTTCAGGCAGGCGTAGTCCGGCTTGGTGTCGTGCAGGGTGAACGGCAGCTTGCCGCCGAACCAGTTCTGGTCCACATAGTTGAACGCAGCACCCAGCAGCGGGCCGAACTTGTGCATGGCCGGGCCGAAGTTGCGGCTGGCGAACAGTTCTTCGTACAGCCAGCTGGCCTTGAAGGCGCTGACGTAACCGTTCAGCTGGTCGCCGCCTTCGCTGCCGGCGATCAATGCGTCGGCCACCGCTTCGGCGGCCAGCATGCCGGACTTCATCGCGGTGTGGCTGCCCTTGATCTTGGCGAAGTTCAGGGTGCCCAGGTCGCAGCCGATCAGCGCGCCGCCGTTGAAGACCATCTTCGGCAACGAGTTGAAGCCGCCCTTGCAGATGGCGCGGGCACCATAACTGATGCGCTTGCCGCCTTCGAGGTACTGGCTCATCACCGGGTGGTGCTTCAGCCGCTGGAACTCGTCGAACGGCGACAGGTACGGGTTGGCGTAGGACAGGTCGACGATCAGGCCAACCACCACCTGGTTGTTTTCCAGGTGGTAGAGGAACGAGCCACCGGTGTTGTCCTTGGCCATCACGTCCAGCGGCCAGCCGGCGGTGTGCACCACCAGGCCCTGCTCGTGCTTGGCCGGGTCGATTTCCCATATTTCTTTCAGACCGATGCCGTAATGCTGGACGTCGGCCTCGCTGTCGAGGTTGAAGCGCTTGATCAGCTGCTTGCCGATATGGCCACGGCAGCCTTCGGCGAACAGCGTGTACTTGGCGCGCAGTTCCATGCCCGGGGTGTACAGGCCGTCCTTCGGGTTGCCTTCACGGTCAACGCCCAGGTCACCGGTGACGATGCCGCGGACCACGCCGTTCTCGTCGAACAGTGCTTCCTGGGCGGCGAAGCCCGGGTAGATTTCCACGCCCAGGTTCTCGGCCTGCTGGGCCAGCCAGCGGCACAGGTTGCCCAGCGAAATGATGTAGTTGCCCTGGTTGTGCATGGTCTTGGGCACGAACAGGTCAGGCACCTTGGTCGAGCTGGCGGCATCCTTGAGCACGTAGATGTCGTCACGCTTCACTTCGGTGTTCAGTGGCGCGCCGAGTGCTTTCCAGTCAGGGAACAGCTCGTTCAGGGCGCGGGGTTCGAACACCGCGCCGGAGAGGATGTGGGCGCCGACTTCAGAGCCTTTTTCCACCACGCAGACGCTGATTTCGCTACCGGCTTCGGCGGCCTTCTGCTTCAGGCGGCAGGCGGCGGACAGGCCCGCCGGGCCGGCGCCGACGATGACCACGTCGAATTCCATGTATTCGCGTTCCACTGGTTCTCTCCTACTCATCAAGGCTCGTGCTGTTGCTTTGTCTTATGGGTGCGCGGGGGCATTCGCAGCGGTTCTACGCAACGGCGGAACTGTAGCTGGGCAAATGACGGACTACACCGTTTTGTCTTGGCCGCGCATTATATCTACACCACTTGGCGGGTCCAATACAAACGTTTGTTTGAATTTGCCGCAGGCCAGTAAAATCACAGGAACGCGGCTGGAGGGTGACCGATTTGCCGTATTGACCGGATTGGGTGTTACGGTCAAGATACGAGCGGTTTTACGTTCGCCGTAGGCTTGCAGCCGGGCGCAGGTACACCTCTAAAGACCAGGTGTGGAGCAGGGTTTTGCGGCCTTTGGCCGGTTTGTAGTGGAGTTTACACGCCACGACAGAAAATGACCCGTGAGTATTTGACGCAAGGGTCCGGACAAGACTGTTCGGTCACGGTTAAACCTCTGCCTCCCGGTACGTTTTTAGAGGTGCCCTTGTACCCACGCGCATCGCCGGGCCTGGCCCCAGGCGACTATCTATTCACCGGAGAGTAACGAGGAATCCATGAAGGTTCTTGTAGCTGTCAAACGAGTGGTCGACTACAACGTCAAGGTTCGCGTCAAGGCGGACAACTCCGGCGTCGACCTTGCTAACGTCAAGATGTCCATGAACCCCTTCTGCGAAATCGCCGTGGAAGAAGCCGTGCGCCTGAAGGAAAAGGGCGTGGCGAGCGAGATCGTCGTCGTTTCCGTCGGCCCGACCACTGCCCAGGAGCAGCTGCGTACTGCCCTGGCCCTGGGTGCCGACCGTGCCATCCTGGTCGAAGCCGCTGACGAACTGAATTCCCTGGCCGTGGCCAAGGCGCTGAAAGCCGTTGTCGACAAAGAGCAGCCGCAGCTGGTCATTCTCGGCAAGCAGGCCATCGACAGTGACAACAACCAGACCGGCCAGATGCTGGCTGCGCTGACCGGCTTCGCCCAGGGCACCTTCGCCTCCAAGGTCGAAGTGGCTGGCGACAAGCTGAACGTCACCCGTGAAATCGACGGCGGCCTGCAGACCGTTGCACTGAACCTGCCGGCCATCGTCACCACCGACCTGCGCCTGAACGAGCCACGCTACGCGTCGCTGCCGAACATCATGAAGGCCAAGAAGAAGCCGCTGGAGACCCTGACTCCAGACGCGCTGGGCGTTTCCCTCGCCTCCACCAACAAGACCCTGAAAGTCGAAGCCCCGGCTGCCCGCAGCGCTGGCATCAAGGTCAAATCGGTGGCCGAACTGGTCGAGAAGCTGAAGAACGAAGCGAAGGTAATCTAAATGACTATCCTGGTTGTCGCTGAATACGAAAACGGTGCCGTAGCCCCGGCCACCCTGAACACTGTTGCTGCTGCTGCCAAGATCGGTGGTGATGTGCACGTGCTGGTCGCTGGCCAGAACGTCGGCGGCGTTGCCGAGTCTGCTGCCAAGATTGCTGGTGTGGCCAAGGTGCCTGGTTGCTGATAACGCGGCCTACGCCCACGTCCTGCCGGAAAACGTTGCGCCGCTGATCGTCGAGCTGGCCAAGGGCTACAGCCACGTGCTGGCCCCGGCCACCACCAACGGCAAGAACATCCTGCCGCGCGTTGCTGCGCTGCTGGATGTGGACCAGATTTCCGAGATCATCTCGGTCGAGTCCGCCGACACCTTCAAGCGCCCGATCTATGCCGGTAACGCTATTGCCACCGTGCAATCGAGCGCGGCCATCAAGGTCATCACCGTGCGTACCACCGGTTTCGACGCAGTGGCCGCCGAAGGTGGTTCGGCTGCCATCGAAGCCGTTGGCGCTGCCCATAACGCCGGCATCTCGGCCTTCGTTGGCGAAGAGCTGGCCAAGTCCGACCGCCCAGAGCTGACCGCTGCCAAAATCGTCGTTTCCGGCGGCCGTGGCATGGGCAACGGTGACAACTTCAAGCACCTGTACAGCCTGGCCGACAAGCTTGGCGCTGCCGTCGGTGCTTCGCGCGCCGCGGTCGACGCCGGCTTCGTGCCGAACGACATGCAGGTCGGCCAGACTGGCAAGATCGTTGCGCCACAGCTGTACATCGCCGTCGGCATCTCCGGCGCGATTCAGCACCTGGCCGGCATGAAAGACTCCAAGGTGATCGTGGCGATCAACAAGGACGAAGAAGCGCCGATCTTCCAGGTAGCCGACTACGGCCTGGTTGCTGACCTGTTCGAAGCGGTTCCGGAGCTGGAAAAGCTGGTCTGATCCGCCTGCTTCACTTATAAAGAACCCGGCCCTCGTACAGGGGGCCGGGTTTTTTTGTGGTCAGTTCCGGCCCAATCGCCGGCAAGCCAGCTCCCACAGGTACTGCACCGCCCTGAAGCACTGCGCTGTACCTGTGGGAGCTGGCTTGCCGGCGATAGCGACGGATCAAGCAATACAAGGAGTGAGGGATGACGTTGCGCGGAACGGGTAGGGCGCTGGCATGTGTGGCGCTATTGATGTCACCACTGGCCATGGCCGCAAGTATATGCGAGCGCCTTGTGGCAACCGGCAGCCCTGATGCGCCACCTTATTCGTGGCAGGATCCGCAAGACCCGAAACACCTGATCGGCGCCAACGTCGACCTGTTGCGCCAGGTGGCTGGCGAGCTGGGCGTGAAGGTGGAGGTGCTGAATGCCGGCCGGCGTGACCAGGCGCTGGAAGAAGTGCGTAGCGGGCGCATGGACCTGCTGCTCGACACCCCCATGCAGGTGGAGCAACTGACCGCGCTGGACTATATCCATCCACCCCTGCAGCTCAACGAATACCTGGTGTGGACGCGCCACGACGCTACCCTGGCCTTCGAAGGCCCGGCGGACCTGGCCCAGTACCAGGGCAGTGTGTCCGAGCGCGCGCGGCTGACCCCGGCCTTTACCGCTTTTGCCAAGGCCCAGCTGAAGCTGGTGCCGGCACAGAACCTGACCCAGGCGTTCCAGAAACTGGTGCTCGGCCAGGTGGACTATGTGCTCGCTGGCCGCTATTCAGGCATGGCCATGGCCCAGAGCCTGGGCATGAGCAATGACCTGATCGCCCGCGGCCTGCCGGTGGATCGGCCAGGCTTGTACCTGGCCCTGTCGCACAATTCGGCCTGCAATGACAGCTGGTTGCGTGGGCAATTGGCGAAAAAACTGACAGAATTGCCGATCTCCGGTGCGTCCGAGGCCGTGCTGCAACGTAATGTCGAGCGCTGGAAAGCGCAGTTGCAAGTGCCGTCGGGCACCCCCAAACACTAGGAAGATTGCGTGAGAACCCAACCACTAATCCTTGCCTTGGCCGTGCTCGGCCTGGCTGGCTGTGCCAACGATCCGGCCCCTAACGAGCAGATGCGCATTTCCGAACAGGCACTGGAGCAGGCCAGGGCCGTCGGTGCCACTGAACAGGTCGAAGCGCTCAAGCTGGCCGAAGACAAGCTGGCCCGGGCCAAGGCCAACATGGTCACCGAAGATTACCGCGATGCGCGCATGCGTGCCGAGCAGGCCGAACTGGATGCGCGTCTGGCCGAGGCCCAGGTGCTGAACCAGAAGAGCGAAGAGCAGCTGCAACTGCTGCAGTCGCGGGTCAAGCGCCTGCGCAAGCAGCTGGAGGTGCAGCCATGATCCGTCGCATGCCATTGGCCGCGCTGGCAGTGCTGGCCCTGACGGCTGGCCTGCAAGGTTGCGCCAGCCAGCGCAGCAGCGCAGCACTGGATGAAGCCACCGCGGCCTTCCAGAAGGTCAAGGATGATTCCGATGTGCTGCGCAGCGCGCCGCGTGACGTGATTCGCGCTGGCGAATCGCTGGCCCGCGCCGAGCGGCTTTCCAGCTACATCGGCACCGGTACCGACGTGCGTCATTACGCCTACCTGAGCCAGCGTTACAGCGAGATCGCCAGCGAGCATGCCAAGCTGGCGCTGAACCAGGAACGCCAGGCCAAGCTTGACCTGGAGCGTCAGCGCCTGCAGCTGGCCCTGCGCGAGGCCAAACTGGCCAGCGTGCAGCAGCAGGGCAAATGGATCGAGTCGCAGATCGCCGCGTTGGCCTCGGAGCAGACCGACCGTGGTCTGGTGATGACCCTGGGTGACGTGCTGTTCGACACCGGCCGTGCCGACCTGAAGAACTCGGCCAGCCGTACTGTGCTCAAGCTGGTGCAGTTCCTCCAGCTCAACCCGCGCCGGGTGGTGCGGATCGAGGGCTATACCGACAGCACAGGCCCTGCGGAGGACAACCTGAAGCTGTCTCGCGACCGGGCGCAGGCCGTGGCCGACATGCTGGTCGACCTGGGGATCGACGAGAAGCGCCTGCAGGTTGAAGGGTATGGCGACCAGTACCCGATCGAGGCCAATGCCTCGGAACGGGGCAGGGCGCAGAACCGCCGTGTGGAGATCGTGTTCTCCGATGACAAGGGCAAGCTGGCGCCGGCGCGCTGAGTTTTGTGAAAAGGGGGCCGCCTTGCGGCCCATCGCCGGCAAGCCAGCTCCCACAGGAATCACGCACAGACTTCAAGCCCTGTGCAATCCCTGTGGGAGCTGGCTTGCCGGCGATGGGCTGTAAAGCAGCCCCGCTTTTAATCGGCTTAACCGGGCTTAATCGTTTCTATAGCTGTCACGCAACTGTATTGTTGACTATCCTGCGATCTGTCCCAGTACACTTTGCAACTGTTACGGTATCCTCTACCGTCAATGAGCTACACAAGAACAACGAGCCCGTCCGCGTGTCGAGAGCCAGCCATGACCAACCTGCTGCTGTACCAGCGTATCGCCCAGCAACTGGCCGATGACATCCGTCGCGGTGTCTACCAGCCAGGCGAGCGGGTACCCTCCGTGCGCAAGATGAGCGCCCAGCTCAATGTCAGCCATGCCACGGTGCTGCAGGCCTATGCCAATCTTGAGGACCAGGGGCTGATCCGTGCACGGCCGCAGTCTGGCTACTACGTGCACCAGACCCCGGCACTGACCGCGCAAACCCCGGACATCGCCCGGGTGGAGCGCCCCGGTCTGGTCACCCGCGCCAGTATCATCCAGCAGGTATTGACCGAGGCTCGCCGTGATGGCGTGTTCCCCTTTGGCGCCGCTGTGCCGCACGTCGACTACCTGCCGGTCCGTGCTTTGCACCAGCAGATTGCCAAGGTGACGCGCTTCCACAGCCCGCGTGCCTTCAGCTACATGTTCAGCCCCGGTTTCGAGCCGCTGCGCCGGCAGATCGCCATTCGCATGCGTGATGCCGGCGTACTGGTCGACCCGCGTGAAGTGATCGTCACCCATGGCTGTGTCGATGCGCTGCAGATGTCGCTGCGCGTGCTGACCCGCCCCGGTGACTTGATCGCCGCCGAATCGCCCACCTATTACGGGTTGTTGCAACTGGCCGACCTGCTGGGCCTGAAGGTGATCGAGATCCCCAGCGACCCGGCCACCGGCATCAGCCTCGAAGCCTTGCAACTGGCGGCCAACCAGTGGTCGATCAAGGCGCTGGTACTGACTGCGCGCCTTAGCAACCCGTTGGGCGGCACCGTCCCGGAAGAGCGTCAGAAGCAGTTGCTGCGCCTGGCGTCGGACTTCGATATCCAGATCGTCGAAGATGACATCTATGGCGAACTGATGTTCGAGCAGGGCAAGACCAAGGCGCTGAAGGCGTTCGACCGGCTGGACCGGGTGATCTATTGCTCGAGTTTTTCCAAGACCCTGTCTCCGGGTGTGCGCGTAGGCTGGATGATCGCCGGGCGCTATCAGGATGAAATCCAGCGCCTGCAAACCTTCAGCACCCATTCGGCCTGCAGCGTGACGCAGATGGGGGTGGCGGCCTACCTGGAGAATGGCGGCTACGACCGGCACCTGCGCTACATCCGCCAGGAATACCGCAAGAACCTCAGTGCCTACCAGCTGGCGGTGCAGCAGCACTTCCCCGAGGGTACCCAGATGACGCGACCGACGGGCGGTTTCATCCTGTGGGTGAGCCTGCCCGGGCGGGTCAATACCCAAGAGCTGCATGTGCGCGCGCTGGAGCAGGGCATCAGTATTGCGCCGGGGCTGATCTTCAGTAACACCGAACAATTCAACCACTGTATCCGCCTGAATTGCGGTATACCCTGGAACAAGGAGGCCGAGCGCGCGGTGATCACGCTCGGCCTGCTGGCCCAGCAATTGTGCCGGGAGCCAGCGGCCGCACTTTTGTAGGCTTGCCACGCGCCTGAGGAACAGGGAGCATACGCACTTTTCCTGCCAGTCTGTCCATTTGCCATGAATGCTTTGCGCCGTTTTGCCTTGATCTTGTGCCTCGTACCGCTCTGCAGTCTGGTGGGTGTTGCCCAAGCTGCGCAGCCGGCAGGCCAGGCGCAGGCCGTCCAGAGCAAGCCTGCGCAAAAAGGGGCAGCCAAACCCGTGCAGAAGCCGGCGGCAAAAAAGGCCGGCAACAGCAAGGCCAGGCCGGCCCGCAAGCCGGTGAGCAAGGCGGTTGCCAAACCATTGCCCAAGGCCAGACTCGACCTCAGCCTGCCTGCTGATATGGTCGATAACCTGGAGCCGAATGTGGGTAGCCTTCCGCCTGTCCAGCGTCGTAAACCTTTGCTGCCGCCCATGTTCACTGAAAAGCCAGAGAGCGACGACAGCCCGTTCCAGCTCAATGGTCGGCTGATCAACAACGAAATGCAGCTGCAACTGCGCAATGACAGCCGTCGCGATGTGGAAGGGGCAGCGATCGATTTCGAGTACCGCCAGTAATCGGTGAACTGACTGCCGGGTCACGGCAGATTTCATCATGCCAGTAATTTCAAACGCCTGTTTGAGCGGTTACTATCCAGGGACGCTCGTCCCGTTTTGTTCCAGGGAGTCCTGATTTTGGTGAATAGCCATGAATTGCCGTGAGGGCTGTGGTGCCTGTTGCATCGCCCCGTCCATCACCTCTGCGATGCCGCGTATGCCCAATGGCAAGCCGGCTGGCGAGCGCTGCCTGCACCTGACTGTCGACAACCTCTGCGACCTGTTCGGCAAACCCGAGCGGCCGGCGGTGTGTGGCGGTTTCAAGGCGGATGTCGAGGTGTGCGGCAGTGACCGTGACGAGGCGATCAGGATTCTCGGTTGGTGGGAGCAGGTGACGGCGGCGTGACAGGCTGGATCTTCGACAACAAGGATAAACATGATGAGATCGTTCAAGCGTATTGCACTGCTGTGTGGCATGGGTGTGCTGCTGTCGCCGGCGGCCTGGGCCGAAAACTGGCAGGTGGCCAAGGATGAGGAGGGGATCAAGGTTTCCCTCAGCGAAGTGGCCGGTTCCAAGTACAAGGCTTACCGCGGCGTCACCGTGATCAAGGCGCCGCTGGCCAAGGTGCAGGCGTTGCAGGAGGATGTGGTCGGGGCCTGCGCGTGGATTCACGAATGCAAGATGCAGAAGATGCTCAAGCAGGAAGGTGACCAGGTCTGGACCTATACCCAGTTCAATACACCATGGCCGGTGACGCCGCGGGACTCGGTGTTGCATGTGACCACGGTGAAGCAGGGCTGATGGCAGCCTGGTCCGCAACCTGAAGGAAGAGCCGACCTATGTCCCGGAAGAGAAGGGCTTCGTGCGGGTGGCGAAGGTAGAAGGTTTCTGGAAGCTGGTGCCCAAGGGTGACAGCACGGAAGTGACCTATCAGGTGCACACCGAGCCGGGTGGCAGTGTGCCGGCGATGGTGGCCAACAAGTTCGTGGTGGATGCGCCGTTCAATACCCTGAAAGGGTTGCGGGAGCGGGCCGAGAAAAACTGAGGCTTTTGGGTTGCCTGTGCCGGCCTCTTCGCGGGCTTGCCCGCTCCCACAGATACGTCATGGTCTTCAAGGTCTGTGGAGTTCCTGTGGGAGCGGGCAGGCCCGCGAAGAGGCCGGCACAGGATGAACAAAAAAGGCTGCCCGAGGGCAGCCTTTTTGCGTTCGGCCAGTAAGCTTACTTGCGGTCCTGCAGCGCAACGATGTCGCGCTTCTGCTCGCCGGTGTACAGCTGGCGCGGGCGGCCGATCTTGTACGGGCTGGAGAGCATTTCTTTCCAGTGCGAGATCCAGCCTACGGTACGTGCCAGTGCGAAGATCACGGTGAACATGCTGGTCGGAATGCCGATTGCCTTCAGGATGATCCCCGAGTAGAAGTCGACGTTCGGGTACAGCGAGCGCTCGATGAAGTACGGATCGGTCAGGGCGATCTCTTCCAGGCGCATGGCCAGTTCCAGCTGCGGGTCGTTCTTGATGCCCAGCTCGCGCAGGACTTCGTCGCAGGTCTGCTTCATCACGGTGGCGCGCGGGTCGCGGTTCTTGTAAACGCGGTGACCGAAGCCCATGAGCTTGAACGGGTCGTTCTTGTCCTTGGCCTTGGCGATGAACTTGTCGATGTTCGAGACATCGCCGATTTCATCGAGCATGGTCAGTACCGCTTCGTTCGCACCGCCGTGGGCCGGGCCCCACAGTGCGGCGATACCGGCGGCGATGCAGGCGAACGGGTTGGCACCCGACGAGCCGGCCAGACGAACGGTGGAGGTGGAGGCGTTCTGCTCGTGGTCGGCGTGGAGGATGAAGATCCGGTCCATCGCCTTGGCCAGCACCGGGCTGATCGGTTTGATCTCGCACGGGGTGTTGAACATCATGTGCAGGAAGTTTTCCGCGTACGACAGGTCGTTGCGCGGGTACATCATCGGCTGGCCCATGGAGTACTTGTAAACCATCGCGGCCAGGGTCGGCATCTTGGCGACCAGGCGCACCGCGGAAATTTCGCGGTGTTGCGGGTTATTGATGTCCAGGGAGTCGTGATAGAACGCCGACAGGGCGCCGACCACGCCGCACATCACCGCCATCGGGTGGGCGTCGCGGCGGAAGCCGTTGAAGAAGGACTTCAGCTGCTCGTGAACCATGGTGTGGTTCTTCACGGTGCTGACGAACTGGGCCTTCTGCTCGGCATTCGGCAATTCGCCGTTGAGCAGCAGGTAGCAGGTTTCGAGGTAGTCGGATTTCTCGGCGAGCTGCTCGATCGGATAGCCGCGGTGCAGCAGGATACCCTGGTCGCCGTCAATGTAGGTGATCTTCGACTCGCACGAGGCGGTCGCCATGAAACCAGGGTCGAAGGTGAAGTGACCAGTGGCCCCCAACCCGCGGACGTCGATTACATCAGGACCAACGGTGCCGGTTAAAATGGGCAGCTCGACGGGGGCAGCGCCCTCGATGACCAACTGCGCTTTTTTGTCAGCCATGTGGCCTCCTATTAATGCTTGAAATCATCAGACAGACCCCCCACGCAGGGCCCGCACCACTATAGAGGGATAAATTCAGATGTCAATTTGCCTAAAGGCTTGTTGAAACAGGCATTGAGGCCTGTTTTTTCGCGAAATTCTCGCCCATTTACGCCTTTTGTCCGTTAAAGGCAATGCGCTATTTGGGCTACCCCGTCACGTTGTCATGAGCAGCCTAACTGTCTATACTCGCAACCCGACCGCCAGGGGCTTGCAAGCCCGAACTGCTGGGGGTCGCCGTTCCCTGGGTGGTGGGTACCTGACCAGTACACTTACCAACAACTTTGCCCTGATTCGCTAGGGGCTCTTCAGTGTGAAAAAAGCCGTGAAAAGCCAACGACCTGTAAACCTAGACCTAAGGACTATCAAGCTCCCCGTCACTGCGTACACGTCCATCCTGCACCGTATCTCCGGCGTCATCCTGTTCCTCGGCCTTGCCATCATGCTTTATGCACTGGGCAAGTCGCTGGGTTCCGAGGAAGGCTTTGGTGAGGTGAAGGCGTGTCTGACCAGCCCGCTGGCCAAATTCGTGACCTGGGGCCTGCTGTCCGCCCTGCTTTATCACCTCGTGGCAGGTGTACGTCACCTGATCATGGACATGGGCATCGGTGAGACGCTGGAAGGCGGCAAGCTGGGCTCGAAAATCGTGATCGTCATCTCCGTGGTGCTGATCGTTCTGGTGGGAGTTTGGGTATGGTAACCAATGTCACGAACCTGTCGCGTTCGGGCCTCTATGACTGGATGGCGCAGCGCGTTTCTGCGGTCGTTCTCGCGGCTTACTTCCTCTTCCTGATCGGCTACGTGGTCGCCCACCCAGGCATCGACTACACCCAGTGGCATGGTCTGTTCTCCAACAACGCGATGCGGATCTTCAGTCTGCTGGCCCTCGTTGCCCTGGGCGCTCACGCCTGGGTCGGCATGTGGACCATTGCGACCGACTACCTGACGCCAATGTCGTTCGGTAAGTCGGCAACTGCGATTCGTTTCCTGTTCCAGGCGGTATGCGGCGTTGCGATGTTCGCTTACTTCGTCTGGGGTGTGCAGATTCTCTGGGGTATCTGATCCATGGCTAGCATTCCAACCATTTCCTTCGACGCCATCATCATCGGTGGCGGCGGTGCCGGCATGCGCGCTGCGCTGCAGCTGGCTCAAGGCGGTCACAAGACTGCCGTGGTCACCAAGGTCTTCCCGACCCGTTCGCACACTGTATCCGCCCAGGGCGGCATCACCTGCGCCATCGCTTCGGCCGACCCGAACGACGACTGGCGCTGGCACATGTACGATACCGTCAAGGGCTCCGACTACATCGGTGACCAGGACGCTATCGAGTACATGTGTCAGGAAGGCCCGGCTGCGGTCTTCGAGCTGGACCACATGGGCCTGCCGTTCTCGCGTACCGAAACCGGTCGTATCTACCAGCGTCCGTTCGGCGGCCAGTCCAAGGACTTCGGCAAGGGTGGCCAGGCTGCCCGTACCTGCGCCGCATCCGACCGTACCGGTCACGCGCTGCTGCACACCCTGTATCAGGGCAACCTGAAAGCCGGTACCACCTTCCTCAACGAGTACTACGCGGTTGACCTGGTGAAGAACCAGGACGGCGCATTCGTGGGTGTGATCGCGATCTGCATCGAAACCGGCGAAACCCTGTACATCAAGTCCAAGGCCACCGTGCTGGCGACTGGCGGTGCCGGCCGTATCTACGCCTCCACCACCAATGCCCTGATCAACACCGGTGACGGCGTGGGCATGGCCCTGCGTGCCGGCGTGCCGGTGCAGGACATCGAAATGTGGCAGTTCCACCCGACCGGCATCGCCGGCGCCGGTGTACTGGTCACCGAAGGTTGCCGCGGTGAGGGTGGCTACCTGATCAACGCCCACGGCGAGCGCTTCATGGAGCGTTACGCGCCGAACGCGAAAGACCTGGCCGGCCGCGACGTGGTTGCCCGTTCCATGGTCAAGGAAATCATCGCCGGCAACGGCGTGGGCCCGAACAAGGACCACGTGCTGCTGAAGCTGGACCACCTGGGCGAGGAAGTGCTGCACAGCCGCCTGCCAGGTATCTGCGAACTGTCCAAGACCTTCGCCCACGTCGACCCGGTGGTCGCGCCGGTGCCGGTCATCCCGACCTGCCACTACATGATGGGCGGCGTTGCCACCAACATTCATGGCCAGGCCATCACCATGGACGCCGAAGGCAACGACCACATCATCCCGGGCCTGTTCGCCGTAGGTGAAGTGGCCTGCGTATCGGTTCACGGTGCCAACCGTCTGGGCGGCAACTCGCTGCTCGACCTGGTGGTGTTCGGCCGTGCTGCCGGCCTGCACCTGGAAAAGGCGCTGACCGAAGGCGTGGAATACCGCGACGCCAGCGACACCGACGTCGATGTTGCCCTGAACCGCCTGAACAAGCTGAACGAGCGCACCACTGGTGAAGACGTTGCCAGCCTGAAGCGCGAGCTGCAGAGCTGCATGCAGAACTACTTCGGTGTATTCCGTACTGGCGAATACATGCAGAAGGGTATCGAGCAGCTGGCCGGCCTGCGTGACCGCATCGCCAACGTCAAGATCAACGACAAGTCCCAGGCCTTCAACACCGCGCGTATCGAAGCGCTGGAGCTGCAGAACCTGCTGGAAGTCGCCGAAGCTACCGCCATCGCGGCCGAAGCCCGTAAAGAGTCGCGCGGTGCTCACGCCCGTGAAGACTACGAAGACCGTGACGACGAAAACTGGCTGTGCCACACCCTGTCAACTACCCGGGTGAGAAGCGCGTCGCCAAGCGTGGCGTCAACTTTGCGCCGAAGACTGTTCCAGCCTTCGAACCAAAAGTCCGGACTTACTAAGGGTGGCCGCTATGTTGCAAGTCGAAGTTTATCGTTACAACCCGGACACCGATTCGGCGCCGAAAATGCAGACCTTCCAGGTCGATACCGGCGGCAAGGATCTGATGGTGCTGGACGTGCTGGCGCTGATCAAAGAGCAGGACGAAGGTTTCTCCTACCGTCGTTCGTGCCGTGAAGGCGTTTGCGGTTCCGATGGCATGAACATCAACGGCAAGAACGGCCTGGCCTGCATCACCCCGCTGTCGGCGGTGGTGAAAGGCAACAAGCTGATTCTGCGCCCGCTGCCGGGCCTGCCGGTCATTCGTGACCTGGTCGTCGACATGAGCATCTTCTACAAGCAGTACGAGAAGGTGAAGCCGTTCCTGCAGAACGACACCCCGGCGCCGGCCATCGAGCGCCTGCAGTCGCCGGAAGACCGCGACAAGCTGGACGGCCTGTACGAGTGCATCCTGTGCGCCTGCTGCTCGACCTCCTGCCCGTCGTTCTGGTGGAACCCGGACAAGTTCCTGGGCCCCGCCGCACTGCTGCAGGCCTACCGGTTCCTGGCCGACAGCCGTGACACCAAGACCCAGGAGCGCCTGGCGTCCCTGGATGACCCGTTCAGCGTATTCCGCTGCCGCGGGATCATGAACTGCGTCAACGTTTGCCCGAAAGGTCTGAACCCGACCAAGGCAATCGGCCACGTACGTAACATGCTGCTGCAAAGCGGCACCTGATACAAAGTGTTGTACCTGCAGTAAGCCGAGGTGCGGGTGGTGAGCCCGCACTGAGGTAAAACCCGAACAAGGGCCCACAAAGCCTGCGTTCATTACCTATGAAGATATGAGACCAGCAGGGGCTTTCCGGGCTGGTACCCGGAAAATCAGCAGGATCCAAGTGGCGTGGTTCAGTCGCTGTATTCGGACTTTTCCAGGTTTGCTGTGGCTCTCGCCGATCAGTCCCCTAATCGAGGGTGACCAAGCATGCAAGAAAGCGTGATGCAGCGCATGTGGGAAAGCGCCCACCTTTCAGGTGGTAACGCTGCATATGTGGAAGAGCTTTATGAGCTCTACCTGCACGACCCTAACGCTGTGCCAGAAGAGTGGCGCACCTACTTCCAGAAGTTGCCCGCCGACGGCAGCACCGCTACCGATGTATCGCACTCGACAATCCGCGACCATTTCGTACTGCTGGCAAAGAACCAGCGCCGCGCCCAACCGGTATCCGCCGGGAGCGTGAGCAGTGAACACGAGAAGAAGCAGGTTGAAGTTCTGCGACTGATCCAGGCCTATCGTATGCGCGGCCATCAGGCTGCCAAGCTCGACCCGTTGGGGTTGTGGCAGCGTCCTGCGCCCGTAGACCTGTCGATCAATCACTACGGCTTGACCAATGCCGATCTTGATACGACCTTCCGTGCCGGCGACCTGTTCATCGGCAAAGAGGAGGCGAGCCTACGCGAGATCTTCGAAGCGCTCCAGAAGACATATTGTCGCACCATTGGCGCCGAGTTCACCCACATCGTCGATTCCGAGCAGCGCAGCTGGTTCCAGCAGCGCCTTGAAAGCGTGCGCGGCCGTCCGGAGTTTTCCGCTGACGTGCAGGCCCACCTGCTCGAGCGCGTGACCGCCGGTGAAGGCCTTGAGAAATACCTGGGCACCAAGTACCCGGGCACCAAGCGTTTCGGCCTCGAGGGCGGCGAAAGCCTGATCCCGATGCTGGACGAAATGATCCAGCGTTCCGGCTCCTACGGCACCAAGGAAGTCGTGATCGGCATGGCCCACCGTGGCCGCCTGAACGTGCTGGTCAACACCTTCGGCAAGAACCCGCGCGAGCTGTTCGACGAGTTCGAAGGCAAGAAGATGAACGAGCTGGGCTCCGGTGACGTTAAATATCACCAGGGCTTCTCGTCGAACGTGATGACCCCGGGTGGCGAAGTGCACCTGGCCATGGCGTTCAACCCGTCCCACCTGGAAATCGTCTCGCCAGTGGTCGAGGGTTCGGTGCGCGCCCGTCAGGACCGCCGCAACGACACCGTTGGCGACAAGGTGCTGCCGATCTCGATCCACGGCGACGCAGCATTCGCCGGCCAGGGCGTGGTCATGGAAACCTTCCAGATGTCGCAGACCCGCGGTTTCAAGACCGGCGGCACCGTGCACATCGTGATCAACAACCAGGTCGGTTTCACCATCAGCAACCCGCTGGACGCGCGCTCCACCGAGTACGCCACCGACGTTGCCAAGATGATCCAGGCGCCGATCCTGCACGTGAACGGCGACGACCCGGAAGCCGTGCTGTTCGTGACCCAGCTGGCCATCGACTACCGCATGCAGTTCAAGCGTGACGTGGTCATCGACCTGGTCTGCTACCGCCGTCGCGGCCACAACGAGGCCGACGAGCCGAACGGCACCCAGCCGTTGATGTACCAGCAGATCAGCAAGCAGCGCACCACGCGTGAGCTGTATGCCGAGGCACTGATCCAGGCCGGCCGTATCGATGCCGAGCGCGCCCAGGCCAAGATCGACGAGTACCGCAACGCGCTGGACAACGGCCTGCACGTGGTGAAGAGCCTGGTCAAGGAGCCGAACCGCGAGCTGTTCGTCGACTGGCGTCCGTATCTGGGCCATGCCTGGACCGCGCGTCACGACACCCGCTTCGACCTCAAGACCCTGCAGGAACTGTCGGCCAAGCTGCTGGAGATCCCGGAAGGTTTCGTCGTCCAGCGCCAGGTCGCCAAGATCTACGAAGACCGCCAGAAGATGCAGGCCGGTGGCTTGCCGATCAACTGGGGTTATGCAGAGACCATGGCCTACGCCACCCTGCAGTTCGAAGGTCACCCGATCCGCATGACCGGCCAGGACATCGGCCGTGGCACCTTCTCGCACCGTCACGCGGTGCTGCACAACCAGAAGGACGCCAGCACCTACGTACCGCTGAAGAACCTGTTCCCGGGCCAGCCACAGTTCGAACTGTACGACTCCTTCCTGTCGGAAGAAGCGGTACTGGCCTTCGAATACGGCTACTCGACCACCACGCCGAACGCGCTGGTGATCTGGGAAGCCCAGTTCGGTGACTTCGCCAACGGTGCGCAAGTGGTGATCGACCAGTTCATCACCAGCGGCGAGCACAAGTGGGGCCGTCTGTGTGGTCTGACCATGCTGCTGCCACACGGTTATGAAGGGCAGGGCCCGGAGCACTCCTCCGCGCGCCTGGAGCGTTACCTGCAGCTGTGCGCCGAGCACAACATCCAGGTCTGTGTACCGACCACCCCGGCCCAGATCTACCACCTGCTGCGTCGCCAGGTCATCCGTCCGCTGCGCAAGCCGCTGATCGTGCTGACGCCGAAGTCGCTGCTGCGCCACAAGCTGGCCATCTCGACCCTGGAAGACCTGGCAGAAGGCTCGTTCCAGACCGTGATCCCGGAAATCGACAGCCTCGATCCGGCCAAGGTCGAACGCCTGATCCTGTGCGGCGGCAAGGTTTACTACGACCTGCTGGAAAAACGCCGTGCCGAGGGCCGCGAAGATATCGCCATCGTGCGTATCGAGCAGCTGTATCCGTTCCCTGAGGACGACCTGGTCGAAATCCTCGCGCCTTACACCAACCTCAAGCATGCGGTCTGGTGTCAGGAAGAGCCGATGAACCAGGGCGCCTGGTACAGCAGCCAGCACCACATGCGCCGTATCCTGGGCCGCCATAACAAGGCACTGGTCCTGGAGTACGCCGGCCGCGACGCTTCCGCCGCGCCAGCCTGTGGTTACGCATCGAAGCACGCCGAACAGCAGGAAAAACTGCTGCAAGACGCCTTCACCGTTTAATGCCTTCGCGCACCTGAAACCGAATTTAAGGAAACACAGATAATGGCTATCGAGATCAAAGCCCCAACCTTCCCGGAATCGGTTGCCGATGGCACCGTTGCCACCTGGCACAAGCAGCCGGGCGATGCCGTCAAGCGTGACGAGCTGATCGTCGACATCGAGACCGACAAGGTCGTCCTGGAAGTGCTGGCCACCGCCGACGGCGTGCTGGGCGCCATCGTCAAGGGCGAGGGCGACACCGTCCTGTCCGACGAAGTACTGGGTTCGATCGTTGAAGGCGGTGCTGCTGCCGCTGCACCAGCTGCTGCCCCGGCCGCTGCTGCTCCGGCTGCCGCTGCTGCCGACGCTGGCGAAGACGACCCGGTTGCCGCCCCGGCCGCGCGCAAGCTGGCTGAAGAAAACGGCATCGACCTGGCTAGCGTTGCCGGCACCGGCAAAGGTGGTCGCATCACCAAGGAAGACGTCGTCGCTGCCGTTGCCAACAAGAAGTCGGCGCCTGCTGCAGCTGCCAAGCCTGCCGCCGCTGCCGCTGCTGCCCCGGTTGTGGTTGCCGCTGGCGACCGTACCGAGAAGCGTGTGCCGATGACCCGCCTGCGCGCCAAGATCGCCGAGCGTCTGGTCGAAGCCCAGTCGAGCATGGCCATGCTGACCACCTTCAACGAAGTCGACATGACCGAAGTCATGGCCCTGCGTTCGAAGTACAAGGACCTGTTCGAGAAGACCCACAATGGCGTACGCCTGGGCTTCATGTCGTTCTTCGTCAAGGCTGCCACCGAAGCCCTGAAGCGCTTCCCGGCGGTCAACGCCTCGATCGACGGCAACGACATCGTTTACCACGGCTACGCCGACGTCGGCGTAGCCGTGTCCAGCGACCGTGGCCTGGTGGTGCCGGTACTGCGCAACGCCGAGTCGATGAGCCTGGCGGAAATCGAAAACGGCATCGCCACTTTCGGCAAGAAGGCCCGTGACGGCAAGCTGGCCATCGAAGAGATGACCGGCGGCACCTTCACCATCACCAACGGTGGTACCTTCGGTTCGATGATGTCGACCCCGATCGTCAACCCGCCGCAGGCCGCCATTCTCGGCATGCACAACATCATCCAGCGCCCGATGGCCATCAATGGCCAGGTGGTGATTCGCCCGATGATGTACCTGGCGCTGTCGTACGATCACCGCCTGATCGACGGCAAGGAAGCGGTAACCTTCCTGGTCACCATCAAGAACCTGCTGGAAGATCCGTCTCGCCTGCTGCTGGACATCTAACCCTCTGGCTGCGTACCGTGCCGGCCCTGGCTTCGCGAGAAGCCATGCCGCGCGGTCCGCGGCTTGTAGCTTGTAGCTGATAAGGAATCTTTTATGACCCAGAAATTCGACGTAGTGGTGATTGGTGCAGGTCCTGGCGGCTATGTGGCTGCCATCAAGGCCGCACAACTTGGTCTGAAGACTGCCTGTATCGAGAAGTACACCGACGCCGAGGGCAAGCTGGCCCTGGGCGGCACCTGCCTGAACGTAGGTTGCATTCCTTCCAAGGCGCTGCTGGACAGCTCCTGGAAGTACAAGGAAGCCAAAGAGAGCTTCAACGTCCACGGTATCTCCACTGGCGAAGTGAAGATGGACGTCGCCGCGATGGTTGGCCGCAAGGCCGGCATCGTCAAGAACCTGACCGGTGGCGTTGCCACCCTGTTCAAGGCCAACGGCGTGACTTCGATCCAGGGCCACGGCAAGCTGCTGGCTGGCAAGAAAGTCGAAGTGACCAAGGCTGACGGCACCACCGAAGTCATCGAAGCCGAGAACGTGATCCTGGCTTCCGGCTCGCGTCCGATCGACATTCCGCCGGCTCCGGTCGACCAGAACGTCATCGTCGACTCCACCGGCGCCCTGGAATTCCAGGCCGTGCCGAAGCGCCTGGGCGTTATCGGTGCTGGCGTGATCGGCCTGGAGCTGGGCTCGGTATGGGCTCGCCTGGGTGCTGAAGTCACCGTCCTGGAAGCCCTGGACACCTTCCTGATGGCTGCCGACACTGCCGTGTCGAAGGAAGCCCAGAAGACCCTGACCAAGCAAGGCCTGGACATCAAGCTGGGCGCGCGCGTCACCGGCTCGAAAGTCAACGGCAACGAAGTCGAAGTGACCTACACCGACGCCAACGGCGAGCAGAAGATCACCTTCGACAAGCTGATCGTCGCGGTCGGCCGTCGCCCGGTGACCACTGATCTGCTGGCTGCCGACAGCGGCGTGACCATCGACGAGCGTGGCTACATCTTCGTCGACGACTACTGCGCTACCAGCGTGCCGGGCGTGTACGCCATCGGCGACGTGGTGCGCGGCATGATGCTGGCCCACAAGGCCTCGGAAGAGGGCATCATGGTGGTCGAGCGCATCAAGGGCCACAAGGCCCAGATGAACTACGACCTGATCCCGTCGGTCATCTACACCCACCCGGAAATCGCGTGGGTCGGCAAGACCGAACAGGCCTTGAAGGCCGAGGGCGTTGAGGTTAACGTGGGCACCTTCCCGTTCGCGGCCAGCGGCCGTGCGATGGCTGCCAACGACACCGGTGGTTTCGTCAAGGTCATCGCCGATGCCAAGACCGACCGCGTCCTGGGTGTACACGTGATTGGCCCATCGGCTGCCGAACTGGTGCAGCAGGGCGCAATCGCAATGGAATTCGGCACCAGTGCCGAGGACCTGGGCATGATGGTCTTCAGCCATCCGACCCTGTCCGAAGCGTTGCATGAAGCAGCGCTGGCAGTGAATGGCGGCGCCATTCACGTGGCCAACCGTAAGAAGCGTTAATTATAAGAAACCACGGCGGGCTGCCCGTCGTGAGTCTTGCGTGCATGACTCACCGCGGAAAGTCCGCCGGACCGGATCACACGGGAAAACCCGGGGTCAACGGTCACAGGTGGTGCGGCGCCAGTGATGGCGCAGCGCCGAAGCGCAGTACCTAACGAAGACGGTAAAAAGCATGAATCTTCACGAGTATCAGGGTAAGCAGCTGTTCGCTGAATACGGCCTGCCAGTTTCCAAGGGTTTCGCTGTCGATACCCCTGAGCAAGCTGCAGAAGCCTGCGACAAGATCGGCGGGAACGAGTGGGTGGTAAAAGCCCAGGTTCACGCCGGTGGTCGCGGTAAGGCGGGCGGCGTCAAGCTGGTTCGCAGCAAGGAAGACGCCAAGGCGTTCGCTGCACAGTGGTTGGGCAAGAATCTGGTTACCTACCAGACCGATGCCAACGGTCAACCCGTCTCCAAGATTCTGGTCGAATCCTGCACTGACATCGCCAAAGAGCTGTATCTGGGCGCTGTAGTCGATCGTTCGAGCCGCCGTATCGTGTTCATGGCCTCCACCGAAGGTGGCGTGGACATCGAGAAAGTCGCTCACGAAACGCCTGAGAAGATCCTCAAGGCCACTATCGACCCGCTGGTCGGCGCTCAGCCGTTCCAGGGTCGCGAACTGGCGTTCCAGCTGGGTCTGGAAGGCAAGCAAGTTCAACAGTTCGCCAAGATCTTCGTGGGTCTGGCCAAGCTGTTCAAGGATCACGATCTGGCCCTGCTGGAAGTGAACCCGCTGGTGATCAAGGCCGACGGCGACCTGCACTGCCTCGATGCCAAGATCAACATCGACGCCAACGCCATGTACCGTCAGCCGAAGCTGAAAACCTTCCACGACCCGTCGCAGGACGACGCCCGTGAAGCCCACGCTGCCAAGTTCGAACTGAACTACGTTGCCCTCGAAGGCAACATCGGCTGCATGGTCAACGGTGCCGGCCTGGCCATGGGTACCATGGACATCGTCAACCTGCACGGCGGCAAGCCGGCCAACTTCCTCGACGTTGGCGGTGGTGCTACCAAAGAGCGCGTTACCGAAGCGTTCAAGATCATTCTGTCCGACAGCAATGTCGCGGCCGTACTGGTCAACATCTTCGGCGGCATCGTTCGCTGCGACATGATTGCCGAAGGCATCATCGGTGCAGTGAAAGAAGTCGGCGTCAAAGTTCCGGTCGTCGTTCGCCTTGAAGGCAACAACGCCGAACTGGGCGCTAAAGTACTGGCAGAAAGCGGTTTGAACATCATTGCGGCAACCAGCCTGACCGACGCTGCTCAACAAGTTGTCAAAGCTGCGGAGGGCAAGTAATGAGCGTCCTGATCAATAAAGACACCAAAGTCATCTGCCAGGGCTTCACCGGCTCGCAGGGTACTTTCCACTCCGAACAGGCTATCGCCTACGGCACCAAGATGGTCGGCGGTGTAACCCCAGGCAAGGGTGGCACCACCCACCTGGGCCTGCCAGTGTTCAACACCGTGAAAGAAGCTGTAGAAGCGACCGGCGCTGACGCTTCGGTCATCTACGTTCCGGCTCCTTTCTGCAAGGACTCGATCCTGGAAGCTGCCTTCGGCGGCATCAAGCTGATCGTGTGCATCACCGAAGGCATTCCTACCCTGGACATGCTGGATGCCAAGGTCAAGTGCGACGAGCTGGGCGTGACCCTGATCGGCCCTAACTGCCCAGGTGTCATCACCCCGGGCGAGTGCAAGATCGGCATCATGCCAGGCCACATCCACCTGCCAGGCAAGGTCGGTATCGTTTCGCGTTCCGGCACCCTGACCTACGAAGCTGTGAAGCAGACCACCGACGCCGGCTTCGGCCAGTCGACCTGCGTCGGCATCGGCGGTGACCCGATCCCGGGTTCCAACTTCATCGACATCCTGAAGCTGTTCCAGGAAGACCCGAAGACCGAAGCGATCGTCATGATCGGTGAGATCGGCGGTTCGGCTGAAGAAGAAGCCGCGGCTTACATCAAGGCCAACGTCACCAAACCTGTGGTTTCCTACATCGCTGGTGTTACCGCTCCGGCGGGCAAGCGCATGGGCCACGCTGGCGCCATCATCTCCGGCGGCAAGGGCACTGCGGACGAGAAGTTCGCCGCCCTGCAGGACGCTGGCGTGAAGACCGTGCGTTCCCTGGCTGATATCGGCAAGGCCCTGGCCGAGCTGACTGGCTGGGAAGTCAAGAAGTAATACTGCTACACCCCCCACGCGCACAGAGGCCACCTTCGGGTGGCCTTTGTCGTTTCCGGGGGTAGGCAATATGGATTTTTCGATGGGTTTGATAGGAATTTTCAGACAGACGAATTTCCCGATATCGGGATAATTCTGACCGTCCCCGGTTGCACAGACGACAAACAGATACGCACATCGGACAAGCAGCACTGTGCCAGTGCGTTTAAGTGACAAAACAGTTACCCTACGCGCTCACTCTGTGCCCGTGCCCCAAAAGGGAACGACACGCTAAACGGGTCTGGCTTATCAAGCCGGGCAGCATTTCCCTCAACCCTTGGGGAAATCCCTTCTCGAATCCCGATTTCAGCAGTGTGGTACTACCTTAAATGAAAGTTTTAAAAGGCCAGGACATCCTGGCGCTTGGCTTTATGACGTTTGCGCTTTTCGTAGGCGCGGGCAACATCATCTTCCCGCCTATCGTCGGTCTGCAGTCTGGCCCGCACGTGTGGATGGCCGCCCTGGGCTTCCTGGTTACTGCCGTGGGCCTGCCGGTCATCACCGTGGTTGCCCTGGCCAAGGTCGGCGGCGGCATGGATGCCTTGAGCAGCCCGATCGGCAAGTTCTTCGGTGGCCTGCTGGCGGCCGTGTGCTACCTGTCGGTGGGCCCGCTGTTTGCCACCCCGCGTACCGCGACCGTGTCGTTCGAGGTGGGTGTTGCGCCGCTGACTGGCGAAAGCCCGCTGGCGCTGTTCATCTACAGCCTGGTGTACTTCCTCGTGGTACTGGCCGTGTCCATGTACCCAGGCAAGCTGCTCGACACCGTGGGCCGTTTCCTGGCGCCGTTGAAAATCATCGCCTTGGCGGTGCTGGGCATTGCCGCCTTCGCGCTGCCTGCCGGCACCATTGGTGAAGCGCAGCCGGCCTATGCTGCCGCAGCATTCTCCAAGGGCTTCTCCGATGGTTACCTGACCATGGACACCCTGGGTGCCCTGGTGTTCGGTATCGTCATCGTCAACGCCATCCGCTCGCGGGGTGTCGAGTCACCGAAGCTGATCACCCGCTACGCCATCATTGCCGGCCTGATCGCCGGTGTCGGCCTGGCCCTGGTGTACATCAGCCTGTTCCGCCTGGGCGCAACCAGCCACGAAATCGCGGCTGGCGCCACCAACGGCGCGGCGGTGCTGCATGCCTACGTGCAACACACCTTCGGCTCGCTGGGCAGCGGCTTCCTCGCCGTGCTGATCGCGCTGGCTTGCCTGGTGACTGCGGTTGGCCTGACCTGCGCCTGTGCCGAGTACTTCAGCCAGATTCTGCCGCTGTCGTACCGTGCACTGGTGGTGATCCTTGCGGGCTTCTCGCTGCTGATCTCCAACCTTGGCCTGACCAAGCTGATCATGTTCTCGATCCCGGTGCTCACCGCTATCTACCCGCCGTGCATCGTGGTAGTCGGCCTTAGCTTCGTGAAGGACCTGTGGAACTCGCCTACCCGCATCCTGGCGCCAGTGATGCTGGTGTCGCTGCTGTTCGGCATGGTCGATGCGGTCAAGGGCAGCAGCATTGCCCACGTGCTGCCGGACTTCATGGCCCACCTGCCGCTCAGCGACCAGGGCCTGGCCTGGCTGGTGCCTTCGGTAGTGACCCTGGTTGGCGCCGTAGCCTGCGACCGAATGCTCGGCAAGCCGCGCGAAGCGCTGGCCTGATAGTCGAAGCCTGAGGGCGGCACCGGCCACAAGCCGAAGGGTGCTTGCCAAGGGTGGAAACTCAAGAGCCCCGTATCCGTGAGGATGCGGGGCTTTTTGTTTGCCTGTACTGGCCTCTTCGCGGGCGCGCCCGCTCCCACAGGTAAAGTGCAAGCCTCAGAATTGACGGTGTACCTGTGGGAGCGGGCGTGCCCGCGAAGAGGCCGGGATAAGCGGTGCAAATATCAGGATGGATGTGTGCCTTTTGCCGCTTGCCAGCGTCGAAATGCGGTCCCTATCCTTCAGGTATCTGGCCCTCCCGGGAACCCTGCATGAACTTCATCCAAAGCAATTTCAACAACCTGCTGGCCATCGCCTGGTTCGCCCTGTGCTGGGGTGGTTACACCCGCTATGCCATCTGGAAGGGGCGCGACACCCGCGTGCCTGGCCAGCGTGCTGCACCTGTACCGCGAAGACTGGATGCGCCGCATGCTGCTGCGCGACAACCGTATCGCCGATGCCAGCGTGATTGGCAACCTCGAACGTAACGCGTCGTTTTTCGCCTCCAGCACCCTGATCATCCTCGCAGGCATCCTTACCGTGCTCGGCGCCTCCGACCGGGCGCTGTCGCTGCTGGCCGACCTGCCGCTGGTGCAGCAGACCTCCCAGGGCATGTCGGAGATCAAGTTGCTGTGCCTGGCCATGGTCTTCGTCTACGCCTTTTTCACCTTCAGCTGGTGCATGCGCCAATACAACTTCGCGGCAGTACTGGTGGGGTCGGCGCCGATGATCGGTGAACGGCTGGTCAATGAACTTGAACGCAAGGCATTCGCCTCGCGCGCGGCGCGGGTGCTGTCGCTTGCCGCCAACCAGTTCAACCTGGGCCTGCGTTCCTATTACTTCGGCATGGCCATGTTGAGCTGGTTCATCAGCCCATGGTTATTCATGGTCATGAGTGTCGGCGTAGTGCTGATTCTTTACCGCCGCGAGTTCCATTCGGATGTGCTGGATGTGATGGTGTTCACACCTACCGAAAGTGTTTCGATAGAACCCGTCAGGGAGAACACCGCTCCTGGTACCTGAAACGTTTAATCCATAAGTTTCAGGCACAAAAAAACCCGACAATGTCGGGTTTTCTTGTTTTAGCCGATTACTGCTTGGCAGGTTCGGCTGGAGCAGCTGGGGTAGCTGGAGCGGCTTCCGGAGCCGGAGTAGCCGGAGCGGCTTCTTCGGCGGCCTTCTGCTCGGCTTCGGCCTGATCTTTGGCGGCTTCGGCGTTTTCCTTGGCGGCCTCGTTCATCTTATCCTGAGCTTCGCCCGCTTTTTCCTGGGCTTGCTCGGCGTGTTGCTGTGCGTCCTGGGCTTTGTCTTCGCTCGCTTTATCGCAAGCGGCCAGGCCCATGGCTGCGGCCAGCATCAGAGCAAAAGCAAAAGGTTTACGCATGGGGGTGTTTCTCCTTGGTGGAATAAGTGACTTGTTCCTTCGAGTGCAACTACGCGGAATAAGTTCCGCGAAGGTTACACATATATAACGCCCCGTTCTATATAGACTTTTTAACGATTTTATGCCGCTGCGGCAATGCGCGTGGAACCAGCCAATGAGCGATTCAACCTTGATGGCCATGGCCGAGCGTTTTCTCTCGGCCCTGAAACATTGTCAGTTGTTACAGATGCGCGTGGCGCAAGCCGATGCCGATGGCATTACCCTGGTACTGCCCTGGTCGCCGGCCATCGTCGGCAACCCGCAGACTGGCGCGGTGCATGGCGGAGCGCTGACCACGCTGATGGATACCACCTGCGGCATGGCCACGCTGTGCGTGCTGCCGCGCTTCGAGGTGTGCCCGACGCTGGACCTGCGCATCGATTACATGCACCCGGCCGAGGCCGGCAAGGATATATACGGCCATGCCCAGTGCTACCGGGTCACCCGCGATGTCATCTTCACCCGTGGCACGGCCTACCAGGACGACCCTGACCAGCCGATCTGCCAGGTGGTGGGCACGTTCATGCGCCTGGGCCAGGAGATCAAGGGTGGCATTCGCTTCGGCAACAGCCTGAAGGAGGGCGGGGCATGATTCCGTACGAGGTTCGCCAACAGCTCAACGCCGCCCATGCGGTAGGAGACTATCGGCCATTACTGGCGCTGATCCCCTATGCCGGCCTGATCGGCATCGAATGCGAGCGCGAAGGCGATGACCTGCTGTTTCGCCTGCCGGCCAGTCAGGACAATATCGGCAACCCGCTGCTGCCGGCTATCCACGGTGGTGTGATCGCCGGCTTCATGGAGCTGTCGGCGGCGCTGTACCTGCTGATCTACAGCGAAAGCGCGAGCATTCCGAAGATCATCGACTTCTCCATCGACTACCTGCGCGCCGGGCACTTTCGCGATACCTACGCCCAGTGCCAGCTGTGGCGTCAGGGGCGGCGGGTGACCAATGTAGCCATCACCGCCTGGCAGGGTGACAGGCAATCGCCTATTGCCACGGCCCGCGCGCATTTCAAGATCGAACCGGAAAAGCCCTTGAAATCATCCGGGCAGCCCCCATCTGCATGACATCCGCCGCTAGCGCAGCCCGAAATGGCCGCCAGGCGTCAACTGCCATCAGATCGGAGTTTTGAAGACCATGAGTGTGGAGACTCAAAAAGAAACGCTGGGCTTCCAGACCGAGGTAAAGCAACTGCTGCACCTCATGATCCATTCCCTGTATTCGAACAAGGAGATCTTCCTGCGGGAGCTGATCTCCAACGCTTCCGACGCCGCTGACAAGCTGCGTTTCGAGGCGCTGGCCAAGCCAGAGCTGTTCGAAGGCGACGCCGACCTGAAGATTCGCCTGAGCTTCGACAAGGACGCCGGTACCGTGACCCTCGAGGACAACGGCATCGGCATGAGCCGCGAAGACGTCATTGCCCACCTGGGTACCATCGCCAAGTCCGGCAACTGCCGACTTCATGAAGAACCTCACCGGTGACCAGAAGAAGGACTCGCACCTGATCGGTCAGTTCGGCGTGGGCTTCTACTCCGCATTCATCGTCGCTGACAAGGTCGATGTGTACAGCCGCCGGGCTGGCCAGCCGGCCGCTGAAGGCGTGCACTGGTCGTCGAAAGGCGAGGGCGAGTTCGAAGTCGCCACCATCGACAAGCCACAGCGCGGTACCCGCATCGTTCTGCACCTGAAAAAGGACGAGCAGGAGTTTGCCGATGGCTGGCGCCTGCGCAACGTGGTCAAGAAGTACTCCGACCACATCGCCATGCCGATCCAGCTGCCGAAAGAGCAAGCTGCCGCCGAAGGCGAAGAACAGCCGGCCGAAGAGTGGGAAACCGTCAACCGTGCCAGCGCCCTGTGGACCCGCCCGCGTACCGAGATCAAGGACGAGGAGTACCAGGAGTTCTACAAGCACATCGGCCATGACTTCGAAAACCCGCTGGCCTGGAGCCACAACAAGGTCGAAGGCAAGCTCGAATACAATTCGCTGCTGTACGTGCCGGCCCGCGCGCCGTTCGACCTGTACCAGCGCGAAGCGCCACGCGGCCTGAAGCTGTACGTGCAGCGCGTATTCATCATGGACCAGGCCGAGTCGTTCCTGCCGCTGTACCTGCGCTTCATCAAGGGCGTGGTCGATTCCAACGACCTGTCGCTGAACGTGTCGCGTGAGATCCTGCAGAAAGACCCGATCATCGACTCGATGAAGACCGCGCTGACCAAGCGCGTGCTGGACATGCTGGAGAAACTGGCGAAGAACGAGCCCGAGAAGTACAAGGGCTTCTGGAAGAACTTCGGGCAGGTGCTGAAGGAAGGCCCGGCCGAAGACTTCGCCAACAAGGAAAAGATCGCCAGCCTGCTGCGCTTCGCTTCCACCCAGGACGACAGCGGCGAGCAGAGCGTTGCCCTGGCCGACTACCTGGCCCGCGCCAAGGACGGCCAGGACAAGATCTACTACCTCACCGGCGAGTCGTATGCGCAGGTCAAGAACAGCCCGCACCTGGAAGTCTTCCGCAAGAAAGGCATCGAAGTGCTGCTGCTGACCGACCGTATCGACGAGTGGCTGATGAGCTACCTCAACGAATTTGACGGCAAGGCCTTCGTCGACGTTGCCCGTGGCGACCTGGACCTGGGCAAGCTGGATTCGGAAGAAGACAAGAAGGCCCAGGAAGAAGTCGCCAAGGACAAGGAAGGGCTGGTCGAGCGCCTGAAGGGCGCGCTGGGTGACAGCGTGGCTGAAGTGCGCGTGTCGCACCGCCTGACCGACTCCCCGGCGATCCTGGCGATCGGTGAGCAGGACCTGGGTCTGCAGATGCGCCAGATCCTCGAAGCCAGCGGGCAGAAGGTACCGGAGTCCAAGCCGATCTTCGAGTTCAACCCGACTCACCCGCTGATCGAGAAGCTGGACAACGAGCAGAGCGAAGACCGCTTCGCCGAGCTGTCGCACATCCTGTTCGATCAGGCGGCCCTGGCGGCCGGTGACAGCCTGAAGGACCCGGCGGCTTACGTTCGTCGCCTGAACAAGCTGCTGGTCGAGCTGTCTGCTTGAGTTGATGGATAGGAAAGCCCGCTTCGGCGGGCTTTTTTATGACGAGTGCCAAAGGAGTGCTTGATGAGCAAAGTAATCGTCGAATCGCTGGTTTATCACCTGTCCGGCAAGACCTACGAAAGCCGCCTGGTCTATGAGCCGGGTGCGCTGGGCCGCCCTGGGTTGGTGATGGCACCGAACTGGATGGGTATTGGCGAAGGGGCCGAGCGCATCGCCAAGGAAGTGGCCGAGAAGGGCTATGTGGTGCTGATTGCCGACCTGTACGGGCAATCGGTGCGCCCGTCAAACGCCGACGAGGCCGGCGCCGCGATGATGCCGTTGAAGAATGACCGAGGCGAGCTGCGCAAGCGCATGCAGGAAGCCCTGGCGCAGCTGTTGGGGCAGTCGAAGGCGCTGTTGGAGCCGGGCAAGGTTGGCACGTTCGGCTTCTGCTTTGGTGGCTGCTGTGCCCTGGAACTGGCCCGTAGCGGTGCCGATCTGCGCGCGGCGGTGTCGTTCCATGGCACGCTGGACACGCCGAACCCTGAAGATGCCAAGCGTATCAAGGGCTCGGTGCTGGTCTTGCATGGTGCTTCCGATCCGCTGGTGCCGAAGGAGCAGTTGCCGGCGTTCGAGGAGGAGATGAATGCGGCCAAGGTTGACTGGCAGTTGCTGAGCTATGGCGGGGCGGTGCACTCGTTTACCGACCCCAATGCCAATGTGCCCGGCAAGATGCAGTATGACCGGCGCACCTCGGAGCGGGCGTTCCGCTCGATGCACAACCTGCTGACCGAAGTGTTCCAGCGCTGACATCGCAGGGGGCCGCTGTGCGGCCCTACAGGGATAGCGTGGCTCATGGCATGCGCGGTCCCTGTAGGAGCGGCCTTGTGTCGCGATGGGCTGCAAAGCAGCCCCAAAATTACCTGGGCAGCTCGATCCTCGAAGTTTCCCCCGGTACCACCGGCCAATCCCCCGCAGCCCACTTGGCCCGGGCCTGTTCGATCAGCTCCACGTCACTGGCGACAAAGTTCCAGTTCATCCGCCGTGGCCCATCCAGCGGCGCGCCACCAATCAGCACCAGCTGGCACTCACCCTCCGCGTACAGTGTCACCTCTTCGCCCTCCGGCAGCACCACCAGGCTGCACGGCTCCACTTCCTCATCGTTCATCAGCAGTTCGCCATCCAGCACGTACAGCGCCCGTTGCGCATGCTCATTCGGCACCTGCAAGGTAGTCGCCGGCTGCATCCGCACATGTGCGTAAAGGGTAGGGGACAGCACTGGCACCGGCGATTCCAGGCAGAACCCGCTACCGGCAATCATGCAGATACGCACCCCCAGGCTGTCGCTGACCGGCAGGCTGGCCGCCGGGTGATGGCTGTAGCTGGGCGCGCCTTGCTCCTGTTCGCGTGGCGACGCCAGCCATACCTGCAACCCGTGCAGGCGTGAACCATGTGCCAGGGCATCTTCAGGCGTGCGCTCGACATGGGCCACGCCGCAACCTGCGGTCATCCAGCTGACATCACCAGGCAGCACCCGCTGTGCCGAGCCGAGGCTGTCCTTGTGCAGGATTGCCCCTTCGAACAGATAGGTAAGCGTCGACAGGCCGATATGCGGGTGCTGGCGGATGTCCATACCATGCCCCGGGGCATAGTCGGTTTCGAGCATGTGGTCGAAAAACACGAACGGGCCGACGCTGCGGCACTGGGCCGACGGCAGCGGGCGCAGGATCGGTTGGCCCTCGACCGATTCGGCACGTGGGCGAATGACCAGTGGGCTGCTCATGGGAAGGCTCCAGGGAAGGTGGAAATGCCCCAAGCATAGCGGTTTGCCTGCCGCAGCTGAACCGTCTCGTTTGCCGGCAGGTCTAGAGATCTGGTACCCGGAAAAGGAAGCTTCATCATGATCGCCAGAGCGCTGGGCTGCGTGCTGTTATCCGCCTCGCTGTGCCACGCGGTGCAGGCGCGCGACTACCGCTACAGTGATGCCCATTTGCACTACGTCGACTTCTTCCAGGAAAGCGAAGGCATGCCCGCGCTGATCAAGGCCATGGATGCTGCGGGTATCGAGCAGTCGATGATTTCCGGCGTGCCGGTGGCCAAGAAGTGGCATGAAGACGAGCCCAAGCGCCCGCGCTACTACGCCGGTGACGATGCCGATGCCTACTGGTACAGCGCCACCGATACCTATGTGGCTGCGGCACTGCAGCAGTTGCCGGACGCGCAGCGTAAGCGCTTTCATCCATTCCTGACCGGCTTCAACCCGGTCGACAAGAATGCCGTCAGCCATATCGAGCGCATGCTCGACCTGTACCCGGGCCTGTGGCAGGGCATTGGCGAGGTGTTCACCCGCCACGACGACCTTACCGCATTGACCACGGGCGAAACGCCGCGCGCCAACAACGAAGCCATGACGCGTATCTACCACCTGGCGGCCGAGCGCGACTTGCCGGTATTGCTGCATTCCAACATCACCTCCAAGCGCGAGCGCAACCCGCTGTACCTGGCGGAGATCGAAGAGCCACTGCGCAATCACCCGCACACGCGATTCATCTGGGCGCATGCCGGCAGCAGCATGGAGATACACCGACACCAGACGCAAATGGACTTTCTGCTGCCGGTGCTGACGCGGTTGCTGGAAGATTATCCGAACCTGTACGTCGACCTGTCGTGGAGCGTGCTGGAACCCTATTTGCTGGACAGCAAGGGTGTGCCTCGCAAGGCGTGGCTGGCCTTGGTCGAGAAGTACCCGGAGCGCTTCATGCTGGGCTCGGATGTGGTGGGGCGGTTTGGCAGCCTGGGAGAGCAGATGCACGGGTTCAGGCCGTTTCTGGATGCATTGCCGGAACAGGTGGCCAACAAGGTGGCCCGGGAGAATTTTCTGGCGGTGTTGCCCAAGGTTCGCCAGTGACCTGTGCCGGCCTCTTCACGGGGCATGCCCGCTCCCACAGGATCACCACAAGCCTGAATGCCATGGGGCCCCTGTGGGAGCGGGCGTGCCCGCGAAGAGGCCGGCACAGGCGATACAAATGAAAACGCCCCGAACCAGTCGGGGCGTTTTCATTTACCGCAGCAGCGTCTTACTTGCCTTCCCAGCGCTTGAGCACCAGGGTGGCGTTGGTGCCGCCGAAGCCGAAGCTGTTGCTCATGACCGTGTCGATCTTGGCGTTCTCTTCGGTCTTGCGCAGGATCGGCATGTCGGCGACCTCTGGGTCCAGCTCGTCGATGTTGGCGGAGCCGGCGATGAAGTTGTTTTCCATCATCAGCAGGCAGTAGATCGCCTCGTGCACGCCAGCGGCGCCCAGCGAGTGGCCCGACAGGCTCTTGGTCGAGCTGATCTTCGGTGCCTTGTCGCCGAATACCGCGCGAACGCCCTTGATCTCGGCAACGTCACCGACCGGGGTCGAGGTGCCGTGGGTGTTCAGGTAGTCGATCGGGGTGTCGACAGTGGACAGTGCCTGCTGCATGCAGCGGATGGCGCCTTCGCCGCTCGGGGCAACCATGTCGTAGCCGTCGGAAGTGGCACCGTAGCCAACGATTTCGGCGTAGATCTTGGCGCCACGGGCCAAGGCGTGTTCCAGCTCCTCGACCACCACCATGCCGCCGCCACCGGCGATGACGAAGCCATCACGGTCAGCGTCGTAGGCGCGCGAGGCCTGTTCCGGGGTTTCGTTGCGCTTGGTCGACAGGGCGCCCATGGCATCGAACAGGAACGACTGGCTCCAGTGCTCTTCTTCACCGCCACCGGCGAAGACGATGTCCTGCTTGCCCCACTGGATCTGCTCCAGGGCGGTGCCGATGCAGTGGGCCGAGGTGGCGCATGCCGACGAGATCGAGTAGTTGATGCCCTTGATCTTGAACGGGGTGGCCAGGCACGCCGAAACGGTGCTGCCCATGGTGCGGGTGACGCGGTACGGGCCGACACGCTTGACGCCTTTCTCGCGCAGGGTGTCCAGCGCTTCCATCTGGTTCAGGGTCGAGGCGCCGCCGGAGCCAGCCACCAGGCCGGTACGCGGGTTGGAAACCTGCTCTTCGGTCAGGCCGGCGTCCTTGATCGCGTCCTGCATCGCCAGGTAGGCGTAGGCGGCAGCGTGGCCGACGAAGCGGTAGACCTTACGGTCGATCAGTTCTTCGAGGTTGAGGTCGATGGACCCGGAAACCTGGCTACGCAGCCCCATTTCCTTGTATTCCGGGTTGTAACGGATACCCGGACGGCTGTTGCGCAGGTTTTCGGTGACGGTAGCTTTGTCATTGCCCAGGCACGATACGATGCCCAGACCAGTGATAACGACGCGGCGCATGCGAATAACCCTTAGAAATTGTCAGTGGAGGTGAACACGCCGACCCGCAGGCCTTCGGCAGTGTAGATCTCGCGGCCGTCGACGCTGACCGAGCCATCGGCGATGGCCATGTTCAGCTTGCCCTTCAGGACGCGCTTGATGTGAATGTTGTAAGTGACCTTCTTGGCTTCGGGCAGTACCTGGCCGAAGAACTTCACCTCGCCCGAACCCAGGGCGCGACCGCGGCCTGGCAGGCCCTGCCAGCCGAGGAAGAAGCCGACCAGCTGCCACATGGCGTCGAGGCCCAGGCAGCCCGGCATTACCGGGTCGCCTTCGAAGTGACAGGCGAAGAACCACAGGTCCGGATTGATATCCAGCTCGGCGACCAATTCACCTTTGCCGTACTTGCCGCCTTCTTCACTGATGTGGGTGATGCGATCGACCATCAGCATGTTCGGCGCGGGCAGTTGCGCATTACCTGGGCCGAACAGCTCACCGCGACTGCAGCGCAGCAGGTCTTCCCGAGTAAAGGCGTGTTGTTTGGTCATGCGAGCTCCTCAATAACCCCCTGTGGCAGGGGATGAATCTTCCCGGCCGGCCCGATACGCATCGCGTCCGGGGCGGCAGCCTACAGGTAGACTATTGCGTTGTGGTGAAAGTCACAGTGCGCCTGGTGAAAGAAGTACAGGTGTGCACTGAAACGTCTATTTTCAGGTCCGATGAAGGTCCTGTCCAGTGTTTAAGACTGCCGCACTTTAGCATTTATCGCCAGTCGCGGTTGTCTGACCGGGCAGCCAGCGCTGCAGCACGCGCTGCAGTTCGGTGCGGCGCAAGGGTTTGCTCAGGTAGTCGTCCATGCCGGCCGCCATGCAACGCTCGCGGTCGCCCTGCAAGGCGTTGGCGGTCAGGGCGATGATCGGTAGCCCGGCGCCGTTGGGCAGTTGCCGAATTCGTCGGGTGGCTTCATAGCCGTCCAGGTGCGGCAGGCGGCAGTCCATCAACACGGCGGCAAAACGCTGCCGGCTGACCCGTTCGACCGCCTCCAGGCCGTCCTCGGCGGTGCTTACCGCCAGCCCCAGGCTGCGCAGCATGGCCTCGATGACACTTTTGTTGACCGGATTGTCCTCTACCAGCAGCACCTGATCGTTGTCGGTCATTGCCGCTGGCGCAGCGCTTGGCAGCGTCAGCGAGACCGCGGCAGGGCTGGCCAGGGCCAACGGCATCTCCAGGGTAAACGTGGAGCCAAGGCCCTCACGGCTTTCGCCGCGCAGCTTGCCGCCCATGCGTTCGGCCAGGGTGCGGGCAATCGACAGCCCCAGCCCGGTGCCGCCATAGCGGCGGGAAATGGAGCTGTCGGCCTGCTGGAAGGCGACGAACATCATTTCCAGGCGGTCGCTGTCGATGCCGATTCCGGTGTCGCGCACGCTACAGGTCAGCCAGAGCAATTGCCGGTCAAGCATCTGCCAGCGCGCCTCGACCTGGACCTGGCCGCGCTCGGTGAACTTCAGCGCGTTGCCGACCAGGTTCAGCAGGATCTGGCGAATGCGCGTGGGGTCGCCGTTCACCTGCAACTGTTCGATACCGGCCGGCAGTTGCAGGTGCAGGGCAAGCCCGCGCTGCTGGGCGCTGTGCTGGAACGACTGGACGCAGCTGGTGATCAGCTCGCCGAGGTTGAAGTCGATGTGTTCCAGTTGCAGGGCGGCGCGCTCGATGCGCGAGAAGTCGAGAATGTCGTTGATGACCTTGAGCAGGTGCCCGGTGGACTCGCTGGCCAGCGCGGTGTACTCGGCCTGTTCGTTGCTCAGCGGCGTGGTTTCCAGCAACTGCAGCATACCCAGCACGCCATTCATCGGCGTGCGCAGCTCGTGGCTCATCATCGCCAGAAAGTCCGATTTGGCGCGGTTGGCCTGTTCGGCCTCTTCGCGGGCCTGGATCAGTTCGGCAATGGCCTTCTTCTGTTCATCACTGGCCTGCTCCAGGGCGTGGGCCAGGTTATTGATGTGGCGCGCCAGGTGGCCCAGCTCGCTGTCATCGACCACCGGCAACAAGGTGTTGTACTCGCCCTGCTGGATGGCCTTGACCGCATGGCCCATGTCGCTGATCGGCTTGGCCAGGCTCAGGGCCAGGCGGCGTGCCAGCAGGAAGGTGAACAGCAGGGCGAACAGCGCGAGGATACCGGCCTTGATCACGATTTCCTGCTGGCGCTGGCTGAAGGCGTCATCGGACATGCCGACGATCACCCGGCCCAGGTAATCGTCGCCGATGGCCGGTGAGGTGGCCTTGCCCTGTTGCAGGAAATCGCTGTCCAGACGGATTTGCTGCAGGCGGATGGGCGCCTGGAACACTTCGACGCGCTGGGCGCGGTTGGCGCTTTCGTCGGACTGCTCCACATACACCAGGATGTGGTTGCGGCTGTCCTGCACTTCGAGGAAGCGCACGTGAGGGATGCTGAGCGTGGCGCGCATCAGGCCCTCGAGCACTTCGTTGTTGCCCGAGATCACCCCGTACTCCGAGGCTGGCGCCAGCTGGTTGGCGATCAGTTGCCCGGTGTGGTTAAGTTCCTGGCGCAGGTCCTGGATACGCACGAAGGTGAAGAAGCTGATCAGCAGCAAGGTCAGCAGCAGGGCAGGGCCGAGGCTGATGATCTGGGTGCGGGTGTGGATGTCCCAGCTCAGGCGCTTGCTCATGGGGTGGGTTCTCCTTCGGCCAGGGCCTTGGCGGCGGCGTTGGGATCGATCGGTTCCAGGCCCAGGGCGCGCGCCACCTGCTGGTTGCCGCTAACGCCGAAGTGTGCCGGGTACAGGTTGCGTGGCCAGCGTGCCGGTGGCTGGTCGAGCAACTGGTCGAGCACCGCCAGCCAGTCGTCCTGGTCGCTGAAGGTGCTGGCCAGGGCGCCGGCGCGGACGAACCCGGCGTTCGGGCCGATCAGCGCCATCTGTCGGCCATAGCTGCTCAACAGCAGATTCTTCGCGGTCTTGGAGTTGTACAGGTCGCTGTCATCCAGGCCCAGCAGCACGTCACTGTTGGCCAGCAGGTGTTGCAGAGGGCGGCTGTCGCGCGGGTCGGGCCAATCCTGGGCAATGATCTCCAGGCCCAGCTGGCGGGCGGCCTGGCGCAGCTCTTCGAGCAAAAAGCTGCTGTGCTCACCGTACAGCACACCAATGCGCTGGGCCTGTGGCAGCAGGTAGCGCGCCAGGCGCAGCTGCCGGCCCAGCGGCGGGTCGCTCCACAGCAGGGTGAGGAACGCGGGACGCGACTTTCCCAGGCGCTGTTCAGCCTGTACCCGGCTGACCCGCATCGCCATCGCCGGCGGGCCGGCGGTTTCCCCAAGGCGCCATTCCAGTGCGGCGTTGTCCAGCAGGATCAGGCGCAGGTCAGCCCTGAGCTTGCCCGGGCGTGGCAGGTCGGCGGTGGTCTGGAAATGCACATGATCGTGGGGTCGGCGGCTTTCCAGCGCGGTGACGAAACTGCGAATGCCGGGCTGGTCTTCTGCGCCTACCAACAGGATTTCACTGGCGGACAGTGGCCCCAGTGGCCACAGGCACAGCAGCAACAGGCGCAAAAGCAGGGCCATCAGAACTCCAGCTCCGCGCTGACGCTCAGGCGGTGGCGGCTGTCGTAGCGGTTCTGGATTGCCGTGGTCGGCTCATCGTCGAGGCGCTGTTGCCACAGTGCGGCCAGCTCCAGGTTGCTGCCATGCACCCGGAAACGCTTGGCCAGGCGCAGGTCCAGGCGCTCGTAGCGATACTGGTTGAGCGCATCGTCACCGTAATAGAACAGCGCGCTGGACCAGCCGTCGCCCCATTCGCGCATCCACCCGGCCGAGCCGCTGTTGCGGGCGCTGAGGCGGCGGTCGGCGGGGTTGCTGGCCCAGGCATCGACATAGGCGTAGGTCAGGCGCAGGCGGTCGCGCAGGGTCGGGCGCCAGTCCAGTTGCGCCTCGCTGCCGCTGAAACGGGCCTTGTTGGCATTGCTGGCGATGTACTGGTTGTTCTTCAGGGGCTCGCTGATCATTCCGGTGATCTCGTCGTAGAACAGCTTCACATCCATGTTCAGGTCGATATCGCTGAAGTAGCCGTTGTAGCCCAACTCGCGCGAGCGCATGCGTTCCTGGTCCAGGTCGCCGGGGCCGCGGGTCTTGACGAAGTATTCGCCGTTTTGCAGGCCGAATGCGTTGGGGGTCAGGTTCCTGACCGTGTAGCTCCAGTTGATGTTGTTCTCGAACATGTCTGGCGAGCGCACAGCCTCGGAATACACCGCGCGCAGGCCATGGCGCGGGGTGATCAGGTAGTTGACCGCCACTCGCGGGGTGAGCGAGCTGCCGGACAGGCGCGAGTCCTCGAACATGGCGCCGCCCTGCAGGATCCAGTGCTCGTCGGCGCGCCATTCCAGCTGGCCGAACAGGCGCCAGGTCTGATCGTCAATGCTGCCGTTGAAGTAAGTCTGCGAGTCGGCCCGATCATAGCGGTAGTTCATGCCGCTGAGCAGGCGCAGGCTGTCGGTCAGGCTCAGGGTGTCCTGGACTTCCAGGTCGTAGCGGGTTTCGCGGGTGCTCTGGTCGACGTCGCCGCAGACCTGCTGCTTGCCACCGTTCGCCCATTGCTGCTGGACCCTCTCCAGGAGCCCGCTCATGACCGGATCGTTGGTTGAAAGGTGGTGCGCCGGTAGCAATGCCGCGCGCCACTTTTTCGGCGAAGTCAGGGTTCATTTGCCAGAGTTGGGTCAATTCCGGGCTGAACGACTGCAGGGCATCACAGGCACGCCACACCTGCTGACGGTCGAAATGCTGGGCAGAGCCCTGGATGTAGAGGCTGTGCTCGGAACTGAAGTCCTTGGTCCAGCGCAATGAGCCAGCGTAGTCCTTGGCATTGACGTCAGCGTTGTTACCGGCTTCGTATTTGGCGAAGACCGGCTGATAGGTATACGGCCGCTGATTGCTGCCTTCCTTGGCCGCCAGTTGCCATTCCAGGGTCTGGTCGTGCGTCAGGTTGTGGCTGGCATTGAGGGTGAGGCGGGTCAAGCGACGGCTGTCGCGGTAGTCCTGGCCGAACTGGTTCTCGTCGAAGCCGTCGTCCTGCTGGCCGGACAGCGACAGGCGCATGTCGCCGCCATCCCAGCCGAAGCCGTGGCTGGCGTAAAAGTCGTTGATCCCGTCCTGGCCGCGGGTCATCTTCAGCCGCGTGCCATGGCTGTCGGCGGGGTTGCGGGTAAGGATGTTGACCACCGCCATCAGCGCGTTGGCGCCATAGCTGACCGTGTTGGGGCCGCGGAACACCTCGATGCGCTCGATATCCTCCATGGCCAGGGGGATGTCGCTCCAGTCCACCGTGGCCAGGCCGGCGCGGTACACCGAACGGCCATCGATCAGCACCTGCATGCGCCGCGCGTCGTTGACGTTGCTGCCGTGGTAGTTGACCGTGGGCTGGTTGCCTGCGTTGTAACCCACCATCATGCCTGGCACCAGGCGCAGCAGTTCGGGGATGTCGCGGGCACCGCTGGCGCGGATCAGATCGCTGTCGAGCACGGTCATGCTGCCCGGAACTGCAGCGGGGGATTGTTTCAGGCGCGTGGCGGTCAGAACCTGCGGCAGGTCGGTGTTGTCGATGAACAGATCATCGGCCACGGCCGGGCCACCGAGCAGGGCAGTCAGTATGAGCAGGCGCGGGTACGGGGGCGTGCCAGGGAACACAAAGCGGCCTTGTATCAGGATTGAAACAGGCATGGTAACTGACCTTGGCATATTTGCCAGTGATCTGCTTTACCTGTTCGGGCCCTTTCGCGGGCACGCCCGCTCCCACGGGGGGAGTGCGGTTATTCTGTGGGAGCGGGCACGCCCGCGAAAGGGCCGGTACTGACACTGGTTCTGTAGCAGGCGAGCCGTATAATGGCTGGGTCGCCACTTAACTTTTGGCTTTAACGGATTGGATATGACTGAACAGCAACCTGTTGCAGTTCTGGGAGGCGGCAGCTTCGGCACCGCCGTGGCGAACCTGCTGGCAGAAAACGGTGTGCCGGTGCGCCAATGGATGCGCGACCCGGACCAGGCCGAGGCCATGCGCGTCAATCGCGAGAATCCGCGCTACCTCAAGGGCATCCGCCTGCACGACGGCGTCGAGCCGGTCAGCGACCTGCTGACCACCCTGCAGGCGAGCGACCTGGTTTTCGTCGCCCTGCCATCGAGCGCCTTGCGCAGCGTGCTGGCCCCACATGCCGAACTGCTGCGCGGCAAGGGCCTGGTCAGCCTGACCAAGGGCATCGAAGCGCAAAGCTTCAAGCTGATGAGCCAGATCCTCGAGGAAATCGCCCCCGAGGCGCGCATCGGCGTGCTGTCCGGCCCCAACCTGGCCCGTGAAATCGCCGAACATGCGCTGACCGCCACGGTGGTCGCCAGCGAGGACGAAAAACTGTGCCAGCAGGTGCAGGCCGTGCTGCATGGGCGTACCTTCCGCGTCTACGCCAGTGCCGACCGCTTTGGCGTCGAGCTGGGCGGGGCGCTGAAGAACGTCTACGCCATCATCGCCGGCATGGCGGTGGCCCTGGGCATGGGCGAAAACACCAAAAGCATGCTGATTACCCGCGCCCTGGCCGAGATGACCCGCTTCGCCGTCAGCCAAGGCGCCAACCCCATGACCTTCCTCGGCCTGGCCGGTGTCGGTGACCTGATCGTGACCTGCTCCTCGCCCAAGAGCCGCAACTACCAGGTCGGCCACGCGCTGGGCCAGGGCCTGAGCCTGGAGCAGGCGGTCAACCGTCTGGGCGAAGTGGCCGAAGGTGTCAATACCCTCAAGGTGCTCAAGGCCAAGGCGCAGGAAGTGCAGGTGTACATGCCGCTGGTGGCGGGCCTGCATGCCATCCTGTTCGAAGGCCGCACGTTGAACCAGGTGATCGAGCACCTGATGCGTGCCGAGCCGAAGACTGATGTCGATTTCATTTCCATCAGCGGTTTCAACTGAGCCTTGAGCGGCTCTGACAACAGCAAGGAGCAACACATGAACGATACGCCCGAACGCGCCCAGCGCGAGTCGATCATCCTGCGGGTCCTGTGGATGCTGGTGTTCCTGGTGGTCTGGCAACTGGCCGAGCTGCTGCTCGGTGGCCTGGTACTGGTACAACTGATCTACCGCCTGGTGTACGGCGCCCCCAGCGCCAGCCTGATGAACTTCGGCGACAGCCTTAGCCAGTACCTGGCGCAGATCGGCCGCTTTGGCAGCTTCCACAGCGACCAGAAGCCCTGGCCGTTCGCCGACTGGCCGGCACCGCGTGCCCCGGAAGGCGAGGCGCCGCATGCCGTGGCCCCGGCCCCGCACCCGGTGCGTGACGAGGAGCCCAAGCTGTGAAGCTGTGGGTGCTGCGCCACGGCGAAGCGGAGCCGCGGGCCAACAGCGATGCCGAGCGCCGGCTGACCGCCCACGGCCGCGAGCAGGTGCTGCACAGCGCCGCCCGCCTGCTGGGCCAGCCGCTGCAGGCGATCATCGCCAGCCCTTATGTACGCGCCCAGCAAACGGCCGCCCTGGTGCATGACACCCTGGGCTTCGCCGAGCCAGTGCGCACCGTGCCCTGGCTGACACCCGACACGGATGTGCAGCAGGCCATCGGCGAAATCGAGCGCCTGGGCCTGGAGCATGTGCTGCTGGTCAGTCATCAGCCGCTGGTGGGGACCCTGGTCGGGGCGCTGGAGCATGGCCACCAGCAACAACCGGCAGGCATGAGCACTGCAAGCCTGGCGGAGCTGGAAGGGGACTGGCCGTTGGCGGGGTTGATGACGCTTCGGGCGATCAACTCGCCGGCCTGAGCTCTCAGGCCATCTCGGTTTCCTGTAGGAGCGGCCTTGTGCTGCGAAGAGGCCAGTAGGGCAATAGCTCTTCTCCGGCAGTTATGGCCTCTTCGCAGCACAAGGCTGCTCCAACAGGACCTGTGCATGGCTTGAAGGTAGCGGCCGCGCCCGCAAGCCTGACCTGATTGCCCTCGCCGATGACCTTTCCGGACATTGCCGAACCGCCCGGCGATGCCGACAATGGGCCATCATTCCCGCATCCGGACCCGGCGCCATGTTGCAGCAGATCTTCTTCGCCCATGCCAACGGTTTCCCCTCGGCCACGTACGGCAAGCTGTTTGCTGCCCTGGCGCCGGACTATCAGGTGCAGCACCTGGCCCAGCACGGGCACGATCCGCGTTTTCCGGTGGACGACAACTGGCAGAGCCTGGTCGACGAACTGTTGCACCACCTGGCCCGGCAGGATCAGCCGGTATGGGGTGTTGGCCATTCGCTGGGCGGCGTGTTGCACCTGCACGCCGCCTTGCGCTGCCCGGAGTACTACCGCGGCGTGGTGATGCTCGACTCGCCGGTGCTCACCCGCGCCGACCAGTGGTTGCTGCGCACCGCCAAGCGCTTCGGCTTCATCGACCGTATCACCCCGGCGGGTCGCACCCTGGGGCGTCGCGAAACCTTCAATGACCGTGACAGCGCCCGGGACTATTTCGCCGGCAAATCACTGTTCCGCCATTTCGACCCCGATTGCCTCGATGCCTATATAGAGCACGGCCTGCAAGCAATGGAACAGGGGCTGCAGTTGCGCTTCGATCCGGCCACGGAAATCAGCATCTACCGCAGCATCCCGCATACCAGCCCCGCTCCTGCGCGGCAATTGCAGGTGCCGCTGGCCATGGTCCGCGGCGAGCGCAGCAAGGTCATTCGCCGCCACCACACCCTGGCCGTGCGCGGCATGCCCAGGGGCGAATACCACAGCGTGCCGGGTGGGCATATGTTCCCGCTGGAGCGACCAACCGACACCGCCAGCCTGATCAAGGGCCTGTTCGACCGCTGGAGCCAGGCATGAGCGCGCAGGTCGAGGAAATACGCCTGAGCCTGGGCCATATCGAACTGGCGGCGCACCTGTTCGGCCCCGAACACGGCTTGCCGGTGATCGCCCTGCATGGCTGGCTGGACAACGCCAACAGCTTCGCCCGCCTGGCGCCACTGCTCAAAGGCCTGCGCATCATCGCCCTGGACCTGGCCGGGCATGGTTATTCCGAGCACCGGCCACTCGGCGCCAGCTACGCTCTGGCCGACTACGCCCATGATGTGCTGCGGGTGGCCGAGCAGGTGGGCTGGCAACGTTTTGCCCTGTTGGGCCACTCACTCGGGGCAATCATTTCGGTGCAGCTGGCTGGCGCATTGCCGGAGCGAATCAGCCACCTGGCCCTGATCGACGGCGTCATTCCGCCAACTGGCGCCGAGCAGGATGCCGGTGAGCGGCTGGGCATGGCCCTGCAGGCCCAGTTGCGCCTGGATGGCAAGCGCAAGTCGGTGTACGCGACCCTGGAGCAGGGCGTGCAGGCACGCATGAAAGGCATGGTCGCGGTCAGCCGCGAGGCAGCCGAGTTGCTGGCCCAGCGAGGCCTGATGCCGGTGCCCGGTGGTTACAGCTGGCGCAGCGACAGCCGCCTGACCCTGCCTTCGCCAGTGCGCCTGAGCGAGGCGCAGGCCATGGCTTATGTGCGCCGGGTGAGTTGCCCGGCGCGCCTGGTGGTGGCCGCCGACGGCATGCTGGTGCGTCACACCGGGTTGCTGGAGCAGCTACCCTTTGAGCAAGTGACGCTGCCCGGTGGCCATCACTTGCACCTGAACGATGAGCAGGGTGCGGCCCTTGTCGCAGACTGTTTCAATCGCTTCTTTGGCTTTGCTTGACTTGCACCGGACAAGTGTCGAGGCTTGGCGGGTTGAACAGGGAGACAACCATGCAACTGCCAGACATCCTGGAGCTTCACCTCGGCGCCGAGCGCCGCCTGGGTCGCCAATGAGCGCGCCTGCTACCATCCGTAATGCCTTCGCTGCCTGCCTGGTATTCGCCAGCTCCGTGTCGTGGGCCGGCAGCCTGCCGGTACCGGTAGACGCCAAGGTGGTCGACCAGCGCCCGGCCGTAGAGCAGGAACGTGTCTACCCCATGGGCCCGCTGCGCAAGATCAGCGGCCGACTACGGGTCGAGGACAAGGTCGAAAGCCGCGGCCAGGTCAGCTCGGTCACCTATGAGCTGCCGGTCGAGCGTACCGCCCGCGAAGCCTTCACCAGCGCCCGCGAAGCCCTGCAGCGCGACGGTGGTTACCCGCTGTTCTGGTGCCAGGGCCGCGATTGCGGTGAGGCGAGCCTGTGGGCCAATGATGTGTTCGGCAATGCCCGCCTCAACGGCGGCGACGAGCAGCAGGCGTTCATCCTGCTGCGCCGCTCGGCGGCGCAGGCCGACACCCTGGTTGCGCTGTACAGCGTTACCCGCGGCAACCGCCGCGCCTACCTGCACGTGGAAGAGTTCGTCGCCGGCAGCCCGCTGGGCGAACTGCTGCCGACCGCCGCCACGGTGCTGCGCGAAATGCGCGACACCGGCAAGCTCGACTACCCTGACCTGGCCGCGCCGCAAGACGCCTGGGCGAACCTGCTGGCGCGCAGCCTGAACCTCGACAGCACCCTGCGTGCCAGCCTCAGTGGTGCCCAGGCCGAAGCCTGGCGCGAGGCACTGGTCAAGGCGGGGGTGCGCAACGGCCGCCTCGAAGTCGGTAGCGCGCCTACCGACGGCCTGCACCTTGAACTGATTCGTTGAACGAGCACCACCATGGCTAACAATGACCGCATGCTGGTCCAGATTCTGCTGTTGGCGCTGCTGGGTGCCGGCCTGTGGGTTATGGCACCTTTCATTTCAGCGCTATTGTGGGGGGCCATTCTGGCCTTTGCCAGCTGGCCCTTGATGCGCTTGCTGACGCGTGTGCTGGGCGGGCGCGAAACCCTGGCGGCAGGCCTGCTGACCAGCGCCTGGATCCTGATCGTGGCACTGCCGCTGGTGTGGTTGGGGTTCAACCTGGCCGATCACATTCGCGATGCGACGGCGTTCGTGCGTGACGTGCAGATGGACGGCCTGCCCGATGCACCGGCCTGGCTGGGCGGCATCCCGTTGGTTGGCGACCGCCTGGTCAGCTGGTGGCAATCGCTGGACCAGCAGGGCGCGGCCTTGCTGGCTTCGGTCAAGCCGCACCTTGGGCAGGTGGGCAACTGGCTGCTGGCGCGCAGTGCGCAGATTGGCAGTGGCGTGCTGGAGCTGACCCTTAGCCTGGTATTCGTGTTCTTCTTCTACCGCGACGGCCCGCGATTGTCGGCGTTCGTCCTGCGCTTGCTGCACCGCTTGATGGGCGACCGCGCCGAGTACTACCTGGAGCTGGTGGCCGGTACGGTGCAGCGAGTGGTCAACGGAGTGATCGGTACGGCTGCCGCGCAGGGCCTGCTGGCGTTGATCGGGTTCCTGATTGCCGGCGTACCCGGGGCGATCGTGCTGGGCCTGGTCACCTTCATGCTCAGCCTGATCCCCATGGGCCCGCCACTGGCCTGGATCCCCGCCACGGGCTGGCTGGTATGGAAGGGCGAATACGGCATGGCAGTGTTCCTTGGGGTTTGGGGCACTTTCATCATCAGTGGTGTGGACAACGTGCTCAAACCGTACCTGATCAGCCGTGGCGGCAACCTGCCGTTGGTGATCGTGCTACTGGGCGTGTTCGGCGGCTTGATCGCCTTTGGCTTCATTGGCCTGTTCATCGGGCCCACCTTGCTGGCTGTCGGTTACAGCCTGCTGCTGGACTGGAGCCGCAACGCCGCCACGCAGCCGCCCCAGCCAGTAAACCTGTACCGGCCTCTTCGCGGGCTCGCCCGCTCCCACGGTTACAGCGCAGGTCTGTAACATTGCGGAAGCCCTGTGGGAGCGGGCGTACCCGCGAAGAGGCCAGTACAGACAACCCAAACAGCTGATCTTTACGCCTTCTTTATTGCCATCCCCACCCTCCAGTCTCGCCCCTTTACGCCCCTCGCTCGGACAATTTCCCCAAAGCGGCCCAAGCCGCACCACGGGGAGAACCACACATGAACATGCTCGACGGGCTGTCACTGCTGCTGGCAGTGGCATTGGCGTTTTATCTGCTGGTGGCGCTGCTGCGCGCCGATCGCAGCTAGGGAGCGGCCATGCACAGTTACGATTTCGCCTTGCTCCTGGCATTTTTCGCCATCGTGCTGCTACCGGCACCCTGGCTCGGGCGGTTCTATTTCAAGGTCGTGGAAGGCCAGCGCACCTGGCTGTCGCCCGTGCTGGGCCCGGTCGAGCAGGCCTGCTACCGGCTGGCGGGCGTGCGCGCCAGCCAGGAACAGAGCTGGAAGCAGTACACCCTGGCGCTGCTGGCTTTCAACCTGGCCGGGTTCCTGTTGCTGTTTGCCGTGCTGCTGTTGCAGGGCTACCTGCCATTCAACCCACAGCATCTGCCTGGCCAGGAATGGTCGCTGGCATTCAATACTGCCGTCAGCTTCGTCACCAACACCAACTGGCAGGCCTACAGCGGTGAGGCGTCGGTCAGCTATCTGAGCCAGATGCTCGGCCTGACCGTGCAGAACTTCGTCAGCGCTGCCACCGGCCTGGCCGTGCTGGTCGCCCTGTGCCGTGGCATCGCCCGGCGCAGCGCTACGACGCTGGGCAACTTCTGGGTCGACATGACCCGCGCCACCCTCTACGGCCTGCTGCCACTGTGCCTGCTGCTGGCATTGTTGCTGGTGTGGCAGGGCGTACCACAAACCCTGGCCGACTACGCCCACGCGGTCACCCTGCAAGGCACCGAGCAGACCATTCCGCTGGGCCCGGCCGCAAGCCAGATTGCCATCAAGCAACTGGGTACCAACGGCGGTGGCTTCTTCGGGGTCAATTCGGCGCACCCGTTCGAAAACCCCACGGCCTGGAGCAACCTGTTCGAGGTGGCCTCGATCATTCTCATTCCGGCGGCGCTGGTATTCACCTTCGGCCACTACGTGAAGGACCTGCGCCAGAGCCGCGCCATCCTCGCCTGCATGCTTGCCCTGTTCCTGATCGGCGGCAGCACGGCGTTGTGGTCAGAGCACCAGCCCAACCCGGCCCTCGAGAGCGCGCAGGTACAGCAAAGCGCGCCCATGGAGGGCAAGGAAAGCCGCTTCGGCACTACCGGTTCGGTGCTGTGGACGGTGACTACCACTTCTGCCTCCAACGGTTCGGTCAACGCCATGCATGACAGCCTCAACCCGCTGACCGGCATGGTGGCGATGGTCAACATGATGGTCGGCGAGGTGATCTTCGGCGGCGTCGGTGCAGGGCTGTACGGCATGCTGTTGTTCGTGCTGATCGCGGTGTTCCTGGCCGGGTTGATGATCGGCCGCACCCCGGAATACCTGGGCAAGAAGCTGCAGGCACGAGAGGTGCAGTTGCTGGTGGCGACCCTGCTGGTGATGCCGGTCGGCGTGCTGGTGCTCGGCGCCATCGCCGCCAGCCTGCCAGGCCCGGCAGGTGCGGTCAGCAACCCGGGTGCGCATGGCTTCAGCCAGCTGCTGTACGCCTACACCTCCGGCACGGCCAACAACGGCTCGGCCTTTGCCGGCTTCGGTGCCAACACGGTGTACCACAACCTGATGATCGGCCTGGCCATGCTTGTCGGCCGCTTCGGCTACATCCTCCCGGTGCTGGCGCTGGCCGGTAGCCTGGCAGCGAAGAAAAGCGCGCCCCAGGGGCTGAACAGCTTCCCCACCCATGGCCCGCTGTTCACCGGCCTGCTGCTGGTCACCATCCTGCTGGTCGGTGGCCTGACCTTCCTGCCGACTTTGGCCCTTGGGCCGATCGCCGAACACTTGAGCCTGGGTTTTTGAGGACCGATCATGAACATGCCCATTCCTGAAGTACAAGCCCACAGTGCCAAGGACCAGACCCGCTTCGCCGCGCTGTGGCGCCCGGCGCTGGTGCAGGCATTCGTCAAGCTCGACCCGCGCCAGCTCAAGCGCTCGCCGGTGATGCTGGTAGTCGCCCTGACGGCTGTGCTGACCACCGTCCTGTGCTTTGCCCCCGGCAGCGGTGTGAGCACTGGTGTTGCCGTGCAGATCGCCCTGTGGCTGTGGTTTACCGTGCTGTTCGCCAACTTCGCCGAGGCCCTGGCCGAAGGCCGTGGCAAAGCCCGCGCCGACAGCCTCAAGGCGGGCAGCCAGGGCCTTGCCGCCGAGCGTCGCAAGCGCGATGGCAGCTACGAGACCGTCGCGGCCAGCGCGCTGCGCAAGGGCGATGTGGTACGCGTGGTGGCCGGCGAAATGATCCCCGGTGACGGCGAGGTGCTCGAAGGTATCGCTGCGGTCAACGAGGCCGCCATTACCGGCGAGTCCGCGCCGGTGATCCGCGAGTCCGGCGGCGACCGCTCGGCTGTCACCGGCAATACCCGGCTGGTCTCCGACTGGTTGTTGATCCGCATCACCAGCAACCCGGGCGAATCGACCCTCGACCGCATGATTGCCCTGGTCGAAGGCGCCAAGCGGCAGAAGACCCCGAACGAGATCGCCCTCGACATCCTGCTGATCGGCCTGACCCTGATCTTCCTGATCGTGGTAGTGACGCTGCAGCCGTTTGCCCACTTCGTGGGTGGCAGCTTGCCGCTGATCTTCCTCGCTGCGCTGCTGGTGACACTGATCCCCACCACCATCGGCGGCCTGCTGTCGGCCATCGGTATCGCCGGCATGGACCGGCTGGTGCGGTTGAACGTCATCGCCCGTTCGGGCCGCGCGGTGGAAGCGGCCGGTGACGTGCATACGCTGATGCTCGACAAGACCGGCACCATCACCTTCGGCAATCGCCGTTGCAGCGCGCTGCACGCCGCACCGGGCATCACCGCCCGCGAGCTGGGGGAGGGTGCCTTGCTGGCCTCGCTGGCGGATGACACCGCCGAAGGCAAGTCGATCGTCGAGTACCTGCGCCAGTTGCACGACTTTGTCGAACCAGCCGCCGGGCAGTTCGAGGCCGTGGCCTTCAGCGCCGAGACGCGCCTGTCGGGCATCGACTTGCAGCAGCACCGCTACCGCAAGGGCGCCGTCGACGCCGTGCTGGCGTTCGTCGGCATGCAACGCCTGGAAATGCCCCTGGCATTGGCCCGTGAAGTGGAGCGCATCGCCCAGGGCGGCGGTACACCCTTGCTGGTATGCCTCGACAAGCGCCTGCTTGGCGTGATCCATCTCAAGGACGTGGTCAAGCCCGGCATCCGTGAGCGCTTTGCCGAGCTGCGCAAGCTGGGCATCCGCACGGTGATGGTGACCGGCGACAACCCGCTGACCGCTGCCGCCATCGCTGCCGAGGCCGGCGTGGATGACGTGCTGGCCGAGGCCACGCCAGAGAAAAAGCTGGCGCGTATCCGCCAGGAGCAGAACGACGGCCGCCTGGTGGCCATGTGCGGCGACGGTGCCAACGACGCCCCGGCACTGGCCCAGGCGGACGTGGGCATGGCCATGAACGACGGCACTCAGGCGGCGCGCGAGGCGGCCAACATGGTCGACCTGGACAGCGACCCGACCAAGCTGCTGGACGTGGTGCAGGTCGGCAAGGAGCTGCTGGTGACCCGTGGCGCGCTGACCACCTTCTCCATCGCCAACGACGTGGCCAAGTACTTCGCCATCCTGCCGGCGCTGTTCGCTGCCATTTACCCGCAACTGGGCGTGCTCAACCTGATGCACCTGGCCAGCCCGCAGAGTGCGATTTTGTCGGCCATCGTGTTCAACGCGCTGATCATCATCGTGCTGATCCCGCTGGCACTGCGCGGCGTGCGGGTGCAGGCGGCCAGCGCGGCGCACCTGCTGCGGCGCAACCTGCTGATCTACGGGCTGGGCGGCATTGTCGTGCCGTTTGCCGGGATAAAGCTGATCGATCTGCTGCTCAATGCCCTGCACCTGGTCTGAGGAGGCCACCATGAATGCTTATGTACGCCCGGCGTTGAGCCTGGCCCTGTTGATGACACTGGTGACTGGTGCGCTGTATCCGCTGGCGGTGACCGGCATTGCCCAGGTCGCTTTCCCCGGTCAGGCCAACGGCAGCCTGGTGCGCGATGACCAGGGCCTGGTGCGCGGTTCGGCGCTGATCGCCCAGGATTTTCAGGGTGATGGCTGGTTCCACGCACGGCCGTCGGCGGGCGCCTATGCCACCGTGGCCAGTAGCGCCAGCAACCTGTCGCCGAGCAATCCGGCGCTGGCCGAGCGAGTCAAGGGCGATGCGGCTGCGTTGTACCAGGCGCAGCAGGGGCCGGTGCCCCAGGCGCTGTTGACCACTTCGGGCAGCGGCCTCGACCCGCACCTGCCGCCGGAAGCCGTGGCCTACCAGATCCCGCGGGTGGCGGCGGCGCGGCAACTGCCGGTAGAGCGCTTGCAAGGCTTGCTGGAAGAGGCCACCCTCCACCCATTGATCGGCCCGCCGGTGGTCAATGTGCTGGCGTTGAACCAGGCACTTGAGCATCTGGGCCACTGATATCGGGGCCGCTTTGCGGCCCTTCGCGGGCTTGCCCGCTCCCACAGGTACAGCGCAGCTTCCGAGTATTGTGATCACCCTGTGGGAGCGGGCAAGCCCGCGAAGGCCTGCAAAGCAGGCCCAAAGAGGCTGCAGGACGCCGCCACACCAAAGGATGAAAGATGAGTGATTCCACCCGCGCAGACGCGCTGTTGGCTACCCTCCCGCGAAGCGGCCGGGGCCGGCTGAAGGTGTTCCTAGGCGCCGCCGCCGGCGTCGGCAAGACCTTCGCCATGCTCCAGGCCGCCCACGCCCAGCAACGCCAGGGCGTGCAGGTGCTGGCCGGGGTCGTCGAAACCCATGGCCGCGCCGAAACCGAGGTACTGCTCGCTGGCCTTCAGCAGCAGCCCCTGCTGCGCAGCCAGTACCGCGGCGTCACTCTCGAGGAAATGGACCTCGACGGCCTGCTCAAGGCAGCGCCGGCCTTGGTGCTGGTCGACGAACTGGCCCACACCAATGCACCCGGCAGCCGTCACGCCAAACGCTGGCAGGACGTACAGGAACTACTGGCCGCCGGCATCGATGTGTACACCACGGTCAATGTCCAGCACCTGGAAAGCCTCAACGACAAGGTCCGCGACATTACCGGCGTGCAAGTGCGCGAAACCTTGCCGGACTGGGTGCTGCAGGAAGCCTTCGAGCTGGTGCTGATCGACCTGCCACCCCGTGAACTGCTCGAACGCCTGCGCGAAGGCAAGGTGTATGTACCCGAGCAGGCGCGGGCGGCCATCGATGCGTTCTTTTCTCAAACCAACCTCACCGCCCTGCGCGAACTGGCCATGCAGACCGCTGCTGCCCAGGTGGATGCCGACCTCGCCCATGGTTATCGCCAGCGCGGCCAGGAAGCCCCGGCCCTGCGTGGGCGCTTGCTGGTGGGCGTGGATGGGGACGATCAGGCGGAACGCCTGGTGCGCCATGCCAGCCGCGTGGCCCAGCGCCGTCACCTGCCCTGGAGCCTGGTGCATGTAGACAACGGCCGGTTGCGCGACGAAATCGCGCGCCAGCGCCTGCAAGCTGCCCAGCAACTGGCCGAGCGCCTGGGTGGGGAAGTGGTACTGCTGCGTGCCGGCGAAGTGGTGCGTACGCTGATCCAGCATGCTGCCGAGCGGCGGGCCAGCCTGGTGCTGGTCGGGCAGTCCCGCGACCGCCTGCGCCGGCGCCTGTTCGGTGCTGGTGTGGCCGCGCGGCTGCTGCGCGAAAGCCACGGCCTGGAAATCAACGTGCTGGACCGCGACGTGCAGCCGCCTGCACCACGTTCGGCGGTGCGGCGAATATGGGTCTGGCGCCATTACCTGCTGGCGTTGCTGGCCACGGTCATGGCCGCAGGCCTGGCCTGGGCGGTGTCGAGTGTGCTGGCCCTGCCCAACATTTCGCTGGTGTTCCTGGCCGCGGTATTGCTGGTGGCGGTGCGCAGCAGCCTGGGGCCTGCGCTGGCTTGCGCGGTGCTGTCGTTCCTGACCTACGACTTCCTGTTCATCCCGCCCAACCTGTCGTTCAGGATCCAGCGCGAAGAAGACGTGCTGACCCTGGTGTTCTTCCTGTTGATGGCCGCACTCACCGGCAATCTGGCTGCCCGCCAGCGCCGCCAGTTGCAGGCCCTGCGCGAGACCCAGGCGCAGACCAGCCAACTGCTCGACTTGTCGCGCCGGCTGACCGTGGCCACCGACCGCCAGGCGGTGTTCAATGCCGCCGGCCAGCACCTGGACGGCTGGCAGGACATGCAGGTGTGCCTGCTGGAGCGCAATGTCGAGGGCCAGTTGCAGGTGGTCAGCGGCGAAGCCCACGCCTTTAGTGACAACGAGCGCGCTGCCGCAGAATGGGCCTGGCAACACGGCCAGGCCGCCGGGCATGGCAGCGACACCCTGCCCAATGGTCGCTGGTGGTGGTGGCCGCTGGCGGTGGATGAACAGCCCCTGGCATTGCTCGGTGTGCGCCCACGCTCCGGCCAGCCGCTCAGCGACCCGCGCCGGCGCTTGCTCACCGCCCTGGGTCAGCCATTGGCCCAGGCCCTGGCCCGCGCCCGCCTGGCCGAACAACTGGAGGCCGCGCGCCTGCATGGGGAAACCGAGCAGTTGCGTAGCGCCTTGCTCGCATCCGTTTCCCATGACTTGCGTACCCCGCTGACCGCCATGCGCGGCAGCATCGAAAGCCTGCTGGCGCTGGGCGAGGCGATCCCCGCCGCCGACCGCCGAGAACTGCTGGAGGGCACCCGCAACGAGGCCGACCGCCTCGACCGCTACATCCAGAACCTGCTCGACATGACTCGCCTGGGCCACGGCGGCCTCAAGCTGGCCCGCGACTGGGTAGCCCCGGCCGACATCGTCGGCAGTGCGCTCAGCCGCCTGCGCGTGGTGTTGGCACCGCTGAGCGTGCATACCGACGTGCCGGCCGAGCTGCCGTTGCTGTTCGTGCATGCGGCGCTGATCGAGCAGGCGTTGGTCAATGTGCTGGAAAACGCCGCGCGCTTTTCGCCCGGCAACGGCCGGCTGGAACTGCAGGTGTCGGTGCAGGACGCCCAGTTGCGCTTCGCCGTCAGCGATCAGGGCCCCGGCATTCCCGTGGCCGACCGCGAGAAAATCTTCGACATGTTCTACACCGCCGCCCGCGGTGACCGCGGCGGGCAGGGCACCGGCCTGGGCCTGGCGATCTGCCAGGGCATGATCGGCGCCCATGGCGGGCAGATCCTGGTGGGCGAAGGCATCGATGGCCAGGGCACCAGCATCACTCTATGCTTGCCGCTGCCCCCTCAACCTCAAGCTGAAAGTGATACCCCATGAGTCAGTCCGCCACCCTCCTGGTCATCGATGATGAACCGCAGATCCGCAAGTTCCTGCGCATCAGCCTGGCCTCGCAAGGCTACAAGGTGCTCGAGGCCGCCACCGGCGCGCAGGGGCTGGCCCAGGCCGCTTTGGGCAAGCCGGACCTGGTGGTGCTTGACCTGGGCCTGCCGGACATGGACGGCCAGCAGGTACTGCGTGACCTGCGTGAATGGAGCGCGGTGCCGGTGCTGGTGTTGTCGGTGCGCGCCAGTGAAGTACAGAAGGTCGATGCGCTGGATGGTGGCGCCAATGACTATGTGACCAAACCGTTCGGCATCCAGGAGTTTCTGGCGCGGGTGCGTGCCTTGCTGCGCCAGGTGCCGGTGGCCGGCGCTTCGGAAGTGGCAGGGAGTTTTGGGCCGTTGACCGTGGATTTTGCTTTTCGACGGGTGACGCTGGAGGGCGTCGAGGTGGCGCTGACGCGCAAGGAATATGCATTGCTGGCGTTATTGGCCCTGCATCCGGGGCGGGTGATTACCCAGCAGCAGTTGCTCAAGGAGATCTGGGGACCTACGCATGTGGAAGACACCCATTACCTGCGGATTGTGGTTGGGCATTTGCGCCAGAAGCTGGGGGATGACCCCACGGCGCCCCGGTTCATCATTACCGAGGCGGGGGTGGGGTACAGGTTAATGGCCCCGGTCGCTTGACCCGGACTTACGCCGCTCTTGTGGAAGCGGGTTTGCCCGCAGGTCAGCGCAGCTCATTCACCGCACGCCATGCCTCATCGATGGCCGCATGTGCATAGGCATTCCAGGCTGCATCGGAGTTGGCAATGGCAACATTGCCAACCTGCTGGCGGGCCAGGTTGATCAGCTTTTCGCTCTCTTGCTCATCATCGAACAGGCTGTTGGCAGAGTACGAGTAACCGTGCGGCCAACGGTTGATGGTAATCGCCTGCACGTCCTTGTTGTGGTCGAAGCCGGCCGGCCCCAGCATGGCCTGCAGCTGATCACGCACCATGCCCTCCATCGCTTCGAAGCTCATGGCGTAAAGCTTGCTGCGGCCAAGGCGGGCCTGGCTGCGGGCATCCAGGCCCGCGTTGGGGGTGGTGGGCACGTGGACCATGTGCAGGCCGATGGGCTGGTTGGGGTCGCGCGGATGACGGTAGCCGCCGATGTCCACCGGGTAATCCAGTTTGACGCGGCTGTACGGCTGATTCGGCGCGTAGATTTCATGCACGCCCAGTTTGATGAAGCTCTGCCAGTGACGAATGAGCACTTTGGTATACACCAGCGGGAACTTCACGTTCTGCTTCAGCGCGTCTGCCTGTTCGGTGGAGAGGTCGCGCAGCAGGTACGGGATCATCATGTTGTAGCAAGCCAGCACGCAGTGCGTGGTTCGAACCCGGTGTAACTGGCCGGCCCGGCTGTAGGCTGTATCAACGCCGCCGTCGCGGTTCTTCACGCTCACCACGGTGCTGTTGAGCCGCAGGTTTACCGGGTTTTGCGCTAGGTCCAGCCTGGTGTAGTCGAAGGGCGCCAGGACGATGTCATCCATGTTGGTGCCGGGTGCCACACCGGGGATCAGGCTGCGGACCAGCAGACGTGCCAACGAGGCGTTGCCGTCGGGGAAGTGGTAGATGTAGGGCTCTTCCATCTCTGCTTTCAACTCTTCGCTGACGGGCGGCAGACCCATGCCGGCAAAACCGGGGAAGCCCAGGCCGTAAGCGTCGGCGGCGGCCACGGCGTCGATGCTCAGGGCTGAAAAGTCGTTGCTGCGGCTGAGGAAGTAGCGGGTGGCGGCTTTGCTGAGGCCCACATTCTTGCGCAGGAAGTCCTGGTAGCTGGTCTTGGCCAGGTACTCCTGTTTCTCTGCGAGGCTGTTGCCCTCCAGGTAATCCCTTGGCGCTTCGTGCAAGTCGATCAATGCCTGGCGGTCGGCCTCGGGCAGCGGGAAGTCGCCAATGAAGGCGCGCCAGCTGCGGGCATTGAGTTTGTCCGGGGCAATGTCATCGGCAACCATAGGCGTGGGGTCACCGCTGACCAGCTTGGCTTCGCCGAAACCGGCCTTGTCGAAGAACACGCCACGAGACAGGCCAAGGTTGGGGTAGAAGTCTCTGTCGAAGGCGCTCTGGAAACGGTCCACATCGACGTTCAGTTGCTTCAGCAAGCCATTCACCGTGGCGCTGTAGAGGTGCTTGGGTGACTGGAAGGCTTCGCTGCCGCCATAGCCAAGGATCATCTGGCCGCCCGTCTGGAACTCGTTGCGTTTGGCGTGGCCGCCGAAGTCGTCATGGTTCTCGATAATAAGCACGCGCGCCGTCGGGTGCTGCTGCCGATAGAACCAGGCAGCGCAGAGGCCACTGATGCCGCCACCCACCACGACCAGATCATATTGCTCTTTTACCGCCAGGTTCTCGGTATCGAACAAGTGCTTCTCCCAGCCCATCCGGTGACCGACCTCGAACGCGCCTGGGTGGCTGCCGCGCAGGCCGGTGAGGGCAGGGGGGTAGTAGCGGCCGGAGGGGGCGGCCTGGAGCAGTTGCAGTGGGGTGAGGCCCGCACCAATGGTGAGGGCCACGCCATTGAGGAAGTCGCGTCGGGTGATGGTCATGTCAGTGTCCTTACCGGGTAACCATGGTGGTGTTCGAAGCGTAGCTGCGTGTGGCTCAGGCCCTCGGCGATTCTGTTTCAAAGCATTGGCGCATGACGTCCAGGTAGCGTCTCGCCCCCAGGCCGAGCGGTCGCGACTTGACCCAGATGATGTCCACCCACAACCGCAATCGGCTGGCCATGTTGTCGAAGCGCACCTCCGCCAGCGCGCCCGAAGCAATCAACGGCTCGACCAACGGCTGCGGCAGGTAGGCCCAACCGAGCCCTGACTGCACCAGGTCCAGCGTGGCCAGGTAGCTGTCGGTCAGCCAGATGCGCCGCGACAGCACCATGCGCGGGTCCGACCCGGTGGCCTTGCCGGACGCCACGATGATCTGCCGCTGTTCGGCGAACGCCTCTTCAGGTAACGGCGTGCCGCTGTTCTGCCCGGCCGGGTGGCGGGGCGAGGCGACGGCCACCAGCAATTGGCTGCCGGCCTCCAGGAATGACTCGCGCTCGTCGATGCCAGGCCGTTCGAAGACCAGTGCCAGTTGCACGCTGCCGTCATGCAGCAGGCGGATGGCTTCGGCCTGGGTGGCCGAGCGCACCTCGATTTCCAGGCTGGGAAATTCCTGGGCGAGGGTTTCCAGTGGCTGGCTCCAGCGGCCGGTTTGCAGTTCGGGCGCCATGGCGATGGTCAGGCGCTTTTCCAGGCCCTTGTGCAGTTGCAGGGCCTGGGCATCGAGCAGGTTGAGCTGGCAGATCACCTGCCTGGCCTGGGGTTCCAGGGCCAGGGCGGCGCTGGTGGGCAAGGCTTTGCGCGTGGCCCGGTCGAACAGTACCAGGTCCAGCTCCGCCTCCAGTTGGGCGATGGCCATGCTCACCGCCGAAGGCACACGCCCCAGCTTGCGCGCGGCGGCGGAGAACGAGCCTGCCTCCAGCACCGCGAGGAAAATTGCCAGGGAGTCGCTGGTAAAGGCCATTGTCAGAAAACCTGATGACGAGGAAGCGTTGAGGCCGAAAAGTATGAACACTCCACGGCCAGCTGCGCAATTCCTTACAGGCCCTCGGAGAGCACCCGGTCGATGCTGTCGACGAAGTAGTCCACGCTCGCCCGGCTGGTGCACATCGGTGGCTTGATCTTGAGGATGTTCAGGTAGTCGCCGGTCGGCTGCATGAAGATGCCCAGGTCACGCAGGCGGTCGCACAGGGCCATGGTTTCCTCGGTGGCCGGTTCCAGGGTTGTGCGGTCGCGCACCAGTTCCAGCCCCAGGTAAAAGCCCGAACCATGCGCCGCGCCGGCCAGCGGGTGCTTGTCGACCAGTGCCTGCAGGCGCGCCTTGAAGTAGCGCCCGGTGTCGCGGGCGTTGTCCCACAGGCCTTCTTCCTGCATCACGTCCAGCACCGCCATGCCGATGCGGCAACTCACCGGGCTGCCACCGGCCGAGTGGAGAAGAAGTACCCCTCGGCCTCCAGCGCTTCGGCGATCTCGCGGCGGGTGATGACTACACCCAGCGGTTGGCCGTTGCCCATGCCCTTGGCCATGGTAATGATGTCAGGCACCACGCCCTGTTCCTCGAAGCCCCAGAAGTACTCGCCCAGGCGGCCATAACCGACCTGCACCTCGTCTGCGATGCACACGCCGCCGCGGGCACGCACTTTGGCATAGGCCTCGCGCAGGTAACCGGCCGGCAACGAAATACCCCCGGCGTTGCCGTATACCGGCTCGCAGATGATGCCTGCCAACTGGCGGCCACGGGCGTCGAGGTCGGCCAGCTTGGCGTCGACGTCGCGCAGGTAGTCGGTGGCGCTGTCGGGGCCACGGAAGCGGCCACGGAAGGTATTTGGCGCCTCCACCGGGTGCACCCAGTCCGGGCGGGTTTCCAGGGCCTGCGGGTTGTCGGCAATGGAGGTGGAAATGGCATCGGTGGCCACCGACCAGCCGTGGTAGGCCTCCAGCACACTGAGCAGGTCGCGCCCGCCGCTGTAGGCCCAGGCCAGGCGAATTGCCAGGTCGTTGGCTTCGGTGCCGCTGTTGACCATGAACACCCGGTCGAAGCCTTCGGGCGCCAACGCCAGCAGGCGTTCGGAGAACTCGGTGATGGCCGCGTAGTGAAAGCGCGAGTTGGTATTGAGCAGCGACCACTGCCGTGCCGATTCGGCGACCATGCGCGGGTGGCCGTGGCCCAGCACCGCGACGTTGTTGAGCATGTCCAGGTACGAGCGGCCCTGCATGTCGATCAGGTAGTTGCGCCAGCCGCGTTCGATGTGTGGCGGCTGCGCGTAGTAGTGCTTTTGCGAGCGAGCGAAGCTGGCGTCGCGGCGGGCCAGCAGGGCCTGTGGGTCAGGGAGTGGTTCGGCATTGCAGTCGAAGCCCAGCAAGGCAGCTGGCGACGGGCACAGGGCCAGCCAGGCCGTCGCCTGGGATGGGGTGGCGAAGAACGGCGGCTGGATGCCGTTATCCAGGCACAGTTGCACGCTGAGGAAACCGCAACTGCTCCCCAGCGACTGGCCTTTTTCCACGGCCTGGCCATTTGCAGGCGCGTCTTCCAGGCCCTGCAGCCACAAGGTCCAGTGCGTGCTGCGCAGGCAGCCACGGCCGTCGCCATGGCGCTGCCAGGTGCCGGCATCTGGTGCTTGCACCAGGCTGCCGTTGGGCACATGCAGTTCGACGCCCAAGGCGCAGGTGGCGGGTTCCTCCGGGCGGTCGATGTGGGTTTGCGACAGGCGATACTGCCCGTGCAGGCTGCAGGCCGGGGCCGGTTGCGTGGTCAGCAGGTGCTGGTCGAAGCCGGCTTGCTCCCAGTTGCCTGCCTCGCAATGCTTGCTGAGCACGCCCAGGTCGACGCGCGTTACGGCCTGCCCATCCAGTTCCGGGAGCAGGGGCGAGCAGCCGCTCAGGTCCGGCGTGGCGGGTTGCAGCCCGGCAGCGTGCAGAATAGACGCTTCCATCAGCGCGAAAGGTACGGCGGTGGCAGTGTCGAAGATTTCCCATTCATGGGCGATGTTGTCGCGGGTGTACTGGTTGCCGGGGTCGACGGCGAGCTGTTGCTCGCTGCTTAGCACCAGCACGGCGGCGCGGTTGATCACCAGCGGCCACAACGCGCGCAGTTCGGCCTCGGTCAGCGGGTTGAGCGCCTGGTAGGCTTGCACTGCAGGCAGGATGCGCAGCGGGTCGCCCTCGGCATGGTGCAGCAGCGCTGCGCAGGTTACCGACAGGTCGGCGATGCGCCAGGTGCGCAACAGGTCGCCGAAATCGATCACCCCTTGCAGCTGCCACTGGCGCTGGGCATCACGGGCCCACACGGTGTTGTCGTCGGTAATGTCCAGGTGCACGGCCTGGCTTGGCAGCTGATCAACCAGCGGCATCAGGCGCTCGCTGGCCTGGCGGGTGGCGTGTTCGATGCGGGCGCGCTGCTCGCTGTCCTGCAGCACCGGCAGCAGGTGTTCGATCAGTGCCTGGGCATGCTGCGGGTCCCATTGCAGGGTGCGCGCAAGGCCTGGGTGATCGAAATTGGCAAGTGCATTGTCCAGCTTCGCACAGAGCCCGCCCAGTTCAGCCATCAGACGTGGCTCCATGTGCTTGAGTCGGGTCAACGGTTGGCCTTCGATGTAGTCGAGCAGGCGCAGGCGCAGCGGTTGCCCGTCGATGTCCAGTTCCAGCAATCCCATGCCGTTGTCGGCTGCGCGCACGGCAGGTACCGGCAAACCTTGATCGCGCAGGAAGGCCAGGGCGGCGTGCTGCGCTTCCAGTTCCAGCTGGGCATAGCTGCCGTGGCAGGCCTTCAGCACAAAACCACCCTGCGGCGTGCTCAGGCGAAAGTTCAGGTCTTGCTGGCTGCCCAGTGGCGAAAGGTTGCCGGCAAGGCCGTAGTGGGCCTGCAGCACGGCGTGTGCCTGGGCTTCGCTCAGCGTTGGGCCGGGCAGGCCGGAGCGCTGGATCAGTGTGGCCAGGGCAGGGGAGGCGGGCTGGTTCTGTGGGCTGGACATGGGCTCTACCGTGGGTACTGGGAGTTGACGGCGGAGAATTTATGCCCGATCCAGCTGATGATGGAAGACGATTGTTTTCAGAAAAAATGATAACAAGGCTGAAATGATGCCCTTCTTCGGGCTTGACCTTGGAGCGTACTCCAGGCTTTAGGCTGCAGCCTCCGTGATTGAGAGGGCAGTGGATATGTGGAGTGAAACGCAGTATCGCAAGCTGGTCCGGGCCAGCGGTGTCTATGATCTGGTGGTTACCATCGGCTTTGCGACCCCCTGGAGTTTTGCCCTGTTGCATGGGTGGTTGAGCGGGCTGCATGACACGTTTGGGCTGGCGGGTGAAATTCCGCTGTTTGGAGCGATGCAGGTCATGATGGCCAACCTGATGGGGTCGATTGTGTGCGTGTGGGCGTGGTTGCGCATTCGCCACCCTGAGCATCGGTTTGGGCGTTACGATGCGGCGGGGAGGGTGCTGTTTTCGGCGTGGCAGGTGTATGCGCTGGTCAATGGCGCCTCAGCGCTGATCTGGGGTGTCCTGGTGCTGGAAGTGCTGTGGGCTATTGCCCAGTTGGCACCGGTCTCGCGAACGCAGGCTATTCCTGCTGCATAAATTGCAGGGGCCGCTTTGCGGCCCTTTCGCGACACAAGACCGCTCCCACAAAGACCGCGCTAGCGGGTCATGCGTTTGCGTGTTTCTTCATCGAGTGTGCGCCTCAAGATGGCCAGAAACGGTAAGGCATCGGTATAGCGACGGCCATATTCCAGGTTGAACGCGTAGTCGAAGCCAGGCGGGTTTTCGCCCTGGGTGTGCTGCAGGATGGTTTCGATCTTGTCCAGTGCCTTGACCACTTTGGCTTCTGGCGAGTCCGCCGCTTCATACTCGTCGAACAGGGCAACGATGTTGTCCTGCATCGAGGGTTCGAGCATCGAGGTCATGGAGATCAGGTCGTGCCGTTCACTCATGCTCTTGTTTGGCGTTGCCTGCGCTTGCGGTGCAGGAACATCACCACTCAACGCTTCCCCAAGGTCATGAACCAGGCACAGCTTGAGCACCTTGCAGATATCGACATCACCCAGCTCCTCCTCGAACACCAGCGCCAGCAACGCCAGCCGCCAACTGTGCTCGGCCGTGCTTTCCCGCCGGCCTGTCGACGTGTGGGCACTGCGTGTCACGCTCTTGAGCTTTTCGGCTTGGCGCAGGAATTCGAGTTTTCCATGAAGGTTGTGATTCGGCACGACGGGATACCTCTTGCTATTGCAGAGGTAAATCATCGGCTCGCCGCTTGCCTGCGTCCACGCATTAAATATGCGCCAGGGTTTCGACCAGCCTGGCAGTCGACCCATCCGACAGTGTGAATCGGGTCCAGCGGCACAGGCTGTGCTGGATGGGTACCAGTGCCGAGTCATTGGTGCCGGTGGAGAACTCCAGCGCCGGGGAGGCCAGGTTGTCGCGCCAGCCGATGCCTGCCAAGCGTTGCTCCTGGCTGGCGATTTCCTCTGTTGCGAATGGCCATAGCGAGACTCCCAGCAAGTCACTGACGGGCACGCTGAACTCAGCCTCGCGGGAAGATGAGCAGGCCAGCAGGCGGTGGGTGAGGTCGCACACCAGGTGCACAGGTTGCGAACTGTCCGACACAAGGCGCGCCAGTGCGTGGTCCGCGGCACTGCTGAGCCTGGCTTTGAGCAAGGCTTCGATACGCGCCCGCTGCTCGGGCTCGGCGTCCTGCAAGCCTGACTCCCAGCGAGAAATGGTCGACTGGCACACCCCGAACATCTGCGCGGCGTGCAGCTGTTTGACGCGGTTCAGCACGCGCCAGTGTTTTAGCATCGGGCCGATGGGGGTGTTGCGAAATGAAGGTGAGATGTTCATATCTGTCTACCATGCTTGCGCCAAGGTTCTACAGGCATATAGATGATATGGCGCGGTACTTCGAGCGTGTAGGCGGCCATTCTCAGCGCATCATGCCCAGCACGGCTCATCCATCAGCATTTTAGCCATCGCACTCAGGTGGTAGGCGGCCCGGATCATAATGGGGCTCTCATCCATCAGCTCCGAAGTTTGCTCGCGGGCCTCTTCGCGGGCACGCCCGCTCCCACAGGTACTGTGCAAGTCTTGAAGTCTGTGGTGACCTTGTGGGAGCGGGCGTGCCCGCGAAAGGGCCGGCCCTGGCAACACATCACTGCCAGAGCAGCTCCCACAGGGACAGTGCATGGCTTGAAGCCGGCGCGGTCGGGGTGCTGGCTTGCCGGCGATGGGCTGCGCAGCAGCCCCAAAAAGCTAACTGGCCGCATCCACCTCCAAAAACGCCGCCTCCAGCAACTGCCGGGTATACGGATGCTGCGGCGCATGGAAGATCGTCTGCGCGTCCCCTTGCTCCACCACATGCCCATGCTTGATCACCATCAACTGGTGACTCAACGCCTTGACCACCGCCAGGTCATGGCTGATGAACAGGTACGTCAGGTTGTACTTCTGCTGCAGGTTGCGCAGCAGTTCCACCACCTGCCGCTGCACCGTGCGGTCCAGCGCCGACGTAGGTTCATCCAGCAGAATCAACGCCGGCTTCAACACCAACGCCCGGGCAATCGCAATGCGCTGGCGCTGCCCACCGGAAAATTCGTGCGGATAGCGATGCCGCGTGCGCGGGTCCAGCCCCACTTCCTCCAGGGCCGCAACAATCGCCGCTTCCTGTTCCTGCGCGTTGCCAATGCCGTGAATGCGCAATCCTTCACCGACGATATCCGCCACGCACATGCGCGGGCTCAGGCTGCCGAACGGGTCCTGGAACACTACCTGCATTTCCCGGCGCAAAGGGCGCACAGCCTTCTGGTTCAGCCCTTCCAGGTTCTGCCCATGGAAGCGAATGCCGCCCTGGCTGGAGATCAGCCTCAAGATCGCCAGGCCCAACGTCGACTTGCCCGACCCGGACTCGCCGACAATCCCCAGCGTCTGACCCTGCGGCAAGCTGAAGTTGACCCCGTCCACCGCCTTCACATGGTCGACAGTGCGCCGCAGCAGGCCCTTCTTGATCGGGAACCACACCTTGAGGTCATCCACCTCCAGCAACGGCGCGCCCACGGGGGTGTGCGCCGGCAGCCCGCTGGGCTCGGCATTGATCAGCATCTGTGTGTAGTGGTGCTGCGGTGCGCTGAACAGCCTGGCGCATTCGGCCTGCTCGACAATCTGCCCGTGTTGCATCACGCACACGCGGTGGGCGATGCGCCGCACCAGGTTCAGGTCATGGCTGATCAGCAGCAGGGCCATGCCCAGCCGCGCCTGCAGGTTCTTCAGCAGGTCGAGAATCTTCAACTGCACGGTCACGTCCAGCGCCGTGGTCGGCTCATCCGCAATCAGCAGTTCCGGCTCGTTGGCCAGGGCCATGGCGATCATCACTCGCTGGCGCTGCCCGCCGGACAGTTCGTGGGGCAGGGCCTTGAGGCGTTTGCGTGGCTCGGGAATGCCGACCATCTCCAGCAGCTCCAGGGTGCGCGCCGTGGCCTCTTTGCCGGTCAGGCCCTTGTGCAGCAGGAGGATTTCGTTGATCTGCTTCTCGATGCAGTGCAACGGGTTCAGCGAGGTCATCGGCTCCTGGAAGATCATCGCAATGCGGTTGCCGCGAATGCGCTGCATGGTCTTCTCGTTCTGCTGCAGCAGGTCCTTGCCTTCGTAGCGGATGCTGCCGCTGGGGTGGCGGGCCAGGGGGTAGGGCAGCAGGCGCAGGAGCGAGTGCGCGGTGACCGATTTGCCCGAGCCACTCTCGCCCACCAGGGCCAGTGTCTCACCCTTGCGGATGTCGAAGCTGATGCCGTTCACCACGCGGTGGGTCTGGTCACCGGTGACAAACTCCACCGCCAGGTCGCGCACTTCGATCAGGTTATGTTCACTCATGTCACTTCCTCGGGTCGAAGGCATCGCGGGCGGATTCGCCGATGAATACCAGCAGGCTCAGCATCAGCGCCAGCACGGCGAAGGCGCTGATGCCCAGCCACGGGGCCTGCAGGTTGGACTTGCCCTGGGCTACCAGCTCGCCCAGCGACGGTGCGCCCGGCGGCAGGCCGAAACCGAGGAAGTCCAGGGCGGTGAGGGTGCCGATCGCGCCGGTGAGAATGAACGGCATGAAGGTCATGGTCGAGATCATGGCGTTGGGCAGGATGTGCCGATACATGATCGCGCCGTTGCGCATCCCCAACGCGCGGGCGGCGCGCACGTATTCCAGGTTGCGCCCGCGCAGGAATTCGGCGCGCACCACATCCACCAGGCTCATCCACGAGAACAGCAGCATGATGCCCAGCAACCACCAGAAGTTGGGCTGCACGAAGCTGGCGAGGATGATCAGCAGGTACAGCACCGGCAGGCCCGACCAGACTTCCAGGAAGCGCTGCCCGGCCAGGTCGACCCAGCCGCCATAAAAACCCTGCAGGGCACCGGCGATCACGCCGACGATGGAGCTGAGCACGGTCAGTGTCAGGGCGAACAGCACCGAAATGCGGAAGCCGTAGATCACCCGCGCCAGCACGTCGCGGCCCTGGTCGTCGGTGCCCAGCCAGTTGTCCGCCGATGGCGGGGCCGGTGCGGGTACGCGCAGGTCGTAGTTGATGCTCTGGTAACTGAACGGAATCGGTGCCCACAACACGAAGCTGTCTTTCTTCTCCAGCAGCTCGCGGATGTACGGGCTTTTGTAGTTGGCTTCCAGCGGGAATTCGCCGCCGAAGGTGGTTTCCGGGTAGCGTTTGAACGCCGGGAAGTACCATTCGCCGTCATAGCGCACGGCAATCGGCTTGTCGTTGGCGATCAGCTCGGCGCCCAGGCTCAGGCCGAACAGAATCAGGAACAGCCACAGTGACCACCAGCCACGGCGGTTGGCCTTGAAGCGCTCGAAGCGCCGGCGGTTGAGGGGGGACAAGGCCATGTCAGTGCTCCCGGCTGGCGAAGTCGATGCGTGGATCGACCAGGGTGTAGGTCAGGTCGCCGATCAGTTTCACCACCAGCCCCAGCAGGGTGAAGATGAACAGGGTACCGAAGACCACCGGGTAGTCGCGGTTGATGGCCGCCTCGAAACTCATCAGGCCAAGGCCGTCGAGGCTGAAGATCACCTCGATCAGCAAGGAGCCGGTGAAGAAGATGCCGATGAACGCCGAGGGGAAACCGGCAATCACCAGCAGCATGGCGTTGCGGAACACGTGGCCATACAGTACCCGTGACCGGCTCAGGCCCTTGGCCTTGGCAGTGACTACGTATTGCTTGTTGATTTCGTCGAGGAAGCTGTTCTTGGTCAGCAAGGTCATGGTGGCGAAGTTGCCGATCACCAGCGCGGTGATCGGCAACACCAGGTGCCAGAAGTAGTCCAGCACCTTGCCGGTGGTGCTCAGCTCGTCGAAGTTGTTGGAAGTGAGGCCACGCAGCGGGAACCAGTCGAAGTAGCTGCCGCCGGCGAACAGCACGATCAGCAGGATGGCGAACAGGAACGCCGGAATGGCGTAGCCGACGATGATCGCCGAACTGGTCCACACGTCGAAATGGCTGCCGTGGCGTACGGCCTTGGCGATGCCCAGCGGGATCGACACCAGGTACATGATCAGCGTGCTCCACAGACCCAGCGAGATCGACACTGGCATCTTTTCGATGATCAGGTCGATGACCTTGGCATCGCGGAAGAAGCTGTCGCCGAAGTCCAGCCGGGCGTAGTTCTTGATCATGATCCACAGGCGCTCGGGCGGCGACTTGTCGAAGCCGTACATGCGTTCGATCTCGGCGATCAGTGCCGGATCCAGGCCTTGGGCGCCACGGTAATTGGAGCCGGCCACGGACACTTCGGCGCCGCCGCCGGCAATGCGGCTGGTGGCGCCTTCGAAGCCTTCGAGCTTGGCGATCATCTGCTCGACCGGGCCACCGGGGGCGGCCTGGACGATGATGAAATTGATGATCAGGATGCCGAACAGGGTCGGGATGATCAGCAGCAGACGGCGCAGGATGTAGGCCAGCATGTCAGTTGGCCTCGTCCGCAGGGGTTTCGCTGACCGCTGGCGTCACGCCGGGCTTGATCCACCAGGTGTCGATGCCGATGTCGTATTTGGGCGATACCTTCGGGTGGCCGATGTGGTTCCAGTAAGCCACACGCCAGGTCTTGATGTGCCAGTTGGGGATCACGTAATAGCCCCACAGCAACACGCGGTCGAGGGCGCGGCAGTGGTCGATCAGGCTCTGGCGCGAATCGGCGTTGATCAGCTGTTCCACCAGCTGGTCGATGGCCGGGTCGCGCAGGCCGATGAAGTTGCGGCTGCCTGGGTTGTCGGCGGCGGCACTGGACCAGAACTCGCGCTGCTCGTTACCTGGCGAGTTGGACTGCGGGTAGCCACCGACGATCATGTCGTAGTCGCGCGAGCGCAGGCGGGTGATGTACTGGGAAACGTCGACCCGGCGGATGTTCAGGTCGATGCCGAGGTCGGCGAGGTTGCGCTTGAACGGCAGCAGGATGCGTTCGAACTCGGTCTGTGCCAGCAGGAACTCGATGCTCACCGGCTTGCCCTGGGCGTCGACCATCTTGTCATCGACGATTTTCCAGCCGGCTTCCTGCAGCAGCTTGTAGGCCTGGCGCTGCTGTTCGCGGATCATGCCGCTGCCATCGCTGACCGGGTTGTGGAAGGCCTCGCTGAACACCTGCTCGGGCACTTTGCCGCGCAGCGGTTCGAGGATTTTCAGCTCGCTGGGGCTGGGCAGGCCGCGGGCGGCCATTTCCGAGTTTTCGAAGTAGCTGCCGGTACGGGTATAGGCGCCGTTGAACAGCTGCTTGTTGGTCCACTCATAGTCCAGTAGCAGGCTCAGCGCCTGGCGCACGCGGATATCCTGGAACACCGGGCGACGGATGTTGAAGATGAAGCCCTGCATGCCGGTGGGGTTGCCGTTGGGCAGCTCTTCCTTGATCAGCCGGCCGTCGCGCACGGCGGGCACGTTGTAGGCGGTGGCCCAGTTTTTTGCGCTGACTTCCAGGCCATAGTCGAAAGCCCCGGCCTTGAGGGCCTCGAGGGCAACGGTGGTGTCACGGTAGGAGTCGAACGTCATGACGTCGAAGTTGTAGAAGCCGCGGTTGATCGGCAGATCCTTGGCCCAGTAGTCCTTGACCCGTTCGTAGCGCACCGAGCGCCCGGCCTTGACCTCGGCGACCTTGTACGGGCCGCTGCCCAGCGGAATTTCCAGGTTGCCGCGGTTGAAATCGCGGTTTTCGTACCAGTGCTTGGGCAGTACTGGCAACTGGCCGAGAATCAGCGGTAGCTCGCGGTTGTTCTTGTGCTTGAACTTGAACAGCACCTTCAGCGGGTCTTCGGCGACCACTTCGGTGACGTCGGCATAATACTGGCGGTACAGCGGCGCACCGTCCTTTATCAGGGCGTTGAAGGTGAACACTACGTCGTCGGCACGCATCGGGTGGCCGTCATGGAAGCGGGCTTCCGGGCGCAAGTAGAAGCGTACCCAGCTATTGTCGGGTGCTTTCTCGATCTTGCCGGCAACTAGGCCGTATTCGGTGAATGGCTCGTCCTGGCTCTGGCGCATCAGAGTGTCGTAGATGCTGCCGATGTTCTCGGCTGGCACGCCCTTGTTGATGAACGGGTTGAGGCTGTCGAAACCGCCGAAGCTGGATTGGCGGAACGTGCCGCCCTTGGGTGCGTCAGGGTTGACGTAGTCGAAGTGCTTGAAGTCGGCCGGGTACTTGGGCGGTTCGTCATACAGGGTGAGCGCGTGCTGCGGTGCGGCCAGGGCGGGAAGGCTCAGGCAGGCAAGCAACAGGCTGCCGGCCAGCCGGCGCAGTCGGTGCGTTGGCGTCATTGGGCTTTCTCCGAAGTCTTGATCCACCAGCTGTTCAGCCCGAGGGTGTAGGGCGGCGTGGTGACGAAGGCGAACCGGTTGCGGTAGGCCAGGCGATGGTTGTCGAGGTACCAGTTGGGGATCATGTAGTACTGCCATGAAAGCACGCGGTCCAGGGCGCGAGCGGCGGCGACCTGGTCATCGCGGGTACGTGCGGCGAGCAGGGTGTCGAGCAGATGGTCGACCACCGGGTCCTTGACCCCAGCATAGTTCTTGCTGCCCTTGGTTGTGGCCTGGCTGGAGTGGAAGTACAACCACTGTTCGAGGCCGGGGCTCAGGGTCTGGTTCAGGGTCATCAGAATCATGTCGAAATCGAACTGGTCCAGGCGTTGTTTGTACTGGGCGCGGTCGACGGTACGCAAGCGCGCATCGATGCCGATGCTGGCCAGATTTTCGACATAAGGTTGCAGGATGCGTTCAAGGTTGGGGTTTACCAGCAGCAACTCCATGCGCAACTGCTGGCCCTTGCTGTCGACCAGGCGCTGCCCGTTCAGCTTCCAGCCGGCCTCGGCGAGCAGGCCGAGGGCCTGGCGCAGGGTCTGACGGCTTATACCACGGCCATCGGTGTGGCTGACCGTGTAGGGCTCGCTGAACAGCCTGGCTGGCAACTGGTCGCGGAACGGCGCCAGCAGCAGCCACTCCTTGCCGGTGGGCAGGCCGGTGGCGGCGAATTCGCTGTTGGGGTAGTAGCTGGTCGAACGGCGGTAGGCACCGCTGAACAGTGCGCGGTTGGTCCATTCGAAATCGAGCATCAGCCCCAGCGCCTGGCGTACCCGTGGGTCGCTGAAAGTGGCCCTGCGGCTGTTCATGAACAGGCCCTGGGTTTGCGTGGGGATGCGGTGCGGGATTTGCGCCTTGATTACCTCGCCCCGGCGCACGGCCGGGAAGTTGTAGCCGTTGGCCCAGTTCTTCGCCTGGTGCTCGATATAGATGTCGAACTCGCCGGCCTTGAACGCTTCGAAGGCGACCGTGGCGTCGCGGTAGAACTCGTACTCCACGCGGTTGAAGTTGTACTTGCCACGGTTCACCGCCAGGTCCTTGCCCCAGTAGTTCTTTACCCGTTCGAACACCAGCCGGCGCCCAGGCTGGACCTGGGTGATGCGGTAGGGGCCACTGCCTAGCGGGGGCTCGAAGGTGGTGGCCTTGAAGTCGCGCTTTTGCCAGTAGTGCTTGGGCAGCACCGGCATTTCGCCCAGGCGCAGGATCAGCAGCGGGTTACCCGCACGCTTGAACACGAAGCGGATGCGCAGCGGGCCGAGGATGTCCACCCGCTGCACTTCCTGCAGGTTGGTGCGGTAGATCGGATGGCCATCCTTGAGCAGCGTACGGTAAGAGAAGGCCACGTCTGCCGAGGTGATCGGCTTGCCGTCATGCCAGCGGGCTTCCGGGCGCAGGTTGAACACCACCCAGCTGCGGTCTTCGCTGTACTCCACCGAGCGGGCGATCAGGCCGTAGCTGGAGGTCGGTTCGTCGCCGGATGGGTCGTACTGGCCGGTGCCGACCATCAGCGGCTCGTTCAGCTCGCTGATGCCGTATTGCTGGAAATTGGGCGTGGTAATCGGGCTCGACCCCTTGAAGGTGTAGGGGTTGAGGGTGTCGAAGGTACCGAAAGCCATGGCCCGCAAGGTGCCGCCCTTGGGCGCTTGCGGGTTGACCCAGTCAAAATGGGTGAATGTGGCTGGGTACTTGAGCGTGCCGAACTGCGCGTATCCGTGGCTTTCGCTCACCATCGCGGCTGCGGGAAAGCTCAAGGCCAGGCTGAGAGACAGCAGGAGGGGACGTATCAAGTCGGCATCCGATCCAGAGGCGTTGGGCTTTGATCGGGGTACAGTAACAGCTTGGTGGGGTTGGAAAAAGAGAGGGGGCAGGGGTTTTCCAGTGGGTATGTTTTCAGGCCCATTCGCGGGCACGCCCGCGAATGGGCTGCAAAGCAGCCCCTGTAACTACTTCAATGCGACAGGTAGACGGTCAGGGTCTGGCCTGGCTTGAGGGCATGGCCGCTGCGCGGGTTCCAACGCTTGAGGTGCTTCATTTCGACGTTGAAGCGCTTGGCCACAAGGTACAGCGAATCGCCTTTGCGTACCTTGTACTGGGTGGAGCGCTGGCCGGAGGCGGCTACCCGATTGCCGGCAGCGCTCGGCGCGCTACCACCGCGCAGTGCCAGCACCTGGCCAGCGCGCACGCTGTTGCCGGAGAGGCGGTTCCAGCGCTTGATGTCCTTGACCGAAACGCGGTTGGCCTTGGCGATTGCGCCCAGATTGTCGCCGCGCTTGACCCGGTAGCTGCGCGCCGCCACCGGCGCCTTGGCTTCGGCCACGGCACGGGCGAATACGGCCTTGTTCGGCTGCAGGCTGACCAGTTGCTCGGGTTTGAGGTTGGACAGGCTGTCGCTCAGCAGTTGCGCCTTGGCGGTGGGTACCAGCAACTGCTGCGGGCCATCCACGGTCATGCGTTTCTTGAATGCCGGGTTGAGCTGGATCAGCTCGTCTTCGTCGATGTTGGCGAAGGCCGCTACCCGCGACAGGTCGAGGCGGTCGTTGATGGCCACCGCCTCGAAGTAGGGTTCGTTGGCAATCGGGTTCAGGTTAACGCCATAGGCTTCCGGCGTCAGTACCACCTGGGACAGGGCCAGCAGCTTGGGCACGTAGTCGCGGGTTTCCTGGGGCAGCGGCAGGTTCCAGTAGTCGGTGGGCAGGCCGAGCCTTTCGTTGCGTTCGATGGCGCGGCTGACCGTGCCTTCGCCGGCGTTGTAGGCAGCCAGGGCCAGCAGCCAGTCGCCATTGAACATGTCGTGCAGGCGGCTAAGGTAGTCCAGCGCGGCGTTGGTCGAGGCGGTCACGTCGCGACGGCCATCGTAGAAGTTGGTCTGGCGCAGGTTGAAGTGGCGGCCGGTGGACGGGATGAACTGCCACATGCCTGCGGCGTGGGCGCGCGAGTATGCCATCGGGTTGTAGGCGCTTTCGATGGCTGGCAGCAGGGCCAGTTCCAGCGGCATGTCGCGCTCTTCAAGACGCTCGACAATGTAGTGCAGGTAGAGGCTGCCACGTTCGCCGGCGCTTTCGATGTAGCTCGGGTTGCTGGCGAACCACAGGCGCTGTTGTTCGATGCGCGGGTTGACATCGATGTTGTCTTGCAGGGCAAAGCCCTGGCGCATGCGTTCCCACACGTCCTGTGGCGCCTGCTCGGCCGGCTTGACCAGCAGCGGTGAAGGCTTGTGCTTGAACCGTGCCTGGTAGTTGTGCGCGCGAACGCTTTCGGATTCGTCTAGCTGACGGGTGCTCTGGCAGCCCACCAGGGTGGCGGCCAGGGCCAGCGCACTGATTTGGGCCAGGCGCGTCAGGGCGACGGAATGAGAGGTTCTGCGGCTACGGGAAGACATCGGCTGACACAGGTTTCCGGACGAAAAATTTCGGCGATTCTAGAAACCGCTCCGGGCCTGGTCAACCGTTGGCCAAGCTTTGCGATATATCTTGAGGTTATCAGAAGGTGTCCTTCCAAGACCTCAAGGCAGCAAAAACAGCGACATGCGTGGGGTTTGAATGTCCCTTCCATTCGTCTGCTTTTTGTTTAACTAATGTTTCAGAGGTGCGCAGAAAGGGGTTGGTCAGGCGTTCCAGGCCGATCGTTGATGGCAATGTGATGCGATTTTCTGCACGCAAACGGCTAACGTCCTCAAACCGCCGCTGAACGTGCGGATTTTCAGGTTCCACCGCCTTGGCGAAACGCAGGTTGCTCAGGGTGTATTCGTGGGCGCAGTACACCTCGGTCTGCTCAGGCAGGGATGCCAGGCGGGCGAGGGCAGGCTGCATCTGTTCGGGGGTGCCTTCGAACATGCGTCCGCATCCGGCGGCGAACAGCGTGTCGCCACTGAACAGCACAGGCGTTGCCGGCTGCTCGCTGAAAAAGGCGATGTGCCCCAAGGTATGCCCGGGCACGGCCAGCACCTGGAACGTCACGCCCAGCGCGGTCACCTGGTCGCCCTCGTCCAGCGCCAGATCACGGCAGGGAATGCGTTCGTGGGCCGGCCCGCAGACGCGCGCGCCGGTCAGTTGCTTGAGCCGTTCCACGCCGCCGACGTGGTCGTTGTGGTGGTGGGTGACGAGGATGTCGCTCAGTACCCAGCCGGGGTTGGCGGACAGCCAGCGTTCCACTGGGCCGGCGTCACCTGGGTCGACCACCGCGCAGCGGCGTTTGGCAGTATCCTGTAACAACCAGATGTAGTTGTCGGAGAAAGCGGGGAGAGCATCGATCTGTATCATGGTGCGGATCCGATTCGCCTAGCGTGGCACATGAGGGCATCTTAGCCGCGATGGCGCGGTGCGAGAACCTTCGAGGGAGAGCGCAATGACCGACCAACCCTTTGCCCAGGCCGACCCGGACTGGGTCAAGCTGATCAGCCTGGCCCGTGAGTGGTTCAATGGCCCACTTGGCCAACTGATGCTCAAGGAGGAGGAAAAACTGCTGAAAGAAGAGCTCGGGCGCTTCTTCGGTGGCTACCTTGTGCACTACGGGCCCTGTGCAGAGCCGCCGCCCAGCGCGCCGCAGGTGCAGCGTAACGTGCGCCTCGGCGCGCCGCTGCCGGGGGTGGAAATAGTCTGCGAAGAGCAGGCCTGGCCGCTGAGCGAACACGCCGCCGACGTGGTGGTGCTGCAGCATGGCCTGGATTTCAGCCTGTCGCCCCACGGTTTGCTGCGCGAGGCGGCCAGCGCGGTGCGCCCAGGCGGGCACCTGCTGATTGTCGGGATCAACCCCTGGAGCAGTTGGGGCATGCGCCATTTCTTCAGCCACGGCGCCTTGCGCAAGGCCCGTTGCATCTCGCCGTCGCGGGTCGGCGACTGGCTCAACCTGCTGGGCTTCGCGCTGGAGAAACGCCGCTTCGGGTGCTATCGTCCGCCGCTTGCCTCACCGGCCTGGCAGCAGCGCCTGGCAGGCTGGGAACGGGTGGCCGGCGGCTGGCAGGGCTCCGGTGGTGGTGTGTACCTGCTGGTAGCGCGCAAGATGGTGGTGGGCCTGCGGCCGTTGCGCCCTGAGCGTCGCGAGCCGATGGGCAAACTGCTGCCGCTGCCACTGGCCAAGGTCAACCGCACGGCGGCCAACCCGGATACCGAAAAGCACTGAACATGAGTGGTACATGAGCGAAAGCGTCGAGATGTTTACCGATGGTGCCTGCAAGGGCAACCCCGGCCCTGGCGGCTGGGGGGTCCTTATGATCTACAAGGGTGTCGAGAAGGAACTGTGGGGCGGCGAACGCGAAACCACCAACAACCGCATGGAGCTGATGGCCGCGATCCAGGGCTTGATGGCCCTCAAGCGCGAATGCGAAGTGGTGCTGACCACCGACTCGCAGTACGTGATGAAGGGCATCAACGAATGGATGACCAACTGGAAGAAGCGCGGCTGGAAAACCGCGGCCAAGGAGCCAGTGAAGAACGCCGACCTGTGGCAGCAGCTGGATGAACAGGTCAACCGCCACAAGGTGACCTGGAAGTGGGTGCGCGGGCACATCGGCCACCCCGGCAACGAACGCGCCGACCAGCTGGCCAACCGAGGGGTCGATGAGGTGCGCGCCAAGCGTTGAGCTGGGGTACAATTCCAGCCTTTGTAACTGATGCAAGTTGGAGCGCCCCGCGTGGAGCAGCAGCAAGATAAACGGTTCGTCATTCTCGATACCGAAACCACGGGTATGCCGGTCAGCGAAGGCCACCGGATCATCGAGATCGGCTGTGTCGAGGTCATCGGCCGGCGCCTGACCGGGCGGCACTTCCACGTCTACCTGCAGCCGGACCGCGAGAGTGACGAGGGCGCCATCAACGTCCACGGTATCACCGATGCCTTCCTGGTCGGCAAGCCGCGCTTTGCTGATGTCGCCGAGGAGTTCTTCGAGTTTATCCAGGGCGCCACGCTGGTCATCCACAACGCAGCGTTCGACGTTGGCTTCATCAACAACGAATTTGCCTTGCTCGGCCAGCAGGACCGCGCGGACATTTCGCAGCACTGCACCATCCTCGACACCCTGCTGCTGGCGCGCTCGCGCCACCCGGGGCAGCGCAACAGCCTGGATGCGCTGTGCAAACGCTACGACATCGACAACTCGGGCCGTGAACTGCACGGCGCATTGCTCGACTCGGAACTGCTGGCTGACGTCTACCTGGCGATGACCGGTGGCCAGACCAGCCTGTCGCTGGCCGGGCATGGGGCCGAAGCCGGGGATGAAGGGGCGGGTGCTGGTGGTAGCGAGATTCGCCGTATTACCGGGCGCGTGCCCGGGCGGGTGATCATGGCCAGTGCCGAGGAGCTGGAGGCGCATGCCGAGCGCCTGGCGGCGATTGCCAAGTCGGCGGGCGGGCCATCCATGTGGCAGGCTCTGACCGAGGCACCTGCTGGCTGATCTTTGGCCTGCTCTGGCCCTTTCGCGGGTGAACCCGCGAAGAGGCCAGCACAGGCAATACAAGGCTCAACTACCCTGAAATGGACACCTGTCCTTCGGAGGTAGCCACCTGATGTACAAGGACCTCAAGTTCCCCATCCTCATTGTCCACCGCGCCATCAAGGCCGACAGCGTCGCTGGCGAGCGCGTGCGGGGTATCGCCGAGGAACTGCGTCAGGACGGTTTTGCCATCCTTGCCGCCGCCGACCATGCCGAGGCTTGCCTGGTTGCCGCCACCCACCACGGCCTGGCCTGCATGCTGATTGCCGCCGAGGGCGTCGGCGAGAATACCCACTTGCTGCAGAGCATGGCCGAGCTGATCCGCCTGGCCCGCCTGCGCGCGCCCAACCTGCCGATTTTCGCCTTGGGCGAACAGGTGACCCTGGAAAACGCCCCCGCCGAAGCCATGAGCGAGCTCAACCAGCTGCGCGGCATCCTCTATCTGTTCGAAGACACCGTGCCGTTTCTTGCGCGCCAGGTGGCGCGTGCCGCACACACCTACCTTGATGGCCTGCTGCCGCCGTTCTTCAAGGCCCTGGTACAGCACACCGCGCAGTCCAATTATTCCTGGCACACCCCGGGCCACGGCGGCGGCGTCGCCTACCGCAAAAGCCCGGTGGGCCAGGCCTTTCACCAGTTCTTCGGGGAAAACACCCTGCGCTCGGACTTGTCCGTTTCCGTGCCGGAGCTGGGCTCGCTGCTCGATCACACCGGCCCCTTGGCCGAAGCCGAGGCCAGGGCCGCACGCAACTTTGGCGCCGACCACACCTTCTTCGTCATCAATGGCACCTCCACGGCCAACAAGATCGTCTGGCACGCCATGGTTGGCCGCGACGACCTGGTACTGGTGGACCGCAACTGCCACAAATCGGTGGTGCATGCGATCATCATGACCGGTGCCATTCCGCTGTACCTGTGCCCTGAGCGCAACGAGCTGGGCATCATCGGCCCGATCCCGCTCAGCGAGTTCAGCCCCGAGGCGATCCAGGCGAAGATCCAGGCCAACCCGCTAGCCCGTGATCGCGGGCAGCGTATCAAGCTGGCGGTGGTGACCAACTCCACCTACGACGGCCTGTGCTACCACGCCGGGTTGATCAAGCAGACCCTGGGTGCCAGTGTCGAGGTGCTGCATTTCGACGAGGCCTGGTTCGCCTATGCGGCGTTCCACGAGTTCTTCACCGGCCGCTATGCCATGGGTACGGCCTGCGCGGCAGACAGCCCATTGGTGTTCAGCACCCATTCCACCCACAAGCTGCTGGCCGCGTTCAGCCAGGCCTCGATGATTCATGTACAGGACGGCGCCAGGCGGCAGCTGGACCGTGACCGCTTCAACGAAGCATTCATGATGCACATTTCGACTTCGCCGCAGTACAGCATCCTCGCTTCGCTGGACGTGGCCTCGACCATGATGGAAGGGCCGGCCGGGCGCTCGCTGCTGCAGGAAATGTTCGATGAGGCGCTGAGCTTTCGCCGTGCCCTGGCCAACCTGCGCGAGCATATTGCCGCCGACGACTGGTGGTTCAGCATCTGGCAGCCGCCGAGTGCCGAAGGCATCCACCGCCTGGCCGCACAGGACTGGCTGCTGCAGCCGGGGGCGGAGTGGCATGGCTTTGGCGAGGTGGCAGACGACTATGTGCTGCTCGACCCGCTGAAGGTGACCCTGGTAATGCCTGGGCTGAGCGCGGGCGGTGCACTGGGCGAACATGGCATTCCGGCGGCAGTGGTCAGCAAGTTCCTCTGGGAGCGGGGGCTTGTGGTGGAGAAAACCGGCCTGTACAGCTTCCTGGTGCTGTTCTCCATGGGCATCACGAAAGGCAAGTGGAGCACTTTGCTCACCGAATTGCTGGAGTTCAAGCGCCACTATGATGGCAATACCGCGCTGGGCAACTGCCTGCCGAGCGTGGTGGCTGCCGATGCCTCACGCTACCAGGGCATGGGCCTGCGCGACTTGTGCGACCAGTTGCATGGCTGCTACCGCGCCAATGCCACGGCCAAGCAACTGAAGCGGCTGTTCACGCGCTTGCCGGAGGTGGCCGTGAGCCCGGCCCAGGCTTATGACCAGATGGTACGTGGGGAGGTGGAGGCTGTGCCGATCGAGGCACTGTCGGGGCGGGTGGCGGCGGTGATGCTGGTGCCATACCCGCCGGGTATTCCATTGATCATGCCGGGGGAGCGGTTCACCGAGGCGACCCGCTCGATTCTCGATTACCTGGCGTTTGCCCGGGCATTCAACCAGGGCTTCCCGGGTTTTGTCGCCGACGTGCACGGCCTGCAGAACGAAAGCGGCCGCTACACGGTGGATTGCATCAAGGAATGCGAATGATCTCGACGCCGCTGCGCGCCAGTTCGAAGCGGTTTTCACCCAGGTGGTTGACTTTGTCGCCGATGGCCAGGCGATAGGTGGTGATGGGGGCGCCCAGCGTGCTGCCGTCGGTTTGCAGGGTCGACTCCTGGAACTCGTGCACGGGGTAGATGCGGCCTTCGGCGTCACGGGCGTGGAATTGGCCGACCATTACTGCTGCCATTTGGGTGGAAACCTCTGAATTACGTGAGAAATGTCTGCAGGCATAGACCGTGGAACAGCGTCGGAAGTTTTCGCCCCGCAGAAAAAAAACCAAAGCGCCGAGGAACGGTCATCTATAACTACAACGTCCCTTTACTCAGCAAAGGTTGGAAATTGCCATGAGCCAGGTGTATTCGGTAGCGGTGGTCGTCGGTAGCTTGCGCAAGGACTCCTACAACCGCAAGGTCGCCCGCGCACTCTCGGAGCTGGCGCCGTCCAGCCTTGCCCTGAAAATCGTCGAGATTGGCGACTTGCCGTTGTACAACGAGGATGTCGAGGCCGAAGCACCGCCGGAAGCGTGGAAGCGTTTTCGCGACGAGATCCGCCGCAGTGATGCGGTGCTGTTCGTGACCCCGGAATACAACCGCTCGGTGCCTGGCGGCCTGAAGAACGCCATCGATGTGGGTTCGCGGCCCTATGGGCAAAGCGCCTGGAGTGGCAAGCCGACGGCGGTGGTCAGCGTTTCGCCGGGGGCTATTGGTGGCTTCGGCGCCAACCATGCCGTGCGCCAGTCGCTGGTGTTTCTGGACATGCCGTGCATGCAGATGCCCGAGGCCTACATTGGCGGCGCGGCGAGCCTGTTCGAGGAATCGGGCAAGCTCAATGACAAGACCCGGCCGTTCTTGCAGGCGTTTGTCGACAAGTTCGCGTCCTGGGTGAAATTGAACCGGGCGGTTTGACCTGAGCAATCATCGCTGAGCGCACGATCCCTGTAGATACTCTGTTGGCGGTCAAGCTTTTCTGAGGTGTTCAGAGCTGAAAAGCTTGGCCGTATCAAATGGCTCATCCCCGCGCATACATGCCCAGATGCCTGTCAGGTACTTGCGCATGACAGCAGCGATAGCCTGCATTTTCTTCTTGCCCCTGTTGACCAACGACTCGTAAAAAGCCTTCGCATAAGGGTCGCAGCGCACTGCGGTCAAGGCAGGCATGTACATGGCTGCCCGTAGATAAGCATTCCCACTTTTGCCGAGTCTGCCGGGCTTATCAATGCTCGTTCCCGATTGGGTCTGTCGAACATCGAGACCCGCGTGGCGAGCTACCTGCGAGGACTTGAGCATTTGAGGAAGGATGGTCAGTTCAGCCAATGCCGCAAGTGCAGAGACTTCTCCCAATCCCAGGCCCTGCGAGCAGCTGCTTGTACTGCCGAGTAAGCGTCGGACACTGGGCGACCAGCTCGCGGCCCGCCTTACGAAAGCGCTCAATTCGATTATCCAGTGAAGCAATCGCTTCCTCCTGATCCTCGATCAGCATCGACACGGTTGTAGCGGTCGCCTGCAATGCATGCAGTTCGTTCTTCGCCCTTGTACGATGCCCCACCAAACGATTGATGTGTCGCCCCAGAGCCCTCAGTTCAAGCTGCACAAGGCTTGGAGGTGTCCACAAGCGCGGTGTCATACGCTCGCCGTACTCGGACAGCAGTTGAGCATCTATTGCATCGGTCTTGCTGTTCACCAGCATCAGTTTGGCGAAATTGTGGAAGCTCTTGGGGTTGATCACGGATACAGGGAGGTCAGCCGCATGTAGCTCAAGGGCCAAGTCCAGGTAATAGATTCCGGTCGCCTCCATCACGATCGACTTGGGTTTGAGTGCCAGCAGCTTTTTCACCGCAGCCTTACGGCCTGCAGGGGTTTGAGCGATATCCCACTGTCCGGCCGGACGCCCATCTTTACGCACCCCAACGACCGAAGTACGTGAGCCGATATCGACGCCAACCCAGACACTCATTCCTTCCCTCTCCCAAGCGAGTTAGGTAACAATGGCCTCCGGTTCCCCGACCTCGAACTTCATGCTGCTGCAACCTTGTAATGCGAAGTCCGACTTGTCGGCTTCTCGATACTCTTCGCAGTGGGCAATGAGGCGGGGGGCCTCTCTACATACAAGGTCAGGGGCAATACCTGCCTTCAGGAGCGATCGGCCTCCCCGGAAGTGCTTCTTCAGCCCGACGAGAATAACCTCTCCCGCTAGGCCAGACACAACATACAAGGAGCGGCCTTGTGTCGCGAAAGGGCTGCGCAGCAGCCCCGGCAATTTATGTTGCGAAGCTGAAATCCTGGGGCTGCTGCGCAGCCCTTTCGCGACACAAGGCCGCTCCTACAAAAGCTGTGCACAGAGGATTAGCGGAAGCTGTAGGAAACCCCGGCATACACGCCAAAGCCTTCGCCCGGTGTCGAACGGGCTTTATCCTGGCCTGCATCGTCGTAGGTCGGTGTCACCGTCGCCGCATAGCGCTTGTTGGTCAGGTTGCGCAGGTCCAGCCAGGTTTGCCAGTCCTGCTTCGGTGAATCCCAGCCCAGGCGTGCGCCGAGCACGGCATATTCATCGGCGTGGTAACTGTTGGCGTAGTCCACCTGCACCTTCGACGCCATCTGCGTGTTGACCCCGGCGTAGAAGCCGTTCGGCCAGTCATAGCGCAGCTCGGCCTGGTAGTAGTGCATGGGGATGCCCGGCAGGCGGTTGTCGCCGAACTTGTCGTCATCGCGGTAGTGGAAGTCACTGAAGGTATAGGCCTGGCGCAGGCTGAGCTTGCCAGTACCAGCACGCTCCCACAGGGTGCTGTCGAGGCCGGCTTCCACGCCCTGGTGCACGGTGGGGCTGGCATTGAACTCCGAGGTGAAGTTCGGCACCACTTCTACGGCCAGCAGTTCATGACGCACTTGCGAGTAGTACCAGGCCAGGTCCCAGCGGCCAAGCCCTGAATCGCCACGCGCACCCAGTTCCAGGGTAGTGGCGGTCTGGTTCTGCATCTCGATCGGCTGGATCTGCTTGCCGCCTACGCTGGGCGAACTCCAGATCAGCGACCATGGGTGGGGCGGCTCTACCGAACGGCTCAGGTTGCCATACACCTGCAGGTCCGGGCTGATGTCATAGCGCAGCCCCACGCGCGGCGCGTAGTCCCAGTCATGCATGCTCACCTTGCCGCCCTCGGCCGGGTAGGTGACATCACTTTCACGGCGGGTATAGATCATCGCCAGGCCCGTGGTCAGCCACAGGTTCGGCACCAGCTCCAGGTCATTGCCCACATGCAGCACGGTGTCCGAACCCTGGTAGGTAAAGTCACGAGTGCGCTCTCCGAACACGTCGCCATTGCGGGTGAACTGCGAAGCACCGCTGTTGGGCAGGTGCTTGGTGGTGCGCCAGCCGACGGTGGTCTTGCTCTCGTGGCCGAACAGGGTGTCGCGGCGGAAGTAGTTCAAGGTGCCGCTGACATCGGTGTAGGCCACCTTCAGGCGCATCGGGCCTTCGCGCAGGTCCATCGGGTAGTCGTGGTAGACCAGGCCGGCTTCCAGGCGCGCATCGTCGTCGAGGTAGAAGGTGGTCTTGTTGCCCAGCCAGGTGCTGCCCGGTTGCGGGCGGCTGTCGTCACGGGCCAGGTAGGCCGGGTTGGCCGCGCGCGGGTGGTGCTTGATCTGCGCCTTGGTCAGGCGCCCGGCCAGCTCGTTTTCGGTTTCCCGGTAGCGCAGGTAGAAGCGGGTTTCCAGGTTCGGGTTGAAGCGGTAGCCGATGTTGGCGGCAACGCCCTTGGCGCTGCCGCTGCTGTGCGCCTGGTAGCCGTCATATTCCGCATCGGTCAGGGCCACGTAGTAGTCGAGGTTGCCCAGCACCTGCCCCGAGCTGATGTGCCGGTGCTGGTAGCCGCGGCTGCCGGCTTCGTAGCGCACCTGCAGCGGCGCGGCGTCGTAGCCGGTGTGGGTGACGTAGTTGATCGCACCGCCAAGGGCCAGTGCGCCCTGATCGAAGCCGTTGGCGCCGCGCAGTACTTCGGCACGGCTCAGCCACAGCGGCTCGAACAGTTCATAGGGCGTGCCGCCGGGGCCGGTCAGGGGCAGGCCGTCGAACATCGTGTACACCCCGGAGCCGTGGGCCCCCGGTGCGCGGTTGATGCCCGAACCGCGGATCGACAGCTTGATGCCATCGTTGCCCGCCGATTGGGCGAACACCCCGGGCTGGTAGGCCAGTACATCCTGGTTGCTGGCAACCCGGCCTTGTCCCACGCGCTGCATGTCCACCAGGTTGCTTGCGCCCGGCACTTCGTGCAGGCGTTCGCTGGCTGCGGTCAGGTCGTTCTGCTCCTCATCGGTGATCAGCACCTGGCCCAACTCGACCGAAGGTGCCGCCAGGGCGGGCTGTGTGGCAGCGAAAGCAGCCAGCAGGCCAAGGCAGGATGGTAGGGGCAAAACGCAACGCATTGTACGACTCCAGGCGAAAGGCGAATGGACAACGGCGTTGAGACGAGCGAAATGCCGCTTGGAGCACGAGGAAAGTCGACAAATCTTGCGCAGCGTTCGTCAGACGGTTTTGTACGAAAGTTCTTTACAAGCCCAAGCGGTGGAGCAGGGCGGCCCCCGCTTCGTAAGGTGACGGCAGACCGGCAGCGATGCCTCGCTCAATCACCTGTGGAGTTCAAACATGACTGACAACGCACGACACTCGCAGCAGCCCTTGGCGGACGCCCCGGTTCGCCTGACGCCCCGTGAACGGCAAGTGCTGTTGTGGTGTGCTTACGGCAAGAGCTCGTGGGAGATTGGCCAGATCCTGGCGTGCAAGGAATCGACGGTGAACTTCCATGTTTCGAACATCCTGCGCAAGTTCGATGTGCCGACCCGGGTAGCTGCGGTGATCAAGGCTATTCGCTACGGCATGCTGGCCGAGCAGTGAGGGGGTGAAACATGGACAACGACCCTCGATTACCGCGTTTTGCCGATTGCCATGATCCGTTCTGGCCACGGGTAGACCTGGGCAGGCTGCGTGAGCGCCTGAACCTGCAGCGCCCTGTCAGTGAGGCCGCGCTGGAAGTGGCCGCACGCTGCGCCGCCATCGACGCGGCACGCGAATTCGCGCGCTGGCGTGCGGTGTTGCGGGAGCGGGGCTACAAGCGCCTTGAAGATGTGGCCGGGCACGACCAGGGGCGGGCATTGCGGGTGTGCTACATCCGTTTTGTCGAAGCCGCGGTCATGTATACCCTGGGCTCGACCGGCTACCTGCCCACTGCGCGCCGGGGAGTTGACCATGGCTGAGCAATCTGTTTTCGACAGCCTGGTCCCGGCGCTGGTGGCGTTGCTGGGCGTGGATGGCAACGTACTGTTTGCCGCGCTACTGGGGGCTTTGCTGGTGAGTGCAGCGCGCGACCGGTTGATCACCAATACGGCCAGGCGCCTGACACTGGGCAAGAAACTGTTGCTGGTGTTCGTGACCGTGGGGGTGGGTCATCTGTTCGAGCCACTGGTTTCCTCGCTGGTGCCTTTGCTTAGCCGTGGCATGGCGGCGTTTGTGGCTGCTGTGGTGGTGATCCCCATCAGCCTCAAGGTAATGGTATGGCTGGATACGCTGGACCCGCGCGAACTCATCCAGCGCTGGCGCCGGCGGGGCTAGCCGCTGGCGGTATCGGGCAGGCGACTGGTCAGCGCGTTCAATTGGCGTTCCAGCTGCTGGATGCGTTGCTTGTCCTCGACCAGCAGGAGCACGGCTTGGCGATCAGCAAGCGACAAGGTGCGCAGCCGTGCAAGCATGTCGCTTTCCCAGCCGTCTTCCTCCAGGCGTGGGCGATGATGTTCGGGTTCACCCAGCAGAAGCCAGTCCAGTGAGCAGGCATACTGCCTGGCGACATCTATGCAAAGTGAATATGGAACGCTGTCGCGTACCTTCCAGCTGCTCAATGTTTGCGGGCTGATTGCCAGGGCCCTGGACAGCTCTGCATCTGATTCTGTGGCGGTCAGAAGCTTCAGCCTGGCCAGTACCGAAGCAAGTACGTTGGTACTCATAACAAATATCCATGACTGGTTTAATGATATTCCATGGGCTTAAACTACTCGTTATGAATACAGCCCTGCGTTTTAAGGAGCATTTCTGCAATGAGAAGCATCAAACTGAAGAATACACCTACATATGCAGCTAATACTGACAAAATTGGACGACCATTCTCACAGAAGGTAAGCCTGAACAATGCTTGCAGGTACTTGCCGTGAGTACATACAAACTGGTTTGCCCGCATTGCCACAGCCGGATGCGTATACGCACCAGTGAAGGGCGCCATATTTTCCTGCGTATTGCCTATTTGCAATGCACCACCGAGGCCTGTGGCTGGTCTGTGCGCGCCGAGTTCGAAATGACCCATGAACTCTCGCCCAGCGGCATGCCAAACCCGGAAGTGTACCTGCCTTCGGCCAATGGTGATTTGCGCAAGGCAGCGCTGCCGGGCGCCGTGCAGGGCAACCCCGGCGAATGAGCGTTCATGCCTACGGATACAAAGCGCGCAGATAAAAAAACACCCCGCATTAGCGGGGTGTTTTGTTTTGCCGGGGCGATCAGCCGATCAGTTGCAGGCCAGCTTGCTGGACCATTTCCAGCAGCGGTTGCGGATACACACCCAGCACGAAGGCAAGAATGGCGATGGCCAGCAGCATGACGCCGCCGGTGCGCTGCTCCCACTTCAGCGGGGCGTCGTGGCGACGCAGGTTCGGCTCGACCAGATACAGGGTGACCATGACGCGCAGATAGTAGTAAACACCGATGGCGCTACCGATCACCAGCGCACCGACCAGCCACCACAGGTGCGACTCGACGCCGGTGGCGATGATGTAGAACTTGCCGATGAAGCCCGCGGTCAGCGGAATACCTGCCAGCGACAGCATCATCACGGTCAGTACCGCGGTCAGGTACGGACGACGCCAGAACAGGCCACGGTATTCGTACAGCGCATCGGCGTCACGGCCGCCGTAAGGCGAGGACATCAGGGTGATGACGCCGAAGGCGCCCAGGCTGGTGATCACGTAGGTGACCAGGTACACACCCATGGCTTCCAGGGCCAGCCCCTTGCTGGCGACCAGGGCGATGACCAGGTAGCCGAAGTGGGCGATGGACGAGTAACCGAGCAGGCGCTTGAGGTTGCTCTGGGTCAGTGCCAGCAGGTTGCCGATCAGGATCGAGGCCACGGCAATCACTGCCAGTACGGTGCTCAGCACGCCGCTGCTGGCAGCAGGAGAGAGCATGAACAGGCGCACGACCACGGCGAACACCGCGACCTTGCTGGCGGTGGCCAGGAACGCGGCGACCGGCGCCGGGGCGCCTTCGTAAACGTCCGGGGTCCACAGGTGGAACGGTACCAGCGACAGCTTGAAGGCCAGACCGACCAGCATCATGGCGAGGCCCAGCTGGGCCAGCAGGCTTGGCATGCTGGTAGCGGCCAGGGCCTTGCCGATCTGGTCGAAGGTGAGGCTGCCGGCGTCGGCGTACAGCAGGGCCATGCCGAACAGCAGGAAGGCCGAGCCTGCAGCCGACAGCACCATGTACTTGATGCCGGCTTCCAGCGAGCGCTTGTTGAAGAAGGCATACGCCACCAGGCCGTAGACCGGTACCGACAGCAGCTCCAGGCCGATGAACAGGCCGGCCAGGTGGTTGGCGCTGACCAGCACCAGGCCACCGAGGGCCGACATCAGCAGCAGCAGGTAGAGTTCTTCACGGTTGCCCGGGAAGCCCTTGGAGCCTTCGCCGAGGTAGGCGTGGGCGAGGGTGACGCAAGCCAGCGTCGCCACCAGCATGATCGCCATGTACAGGCAGGCGAACTTGTCGATGGTGACCAGCGAAGTGACCGCCAGCGGCGCAACCTTCAGCGCCGGCAGGATCGACAGCAGAGCCAGGTTGAGGCCCACGGTGGATAGCAGGAAGGTCTGCGAGTGGTTGCGCTTCCAGGCGATCGCCAGCATCACCACCACTGTGGTGATGGTGGTGATCAGCATCGGCGCCAATGCGATGAAGTGTTGAGTGGTGAATTCCATAGCGCTCTTACCGGGCCGAAGCGAGTTGAGTGAAAGCGGAACCGAGCCACTGCTGCACACCACTCATGGTGGCGGCAGAGGTGTCGAGGAACGGCTGCGGATACACGCCCAGCAGGATCAGCAGTACCGCCAGACCCAGGACCATGATCAGCTCGCGACCGTCCATGCCGGCCAGCACAGTGTCGGTCTTGGCCGGGCCGAAGTAGGCGCGGTGGATCATGATCAGCGAGTACACCGAACCGAACACCAGGCCAGTGGTGGCGATCACGGTGATCCACGGCACGCTGGCGAAGCTGCCGATCAGGATCAGGAATTCGCCGACGAAGTTGCCGGTACCGGGCAGGCCCAGGGAGGCAGCGGCGAAGAACAGGCTGATGGCCGGCAGGTAGGCGATGCGGTGCCACAGGCCACCCATTTCGCGCATGTCACGGGTGTGCAGGCGCTCGTACAGCTGGCCGGCCAGGATGAACAGCGCAGCAGCGGACAGGCCGTGGGCCAGCATCTGGATCACCGCGCCTTGCAGGGCCTGCTGGCTGCCGGAGTAGATACCGATCAGCACGAAGCCCATGTGCGAGACGCTGGAGAAGGCCACCAGGCGCTTGATGTCGGTTTGCGCGAAGGCCAGGAAGGCACCGTAGAAGATACCGATCAGGCCCAGGGTCATGGCAATTGGCGCGAACTCGGCCGAGGCGTTCGGGAACAGCGGCAGAGCGAAGCGCAGTAGGCCGTAGGCCGCAGTCTTCAGCAAGATACCTGCCAGGTCCACGGAGCCTGCGGTCGGTGCCTGGGCGTGAGCGTCAGGCAACCAGGAGTGGAACGGCACCACCGGCAGCTTCACCGCGAAGGCGATGAAAAAGCCCAGCATCAGCAGGTACTCGGTACCGGCTGGCAGTTCGGCCTTGAGCAGGTCGCTGTAGTTGAAGGTGATCACGCCGGTGTTGGTGTAGTTGACCAGTACCAGGCCGAGGATCGCCACCAGCATGATCAGGCCGCTGGCCTGGGTGAAGATGAAGAACTTGGTCGCCGCGTAGATCCGGGTCTTCTTGCCGTCCGACGAGCTGTGACCCCAGAGCGCGATGAGGAAGTACATCGGCACCAGCATCATTTCCCAGAAGAAGAAGAACAGGAACAGGTCCAGGGCCAGGAACACACCGACCACGCCGCCGAGAATCCACATCAGGTTGAGGTGGAAGAAGCCGACGTGGCGCTGGATTTCTTTCCAGGAGCACAGTACCGATAGCACACCGAGCAGGCCGGTGAGCAGGATCATCAGCAGCGACAGGCCGTCGAGGGCCAGGTGGATGCTGATGCCGAAGCGCTGGATCCACTGGACCTTGTAATTCCAGGGCCCAGGCCGGCTCGGCGCCCGGAGCAGGGGCGAGGGTGTAGTCGCCGTTAGCCCACAGCCACAGGCCGATGCCGAGCAGCAGGGACATGGTCAGCAGCGCGATCCAGCGCGGCAGGGTGGCGCCGAAGCGCTCACCCAGCCAGCACAGGAAGCCGCCGATGAAGGGGATCAGGATCAGCCAAGGCAAAATCATGACGGGTTGGTTTCCTTTGGCAAAGTCGCAAGATTCATAGTCATACCGCAGCCACTACCACGGCACCGAGCACCAGCACGGCACCTACGGCGATAGAGGCGGTGTACCAGCGCAGCTGGCCAGTCTCGGTCTTGCTCATGGCAACGTGGCCGCCACGCGCCATCCGAGGAATCAGGCCGATGGTGCGGTCAACCGGGTCCTTGCGCAGGATATGGCTGATCAGCAGGTACGGTTTGACGAAGAGCTTGTCGTAGATCCAGTCGAAGCCCCAGGCAGCGAACCACCAGGCCGACAGGACACGGCCGATACCACTGTTGGCCACGGCGCTGACGAAGCGGCGCTTGCCCAGGAACAGCAGGGCCGACAGCAGGATACCGGCGATGGCGATGGCACCCGAGGTGATCTCCAGCGCGTGCTTGGCTTCGCCACCGGCGTGGCCGGCGCTTTCCGGCAGCACGCCTGCCAGCGGCGGGGTGATCCAGGCGCCGACGAAGGTCGACAGCACGATCAGCACGCCCAGCGGCAGCCAGTGGCTGATGCCGTGGCCCGCGTGGGCTTCGGTCTTGGCTTCGCCGTGGAAGGCGATGAAGATCAGGCGGAAGGTGTACAGCGAGGTCATGAACGCGCCGACCAGGCCGGCATACAGCAGGCCGGTGTTGCCGCTGGCGAAGGCTTCCCAGAGGATCTCGTCCTTGGAGTAGAAGCCCACGGTCACGATCGGCAGGGCGGCCAGGGCAGCACCACCGACCACGAAGCTGGCGTAGGCCAGCGGCAGTTTCTTCCACAGGCCGCCCATCTTGAAGATGTCCTGCTCGTGGTGGCAGGCAACGATCACCGCACCGGAGGCAAGGAACAGCAGGGCCTTGAAGAAGGCGTGGGTCATCAGGTGGAAGATCGCCGCGTCCCAGGCGCCAACGCCCAGGGCCAGGAACATGTAGCCGATCTGGCTCATGGTCGAGTAGGCGAGGATACGCTTGATGTCGGTCTGCACCAGCGCGGCGAAGCCGGCCAGTACCAGGGTCACGCCACCGACCACACCGACCAGGTGCAGGATGTCCGGCGCCAGCAGGAACAGGCCGTTGGTACGGGCGATCAGGTACACGCCCGCGGTCACCATGGTTGCCGCGTGGATCAGTGCCGAAACCGGGGTTGGGCCCGCCATCGCGTCGGCCAGCCAGGTCTGCAGTGGCAGCTGAGCCGATTTACCGACCGCGCCACCCAGCAGCATCAGGGTTGCCAGCACCATCCAGGTGTCGCCAGCCTGGAACTTCTGCGGTGCCAGAACCAGCAGTTCCTGCACGTTCAGGGTACCCAGCTGGGCGAACAGGATGAACAGGCCGATGGCCATGAACACGTCGCCGATACGGGTGACGATGAACGCCTTGAGTGCTGCGTTACCGTTGTTGCGGTTGCTGTAGTAGAAACCGATCAACAGGTACGAGCACAGGCCCACGCCTTCCCAGCCGAAGTAGATGAACAGCAGGTTATCGCCCAGCACCAGGAACAGCATGCTGGCGATGAACAGGTTGGTGTACGAGAAGAAGCGCGAGTAACCGGCTTCGCCACGCATGTACCAGGAAGCGAACAGGTGGATCAGGAAGCCGACACCGGTGACCACGCCGAGCATGGTGACCGACAAGCCGTCCAGGTACAGGGTGAAGTTCGGCGCGAAGCCGTCCACCGACATCCACTGCCACAGCAGCTGGCTGTACGCGCCGCCCTCAGGCGGGGCGACGTTGAATTGCCAGATGACGTAGGCGGCCGTGGCCGCCGACAGGCCTACCGAGCCGACGCCGATCAGGGCGGACAGGTTCTCCGAGAACCGCCCGCGCGAGAACGACAGCAGCAGGAAGCCGACGAGGGGGAAGACGAAAGTCAGGAAGAGAAGGTTCATCCGCGCATCTCACTGGCAGCATCGATGTCGAGAGTGTGGAAGCGGCGATACAGCTGCAGCAGGATGGCCAGGCCAATACTGGCCTCGGCGGCTGCCAGGCTGATCACCAGAATGAACATCACCTGGCCGTCGGGCTGGACCCAACGGGCACCGGCGACGACGAACGCCAGGGCAGAGGCGTTCATCATGACTTCCAGGCTCATGAGCACGAAGAGGATGTTGCGGCGGACCATCAGGCCAACCAGACCTAAGCAGAACAGGATGCCGGCGACTGCCAGACCATGCTCGAGAGGGATAGCACCCATGATTTACTCCTTCGCCTCGTTGCGGCCCAGGTGGAAGGCGGTGACGGCTGCTGCCAGCAGCAGCATCGACGCCAGTTCGACCACCAGCAGGTAGGGGCCGAACAGGCTGATGCCGACGGCTTTCGGGCCCACGGTGGTACCGCTGATGCCGGCGCCACTCGGGGTGACGAACAGCACGTACAGCAGCTCTGCCAGCAGCAGGGCGCCGAGGATCACCGGCCCGGCCCAGATACCGGGCTTGAGCCAGCCGCGTTCCTGGGCGACCGAGGCCGGCCCCAGGTTGAGCATCATCACCACGAACACGAACAGCACCATGATGGCGCCGGCGTAGGCGATCACTTCCAGGGCACCGGCGAACGGCGCACCCAGGGAGAAGAAGATCATGGCCACGGAAATCAGCGAAATGATCAGGTAAAGCAAGGCGTGCACGGGGTTGGTGCCGGTTACCACCCGAAGGGTGGAGACCACGGCGATCCCGGATGCGAAGTAGAAAGCGAATTCCATCTTTCTGTCCTTATGGGAGCAAGCTCTTCACGTTGATCGGCTCGGCTTCGTTCTGTGCAGAACCCTTCGGCTTGCCAGCGATTGCCATACCCGCAACACGGTAGAAGTTGTAGTCAGGGTTCTTGCCGGGGCCGGAGATCAGCAGATCTTCTTTCTCGTACACCAGGTCCTGACGCTTGAACTCGGCCATTTCGAAATCCGGAGTCAGCTGGATCGCGGTGGTCGGGCACGCTTCTTCACACAGGCCGCAGAAGATGCAGCGCGAGAAGTTGATGCGGAAGAACTCCGGGTACCAGCGGCCGTCCTCGGTCTCGGCCTTCTGCAGCGAGATGCAGCCGACCGGGCAGGCCACCGCGCAGAGGTTGCACGCTACGCAGCGCTCCTCGCCATCGGGGTCGCGGGTGAGGACGATGCGGCCGCGGTAGCGCGGCGGCAGGTACACGGGTTCTTCGGGGTACTGCAGGGTGTCGCGCTTGCGGAACCCGTGGGAGAACACCATTGCCAGGCTGCGCAGCTGGGTGCCGGTGCCCTTAACGATGTCGCCGATATACTTGAACATGGGTCAAATCCTCACTGGGCCGCGACGGCTGGCGTGTTGTAGAGCACGATCGCAGCGGTCACCAGCAAATTGATCAGGGTCAGCGGCAGGCAGAACTTCCAGCTGAAGTCCATCACCTGGTCATAGCGTGGGCGCGGGATCGAGGCGCGCAGCAGGATGAACAGCATGATGAAGAACGCGGTCTTCAGGGCGAACCACAGGAACGACAGTTGCGGCAGGATGCCGAACGGGCCGTGCCAGCCGCCGAAGAACAGGGTTACCAGCAGCGCCGAGATGAGGATGATGCCGATGTACTCACCGACGAAGAACATGCCCCATTTCATGCCGGCATACTCGATGTGGTAGCCGTCGGCCAGTTCCTGTTCCGCTTCCGGCTGGTCGAACGGGTGACGGTGAGTCACGGCGACGCCAGCGATGAAGAAGGTGCAGAAGCCGAAGAACTGCGGAATGATGAACCACAGGTTCTGCGCCTGGTATTCAACGATGTCGCGCATGTTGAACGAGCCCACCTGCACCACCACGCCCATCAGCGCCAGGCCCAGGAACACTTCGTACGACACGGTCTGCGCCGAGGCACGCAAGCTGCCCAGCAGGGCGTACTTGTTGTTCGACGACCAGCCGGCGAACAGCACCGCGTAGACCGACAGGCCGGCCATGGCGAAGAAGAACAGCAGGCCGATGTTCAGGTCGGCGACGCCCCAGGTCGGGGTGATCGGGATGACCACGAAGGCGATCAGCAGGGCGCTCATGGCCACTACCGGTGCCAGGGTGAAGATCACACGGTCGACGAAGGGCGGGTTCCAGTCTTCCTTGAAGAACATCTTCAGCATGTCGGCAGCGATCTGGAACATGCCGAACGGGCCGACGCGGTTCGGACCGTAACGGTCCTGCCACCAGCCTAGCAGGCGACGCTCGACGAAGCTGAGCAGCGCACCGCAGACCACCACCGCCAGCAGGACCACGATGGCCCGCAGCACGGTGAGGATCACATCGATCACTTCGGGGGTGAACCAGCTCATTGTGCTGCCTCCTGCAGACCTTCGACGGATGCACCGAAGATGGCAGGCGGAATGCCAGCCAGGCCTTTCGGCAACGCGACCAGGCCAGCGCCCAGCTCTTCATTGATACGCAGCGGCAGGCGCAGGGCCACACCGGCCACGTTCAGGCTCAGCAGGGCACCGTCGTTGACGCCCAGGCGGTCGGCTTCGGACTTGGCCAGGGCCACGTAGGCTGCCGGGATGCGCTGTTGCACCGGGGCGGCGCGCGAGGAGCTTTCTTCGCTGCCGAACAGGTGGAAGAACGGCACGGCAGTCCAGGTGCCACGTGCCGGGTTGAAGGCACCCGGAATGGCGTTGAACCAGTGCAGGCGGTCGCCTTGCGATTCGATCAGGCGCACGCCTGGGTCACCGGCACGCAGGTGGCCACCGACCTCGTCCTGGAACTTGTTCCAGGCTTGTGGCGAGTTCCAGCCCGGCGACCAGGCGAACGGCACCTGCTGGCGCGGTTCGGCCGAACCCGAGTAGCCTTCCATGGAGAAGGCGAACGCGGTGTCCTTGTCTTGCGGGGTGCGCGGCTCGTGCACGCTGATGTTGGCGCGCATGGCGGTACGGCCGGAGTAGCGCAGCGGCTCGCGGGCCAGCTTCAGGCCCTTGATGCGGAACGCGGCGCTTGGTGCGGCGTTGACGATGCCGGCCAGTTGCGGAACGGCTTCGGCGCAGGCGCTGGTGACGTGGTCCAGCTGGGTCCAGTCGACCGGCTTGTTCAGCAGGGTGGCACGCAGCGCGTGCATCCAGCGCCAGCCTTCGTGGATCAGGATGCTGCTGTCCAGGTATTGCGGGTCGAACACCTGGAAGAAGCGCTGGGCACGGCCTTCCTGGCTGACCAGGGTACCGTCGCCTTCGGCGAACGAGGCCGCTGGCAGCACCAGGTGGGCGCGGTCGATAGTCGGGGTTTTCGAGTGGTCGGCAACGATCACGACCTTGGCCGCAGCCAGGGCAGCGTCGACCTTGGTAGCCGGTACGCGGGTGTACAGGTCGATTTTCCAGCACGACGATGGCGTCGGCCTTGCCGCTGATGACCGCGTCCAGCGCGGCATCGACCGACTCGCCACCGAGCATGGCCAGGCCGAGGCTGTTGGCTTCAGGCACCACCAGGCTCAGCGAGCCGTTCTTCTCGCGCAGCTTCAGCGCCTTGGCGATGTTGGCGGCAGCTTCGATCAGCGCCGGGTCGGCCAGCGAGGTACCGGCTACGACCAGTGGGCGCTTGGCCGCGACCAGGGCGTCGGCGATGCGCTGGGCCAGGGCTTGCGCTTCGGCGTCCAGGCCTTCGACGGCCGGGGCGCTCGGGTCGATGGCGTGGGCCACGGCGAAACCGATGCGGGCCAGGTCGGCCGGGGCGGCGTGCACGCACTCCTCGGCGACGTCGTCCAGCTTGGTTTCAGCCAGCGAGGCGATGAACAGCGGGTACAGCGCGTGCTGGCCGATGTTCTTCACCGCGGCGTCGAGCCACGGCTGCACTTTCATCGCTTCAGCCATTGCGCCTCGGCCTTGCCCTTGGTGGCCTGGCGCACGGCCAGGGCGACGCGGGCAGCGGTCTGGGTCAGGTCTTCACCGAGCACGAACACGGCGTCGTGGTCTTCGATGTCGCGCAGGGTCGGAACCGGCAGCGGGCTGTTGTTCAGTACGTTCAGGGCCAGGCGTACGCGGGCCAGTTCGCCGGCTTCCATGCCCGAGTAGAAGTACTCGGCACCGACCAGTTCACGCAGGCCGTAGTTGCTTTCCAGGCTGGCGCGTGGCGAGCCGATACCGACGATGGTACGGCCGCGCAGCAGGTCGGCAGCCTTGTCCAGGGCGGCGTCCAGGCCCAGCTTGGTGCCGTCTGCCAGGTGTGGCTGGCGTGGGCGGTCCTTGCGGTTGACGTAGCCATAGCCGAAGCGGCCGCGGTCGCACAGGAAGTACTGGTTGACCGAACCGTTGAAGCGGTTCTCCACCCGGCGCAGTTCGCCGTAGCGCTCGCCCGGGCTGATGTTGCAGCCGCTGGAGCAGCCGTGGCAGATGCTCGGGGCGAACTGCATGTCCCACTTGCGGTTGTAGCGCTCGGAGTGGGTCTTGTCGGTGAACACGCCGGTCGGGCAGACCTCGGTCAGGTTGCCGGAGAATTCGCTTTCCAGCACGCCGTCTTCGACGCGGCCGAAGTACACGTTGTCGTGAGCACCGTATACGCCCAGGTCGGTACCACCGGCGTAGTCCTTGTAGTAGCGCACGCAGCGGTAGCAGGCGATGCAGCGGTTCATCTCATGGGCGATGAACGGGCCGAGGTCCTGGTTCTGGTGGGTACGCTTGGTGAAACGGTAGCGGCGCTCGTTGTGGCCGGTCATTACCGTCATGTCCTGCAGGTGGCAGTGACCGCCTTCCTCGCACACCGGGCAGTCGTGCGGGTGGTTGGTCATCAGCCATTCGACGACGCTGGCGCGGAACGCCTTGGACTCTTCATCGTCGATGGAGATCCAGGTGCCGTCGGAGGCAGGGGTCATGCAGGACATGACGATACGACCACGGGTGTCGTTTTCGTCGGTGTACTGCTTGACCGCGCATTGCCGGCAGGCGCCAACGCTACCGAGCGCCGGGTGCCAGCAGAAATAAGGGATGTCGAGGCCGAGTGACAGACAGGCCTGTAACAGGTTGTCTGCACCGTTGACTTCGAGCGCTTTGCCGTCTACGTGGATAGTGGCCATTGTTCAAAGTTCTTCGTTGGCCCGCGTGAGCGGGCGTGGCTAATGGAAATCGGTGAGCTTGCGACACGCCTCGATCGCTCGGGCCTGCCGGCAAGCTGGCGAGTGGCACGGACCACCCGCCTTCATCATCTTGTTATGCGCCGACCACGATCGGCTTCGCCAAATTGGGGCGCAGGGTGTCACCAGCAGACGCTGGCGCGACACCGGCCTCGAACTCGGACCGGAAGTATTTGATGGCACTGCCCAGCGGCTCGACGGCACCCGGTGCGTGAGCACAGAAGGTACGGCCAGGGCCGAGGAAGTTGACCAGCCCGAGCAGCGTCTCGATGTCTTCGGCGCGACCCTGGCCTTTTTCCAGTGCGCGCAGCATCTTCACGCTCCACGGCAGGCCGTCACGGCATGGGGTGCACCAGCCGCACGACTCGCGGGCGAAGAACTCTTCCATGTTGCGCAGCAGCGAAACCATGTTGATGCTGTCGTCGACCGCCATGGCCAGGCCAGTACCCATACGGGTGCCGACCTTGGCGATGCCGCCGGCGTACATCTGTGCGTCGAGGTGCTCGGGCAGCAGGAAGCCGGTACCGGCGCCGCCTGGCTGCCAGCACTTGAGCTTGAAGCCGTCGCGCATGCCGCCGGCGTAGTCTTCGAACAGTTCGCGGGCGGTGACGCCGAACGGCAGTTCCCACAGGCCCGGGTTCTTCACCTTGCCGGAGAAGCCCATCAGCTTGGTGCCATGGTCCTCGCTGCCTTCACGGGCCAGCGACTTGTACCAGTCGTTGCCATTGGCGACGATGGCCGGGACGTTGCACAGGGTTTCGACGTTGTTCACGCAGGTCGGCTTGCCCCACACGCCCACGGCGGCAGGGAAGGGCGGCTTCGAGCGCGGGTTGGCGCGGCGGCCTTCCAGCGAGTTGATCAGCGCGGTTTCTTCACCGCAGATGTAGCGGCCGGCACCGGTGTGCACGAACAGCTCGAAATCGAAGCCGCTGCCGAGGATGTTCTTGCCCAGCAGGCCGGCGGCCTTGGCTTCCTCGATGGCGCGGTTGAGGTTTTTCGCTGCGGTGGTGTATTCGCCACGCAGGAAGATGTAGCCACGGTAGGCCTTCAGGGCGCGGGCACTGATCAGCATGCCCTCGACCAGCAGATGGGGCTGTTGCTCCATCAGCATGCGGTCCTTCCAGGTGTTCGGCTCCATTTCGTCCGCGTTGCACAGCAGGTAGCGGATGTTCATGGATTCGTCTTTGGGCATCAGGCCCCACTTCACGCCGGTGGGGAAGCCTGCACCACCACGGCCCTTGAGGCCGGAGTCCTTGACGCTTTGCACGATATCGTCGGCGGACATCTGCGCCAATGCCTTGCGCGCAGCAGCGTAGCCGTTCTTCGACTCGTACTCGGCCAGCCAGACCGGCTCGCCGTCGTCACGCAGGCGCCAGGTCAGCGGGTGGGTTTCGGCCGTGCGCGCGATGCGGTTGGCCGGGCCGAAGGAAGTAATGGTCATACGTAACCCTCCAGCAGTTTGGAAACGCCAGCCGGCTGCACGTCACCGAAGGTGTCGTCGTCGATCATCAGCGCCGGGGCCTTGTCGCAGTTGCCCAGGCAGCACACCGGCAGCAGGGTGAAACGGCCGTCGGCGGTGGTCTGGCCGAGGCCGATGCCCAGCTCGCTCTGGATCTGGCTGACCACCGACTCATGGCCGCCGATGTAGCAGACCATGCTGTCGCACACGCGGATGATGTGGCGGCCGACCGGCTGACGGAAGATCTGGCTGTAGAAGGTGGCGACACCTTCGACGTCGCTGGCCGGGATGCCCAGCACTTCGCCGATGGCGTGGATGGCGCCGTCCGGCACCCAGCCACGTTCCTTCTGGACGATCTTCAGGGCTTCGATGGACGCCGCGCGCGGGTCCTCGTAGTGATGCATTTCGTGCTCGATGGCCGAGCGCTCGGTTTCGCTCAGGGCGAAACGGTCTGTCTGGATAAGCGTGCTGTTCATGCTTAGCGGTCCACGTCAGCCATAACGAAGTCGATACTGCCCAGGTACGCAATGAGGTCGGCGACCATGCTGCCTTTGATCACCGAAGGGATCTGCTGCAGGTGCGGGTAGCTCGGGGTACGGATCCGGGTGCGGTAGCTCATGGTGCCGCCATCGCTCGTCAGGTAGTAACTGTTGATGCCCTTGGTCGCCTCGATCATCTGGAACGACTCGTTGGCCGGCATGACCGGGCCCCACGAGACTTGCAGGAAGTGCGTGATCAGGGTTTCGATGTGCTGCAGGGTGCGCTCTTTCGGCGGCGGCGTGGTCAGCGGGTGATCCGCCTTGTACGGGCCTTCCGGCATGTTGCGCAGGCACTGGTCGATGATGCGGATACTCTGGCGCATCTCCTCGACACGGACCATGCAGCGATCGTAGGCATCGCCGTTGTGGGCCAGCGGTACTTCGAACTCGAAGTTCTCGTAGCCGGAGTAGGGGCGCGCTTTACGCAGGTCGAAGTCGCAACCGGTGGCACGCAGGCCGGCACCGGTGGTACCCCAGGCCAGCGCTTCCTTGGTGTTGTAAGCGGCAACGCCGATGGTACGGCCCTTGAGGATGCTGTTCTGCAGGGCGGCCTTTTCGTACTCGTCGAGGCGCTTGGGCAGCCATTCGACGAAGTCCTTGACCAGCTTGTCCCAGCCGCGCGGCAGGTCGTGGGCGACGCCACCGATGCGGTACCAGGCCGGGTGCAGGCGGAAACCGGTGATCGCTTCGATCACGGTATAGGCGCGCTGGCGGTCGGTGAAGGTGAAGAACACCGGGGTCATGGCGCCGACGTCCTGGATGTAGGTACCCAGGAACAGCAGGTGGCTGGTGATACGGAAGAACTCGGCCAGCATCACGCGGATGGTGTCGACCTTCTGTGGCACCTTGATGCCGGCCAGCTTCTCGACGGCGAGCACGTACGGCAGGTTGTTCATTACCCCGCCGAGGTAGTCGATACGGTCGGTGTAGGGGATGAAGCTGTGCCAGGACTGGCGCTCGGCCATTTTCTCGGCGCCACGGTGGTGGTAGCCGATGTCCGGTACGCAGTCGATGATCTCTTCACCGTCCAGCTGCAGGACGATACGGAAGGCACCGTGGGCGGAAGGGTGGTTGGGGCCGAGGTTGAGGAACATGTAGTCCTCGTTGGCGCCCTGGCGCTTCATGCCCCAGGCTTCCGGGTTGAAGCGTGCCGATTCCTCTTCAAGCTGCTGCTTGGCCAGGGTCAGGCTGTAGGGGTCGAACTCGGTGGCGCGGGCCGGGTAGTCCTTGCGCAGCGGGTGGCCTTCCCAGGTGGGCGGCATCATGATGCGGCTGAGGTGCGGGTGGCCGGCAAAGTCGATGCCGAACATGTCCCAGACTTCGCGCTCGTACCAGTTGGCGTTCGGCCAGATACCGGTCACGCTTGGCAGGTTCAGGTCGCCTTCGCTGAGCGACACCTTGATCATCACGTCGCTGTTACGCTCGATCGACAGCAGGTGGTAGAACACGCTGAAGTCGGCGGCCGGCAGGCCGCGGCGCTGGGTGCGCAGGCGTTCGTCGACGCCGTGCAGGTCGTACAGCATGCTGTACGGTTTGGCCACGCCGCGCAGGAAGCTGAGCACTTCCTTGAGCTGCTCGCGCTTGACCCACAGCACGGGCATGCCGGTGCGGGTTTCCTGGGCGACGAATGCTTCGGCGCCAAAACGGTTGTGCAGTTCGACGACCACATCCTGGTCGTCTGCCTTGTAGGGCGGAATGAAAATAGCGTTGTCCGCTGTCATGGTCTCGGTCGCTTTGGGTCAACGTTAAGAATGAAGCCAGGCCGCCGGCTCCAGGGGAGCGGGCGGCAGGTCGCTGGATCAGACTTCGTCGGGGCTGCGCAGGTTGGTTACGGCGATGCGCTGCTCACGACGCAGGTCCTTCTGGGCTGGCATCTCGGCACGGTAGATGCCTTGATCACCAACAACCCAGGAAAGCGGGCGTCGTTCTTGGCCGATCGACTCCTGCAGCAGCATCAAGCCTTGCAGGAAAGCCTCAGGGCGCGGCGGGCAGCCGGGCACATAGACGTCCACGGGGAGGAACTTGTCGACCCCCTGAACGACCGAGTAGATGTCGTACATGCCGCCGGAGTTGGCGCACGAACCCATGGAGATAACCCATTTAGGCTCGAGCATCTGCTCGTAAAGGCGCTGGATGATCGGCGCCATTTTGACGAAGCAGGTACCGGCGATGACCATGAAGTCGGCCTGACGCGGCGAGGCCCGGATGACTTCGGCGCCGAAGCGGGCGATGTCGTGGGGTGCCGTGAAGGCCGTGGTCATTTCCACGTAGCAGCAGGACAGGCCGAAGTTGTACGGCCAGAGGGAGTTCTTGCGACCCCAGTTGACCGCGCCACGCAGCACATCTTCAAGCTTGCCCATGAAGATGTTCTTGTGGACCTGGTCCTCCAGCAGTTGATCGGTGACGGTTTCCCGTTCACCGACCGGGTACTGCTCGTTGGGCGCATCCGGATCGATTCTGGTGAGATTGTATTGCATGCCAAAGCCTCATTGTTTCAGCTTCGCTTGCCGCTTGCGGCGACCTTCGGGAGCCCAATCAAGTGCCCCGACGCGCCATAGGTAGACAAGACCAGCCAACAGAATTGCTATGAAAACGAGTGCTTCGACGAATCCGGTCCAGCCGCTTTCGCGGACGGACACAGACCATGCAAAGAGAAAGAGGGCTTCGATATCGAAGATCACGAACAGCATCGCGACCAGATAGAATTTGGCGGACAGGCGCAGGCGGGCGCTGCCGACGGGCAGCATGCCGGATTCGAAGGGTTCGTTCTTGGCGCGGCCCCAGGCCTTGCTACCGAGCAGGCTGGACAGGCCGAGCATGAAGGCGCACAGGCCGACGACACCCAGGAGGAAGATGGCAAAGCCCCAGTTGTGGGCGATGAGTCCTGCCGAATCGGACATGCTAGAGATCCTTATACAGAGACCCAGCTCTGCAGTCTGAAATAAGTGTAGAGCGGCGACCTGGTGTCGCACATGCAGTGACCAAATGTCGCAGCTGAATCAATCGCGCTGATTTTATGGGTAAACCCCGTGCAAGTAAAATTTCTGTCGCAAATTTATTCGTAGGATTAAGTACAAAATCCGCTTGTAACTGGCTGAAAGCCTTGAGATTCGGGCATTGCGTGCGGTTTTGTTAATTATGTTTCTTGCGCCGGGTAACGAATTGCAAGTTTCGAAATGATAATTAATATCATTTGATCTGGTGTCCTGTAATTGGGCTGTTCTGCGCCTTGTAAAGTTCATCTGGCGATCCCCTCTACTTGCAAATGCGAAAAACGCCTGTTCTAGCAGCATCCGACACCGCTTGCCCCGCTCTGGGTCAATACTTTACCGATTGAGCGCCGACTGGCTGATGAAGCGATCGCCCACTGGCCTGGCCAGTAGGTGAGGATAATCAGGTAAGGCGCGGCGGGGAACGGGCTGACGAAGCGGTCGATACCGATCAGGCTGTCGGAGAGCACGAACAGGCAGGCGCCAAGCGCTGCGAGCCCGCCGCAGGCCAGTGCGCGCCAGAGCATGGCGCTGATGGCCAGGGCGTACACTGCGACCGGGATCAGCAATGGGCCGAGGCCGTGGCTGGCGAGTACGCCGAACAGGGTGATGCCGGTGAGGGCGCTGAGCAGGAATGCGGGCAGGGCGGGGCGCAAGGTTTGGCCGCAGTAGGCGCGCAGGTAGGCCAGGTGGGCACAAAGGAATGCGACCAGGCCGAACACGAACAGGTCGGCGGGGATGGCCAGCAGGATGTCACCGAGTACCGAGAAGGCCAGGCCGAGGGTGATCCAGCGGCGATAAGGTGTGGCGGGAGCGCTACGCAGCCAGGCGATCAGGGCCAGTACCGGGATCGGTTTGGCCAGCAGGGCGAGCAGGGTGTTGTCGCTGGCCAGTGCATATAGATAGAGGGCGGCGGCGACCAGGGCGATTGTGGTCAGGTGGCTTGGACGGGGCATGGGCGGTCCTTGCGGCTGGGCTGCCACAAGCATAGACCTGATTATGGGGTTTGTTGGTGATGCCTTTGGATTGTGTGAGGGCTGCCATGGGGGCGGCGAAAGGTATGCGGCGCTCGATCTCCGCAACACCAGAAAAATCAAACTGGACACCTCGCCGCCCTGACGCAATCGGGCGCAGAACACCTGACATGTCGGATTTAACCCCTTCCCTGTGGTAGCTATGCGTGTGGGCACGCTTGCGTGCGCCGGTCTTTCTTTTCTTTCCACCGGTCTGTCAACCCGCGCATAGCTGCCACCCAACCGTTTGACAGCGGGCGGATGGCGGCCAAACAGGAAAGAAAGGAGCGAGTCATGCTGAAAGTTATCCCCGATCCACCCGCAACCCCCAAGGCCTGCACAGTACCTGTGGGAGCGGGCACGCCCGCGAACACCGGCAGCGCCGGTGCCATCCACCGCGTCGCCTGTTTCGCGGGCACGCCCGCTCCCACAGGTACGGCGGCAACTCGAAGCCAGCGCAGTCCCTGTGGGAGCGGGTTTACCCGCGAAAGGGCCGGTACGGACAAAAACAAAGGCCCGGGGCTTTCACAAGCCCCGGGCCTTCCTTCAACCGCAACCCACTATCAGTGGAACTGCTCTTCCTCGGTCGAACCAGTCAGTGCAGTCACCGACGAAGCCCCGCCCTGAATAACAGTGGTCATGTCGTCGAAGTAGCCAGTGCCCACTTCCTGCTGGTGCGCCACGAAGGTGTAGCCCTTGTTGGCGTCAGCGAACTCCTGCTCCTGCAGCTTCACGTAGGCGGTCATGTCGTTGCGGGCGTAGTCGTGCGCCAGGTTGAACATGCCGTGCCACATGTTGTGGATGCCGGCCAGGGTGATGAACTGGTGCTTGTAGCCCATGGCCGACAGTTCGCGCTGGAACTTGGCGATGGTGGCGTCGTCCAGGTTCTTCTTCCAGTTGAACGAAGGCGAGCAGTTGTACGACAGGATCTGGTCCGGGTATTCCTTCTTGATCGCTTCGGCGAAGCGGCGGGCTTCGTCCAGGTCCGGCTTGGCGGTTTCACACCAGATCAGGTCGGCGTACGGCGCGTAGGCCAGGCCGCGGGCGATGGCCTGGTCGAGGCCGGCGCGTACCTTGTAGAAGCCTTCACGGGTGCGCTCGCCAATCACGAACGGCTGGTCGTACGGGTCGCAGTCGCTGGTCAGCAGGTCGGCGGCGTTGGCGTCGGTGCGGGCCAGGATGATGGTCGGTACGCCCGATACGTCAGCGGCCAGGCGAGCAGCAACCAGCTTCTGTACGGCTTCCTGGGTCGGTACCAGCACCTTGCCACCCATGTGGCCGCATTTTTTCACCGAGGCCAGCTGGTCTTCGAAGTGCACGCCGGCGGCGCCTGCTTCGATCATGTTCTTCATCAGCTCGTAGGCGTTCAGTACGCCACCGAAACCGGCCTCGGCGTCGGCCACGATCGGTGCGAAGTAGTCGATGTAACCGTCGTCGCCCGGGTTCTTGCCGGCTTTCCACTGGATCTGGTCGGCGCGGCGGAAGGCGTTGTTGATGCGCTTGACCACGGTCGGTACCGAGTCGACCGGGTACAGCGACTGGTCAGGGTACATGGACTCGGCCGAGTTGTTGTCGGCGGCAACCTGCCAGCCGGACAGGTAGATGGCCTGGATGCCGGCCTTGACCTGCTGCACTGCCTGGCCGCCGGTCAGGGCACCCATGCAGTTGACGAAATCTTTTTCTGGGCGGAAGGACGGGTGGGCACCTTCGGTGACCAGCTTCCACAGTTTTTCTGCACCCAGACGGGCCAGGGTGTGCTCCGGCTGCAGGGAGCCACGCAGGCGAACGACATCAGCGGCGGTGTAGGTACGGGTCACGCCTTTCCAGCGCGGGTTCTCGGCCCAGTCTTTCTCGAGGGCTGCAATTTGCTGTTCGCGTGTCAGTGCCATGGAAATAAACCTCGTCGCATCGATCTTGGGGTAATTGTGCTGATGCTCGGAGCAGATCAGGAGCTGGCGGCTGTCCTGTTCGCAGGAGTGCGGCGGCGAACGCGAAGGCTCGAAGGGGAAGGGGGTGCAGGCCAGGCGAAAGGGTGCTCCGGCAGGTCGGCTCGTGGTTGCCTTGCTGCGGTGCTACGCGATTGCCAGTACTGCGGTGATGCGCTTCCGTCCCTCGGGACAACTTCTTCGTTGCAGTCGCAATCCCGTCGAACCGCCTTGTGGGCCGTATAGACACGAGACGCCTCCAGGGGTGGGGGGAGCGCGCCTCGAAGGCCCTTGCCAGGGCCCCTGATTAGCGGGAGCGAGGCCATCATGCCCTTGGGAAAAAGACCCTGTCAAATGTTTTGTAGTGGTTTTTTTCACTTACTACATCTTTGGTCTAATGCGACTTGGCAGTCAGTTTCAAGGCCTTTGGTCGAAGCCTTGAATTGCCTGGGATCAGTCGAGAAGGTCGACTTTGACCCGCAAAGTCATGTTTTCACCCCGTTGGGTGCTGTAACTGTGGCTTGACGCGCTACGGTCGGCTTGGCTCTGCTGGTTGTAGCCTGCCAGGGTGATCCATTCTCCGAGCTTGCCGGTGATTGTCGTGTCGGTGCTTTGCACTTTCACTACATCTGCACGTTCCTGGCTGATGCGGTCATTATTGGTGCTTATTTGCAGACGAACCGTATCGCCGCTCAGGCTTGGCGTAACGTAGAAACCCTGGGTCACGTTGCGGTATTCGGTGTTGCTCTGGATGCGCCCGTAGCCGTCGGTGCTGGTGCTGGTGATCGGGATGCTCTGGCCAACCTGGATCAGCGCCGGCTGGCCTTCGCTGGCCTGCACCTGTTGCATGCCACCGTCACGGTTGCTGGTGCCGTAGTGGATGACACGTGCGCTGCCACGGTTGTCCTGGAAGTTGCTGTCATTGTTGTCGACGCTGATCAGCAGGCGCTTGGGTGCGGTGTCCAGCTGTTGCAGCAAGGTGCGCAGGTCGTCGATGCGCTCGGGGCTGGCATTGACAATCAGCTTGTTCTCGAAGGCGCTGACCGTGCCGTCGTTGCCGATGAACGCCTGGGCGGCGGGCAGCAGTTCGGCGCTGCTGCGGTGTTGTAGTGGCAGCACCTCGGTGGCGGCCTGGGCGGTGAGGCTGGCCGCCAGTAGCAGGGCGGCAAACAGGGGGCGTAGCGGCATGTCCATGATCTCCGCAGGTGGAATCGACATGATGGCAAATTTAGCGGCTGGCTGCTGGATCTGGATCACGTCCATGATGTGGCTGAGTGGGTGATTTATCGGCTTTTATCTTGTAGGCTATAAATTATAGCCATTCAAGATAATTGAGGGTAATTGCATGTCACCCATCCGCCCGCTTCTACGGCGTGATCAGTTGGCCAAGGCTTTGGGCCAAGACCTGGCCGGCGAGTCGCTGGTCGATTACAGCTCGGGCATGTTCCTCGCCGCGCCCCGACGTACGGGCAAGAGCACCTTCCTCAACAACGACTTCATTCCGGAATGCGTACAGCGCGGCTGGCTACCGGTTTACGTCGACCTGTGGTCGGACCGCGACGCCGCGCCGGCAGAACTCATCAGTGGCGCCATCGGTGCTGCGCTGGGTAGCTTCGAAGGTGCTCTGGCCAAGGCTGCGAAAAAGGCCGGTATCGACAAGATAAACCTACTGCGTACCCTCAGCTGGGATTTTACTCGCCCGCAATTGCCTGAGGGGACTACCTTGGCTCAGGCACTTGCCGTGTTGCATCAAGTGTCGGGGCAGATGGTGGTACTGATCATCGACGAGGCCCAGCATGCCCTCAACAGCGAAGATGGCCTGAATGCGATGTTCGCGCTGAAAGCCGCGCGTGACCATCTCAACCGTGGTGACCGCCCGGACGGTTTGCGTCTGGTGTTCACTGGCTCCAGTCGCGACAAGCTGGCCAATCTGGTGCTGAAGAGCAAGCAGCCGTTTTATGGTGCGAGTATCACGCCATTCCCGTTGCTGGGGCGTGAGTATGTCGAGTTCATCACTGACTTGTGGAACCGGCGCCTGGCCGCCAGCAACCAGTTCAAGGTCGAGGACCTTGTGTACGCTTTCGAGTTGGTCGGGCGCCGCCCTGAAATGCTCAACAAGCTGTTGGCCGAAGCGAGCGTGGGCCTGGGTGAGGCGGGCAACCTGGGTGAATTACTGCGCACAGGGGCGCTCAATCATCAGGCGGGCGTGTGGGGTGACTACGAAAGCGCCTGGAACGACCTGTCAGCCTTGCAACAGGCGGTGCTTGAGGTTATGGCCGAGTGCACGTTGGGCCGGCAGCCGTTTTCGCCATTTACCGAGCAAACCTTGAGGGATGTGAACCGTAAGCTGGAGCAGGCCCAGGCGGAAGTCAACGCCAGCACGACTAGCGTCCAGAAGGCCCTTGATGCCCTGCGTGCCAAGGAGCTGGTATGGAAGGCCAATCGCGGTGAGTACGCGCTTGAGGATGCTTCCATGGCTGAATGGCTTGCACGGGACAAGGCGGCGGGCCGCAGCTGAACCTTTGATCTACCCCACCAGTCGCACGCACAGGGATTGAGTGGGGCTAAGTGCATGAAGCGTGTTCTGATCTTTTTGTTGTGCCTGTGCAGCCTTTGTGCCGGGGCTGCAACTGATTCGTTGCGCATCAAGCAGCTGCAGCGTTGCGGCGACCTGCTTGGCGATGGCCAGCAGCGATGGTGCCTGCGCGCCGAGGGGCTCGGGGCGCAGCTGCCGACGGTCTGGTTCGGTGGTGCGCGGCTGCCGACAGCCGATTTCGAGCGGCAAGGTGACCGGCTTACGCTGAAATTGGCGAAACAAGCCCTGCGCAGTGCTCCGCTGTGGCTGGAGGACGGCGAGCGCACCAGCAACCCGGTTTGGCTCACCCGTCAGCGCAGCCATGTTGTGGCCGCCGGGCCTGATGAAGTGGCGAAGAACATGGACGGACTCACCACCTACGTGGACCTGGTAAGCCTTTTGATCGAGGAAAAACATGATGGCCTCGGTGAAGCCCGACGGATCGCCGGGAAGTACGGCGCCCAGGTCGTGGGTGCCATACCGCCGCTGAATGTCTACCAGTTGCGCTTGCCAGTGGGCGACCTGGTGCAACGCGACGCGATGATCCTGCGCATGGGCAGTGAGGTCAGCGTGGATGCAGTGATTGTCGAGGAGTCTGCCCCTGAGCGTGGCGAGGAAGGTAGCGGGCGCGACGCACTTGCCATCAATCAGGCGGATGAATGGGCCGCCAACCGCTTCATGGACGCGCTGTACTACTACCAGCGGCGAATTGCCGCTTCCGGCTTGCCGGTGCAACCGGTGCGGGTCGGGGTGGTCGAGCGAGAGGTGGACTTCGACGCGCCAGGCTTCAGCCATCACCGAGGGCGCTGCGAGCAGGCACAGACGTGCTTGTATGCTCGCGACGGTGACCGACCAGGCAGTCACGGCAGCCATGTGGCCGGTATCCTGGCGAACCAGGATGAAGGCTTTTTGCCAGGGCTGGGCAAGCACAGTCCTGGCTTCGAGGTGATTGTCGAACGCAACTCGGATGCCGGTATCACCGCCAACATCGCTGCCTCGGTGAACCTGGTCGAAGACGGCGTACGGGTGTTGAACTGGAGCTGGGGGATTCACCGGGTCGGGGCGAAGAACGTGAAAGGTGATGAGGTCGATTCGCTGGTACGTTCAGGGCTGGCGATGAGTGGCTATGAAGAACTGCTAGAAGAATTCTTCCTCTGGCTGAGGGCAAAGCATCCTGATGTGGTGGTGGTGAACTCGGCCGGTAATGGCGCGTCCTGGTCGGGCACCGATGAGTACCGGCTGCCGTCCTCGTTCATCACCGAGCAATTGCTGGTGGTGGGTGGCCACCAGCGCAGCGACAGGCCGGTGCCGGTCGAAGACTCGCGCCATGTGCGCAAACGCCACAGTTCCAACATCGACATGCGTGTGGACATCAGTGCGGCTGCCTGCATCCGCCCGGCGCCGGCCGCCGAGGCGCATTGTGGCACGTCGTATGCTACGCCGCTGGTGACCGCCACCGTGGCGACCATGCTGGCGATCAACCCGGCCCTGACCCCGCAGCAGGTGCGCATGCTGTTACGGCGCAGCGCCTTGACCCTGGGCAGCGAACAGGACTTCGAGGCCATGGATGCCGAAGACCTGACCGCGCCGATACTGCCTTCGGAGCGCGGCGGGCGGCTGGACCACCCCGACCTGGGACGCTCGGCACGCCTGGACATGCAGCGGGCACTGGACCTGGCCATACAAAGCCGGGACCGGGTGCGCTGAACGGTGGCTGCTGGCAGACAAATTCCGTAACATCGCGCCCCTCGTTTTTCCCGTCCGCCCCGGACTGCACCACAGGATCCCCATGAAACCCGCCCGACTCCGCGCCGACCTGCTCGCCGGCCTGACCACTTCTTTCGCCTTGGTGCCCGAATGCATCGCGTTCGCCCTGGTGGCCCATCTCAACCCGCTGATGGGCCTGTACGGGGCGTTTATCATCTGCACCCTGACGGCGCTGTTCGGTGGCCGGCCGGGGATGGTTTCCGGCGCAGCCGGCTCGATGGCGGTGGTGATCGTTGCGCTGGTGGTGCAGCACGGTGCGCAGTACCTGCTGGCCACGGTACTGCTGGGCGGCATGGTGATGATCCTGTTCGGTCTGCTGCGCCTGGGCAAGCTGGTGCGGTTGGTGCCGTACCCGGTGATGCTCGGCTTCGTCAACGGCCTGGCGATCGTCATCGCCCTGGCTCAGCTGGAGCATTTCAAACAGGGTGAGCACTGGCTCAGCGGTGCGCCGCTGTACCTGATGGTTGGTCTCGTGGCTCTGACCATGCTGGTGGTTTATGTGCTGCCGAAATTGACCCGTACGGTGCCGCCGGCGCTGGTGGCAATCCTCAGCGTTGGTTTGCTGGTGTACCTGCTGGGCCTGCCCACTCGCACCCTGGGCGACATGGCGCACATCGCTGGTGGCCTGCCACACCTGGCCCTGCCGGACGTACCGTGGAATCTTGAAACCCTGAAGATCATCATCCCTTACGCGGTGCTGATGGCCATGGTCGGCCTGCTGGAAACCCTGCTTACGCTCAACCTGACCGATGAAATCACCGAAAGCCGGGGCTACCCGGACCGCGAATGCGTGGCGCTGGGCGCGGCCAATATGGTTTCCGGGCTGTGCGGTGGCATGGGTGGTTGCGCGATGATCGGCCAGACAGTAATCAACCTCAGCTCCAATGGCCGTGGCCGGCTGTCGGGCGTGGTGGCCGGGGTGATGGTGCTGCTGTTCGTATTGTTCCTGTCGCCGCTGATCGAGCGCATTCCGCTGGCGGCGCTGGTCGGGGTGATGTTCGTGGTGGCGCAGCAGACCTTTGCCTGGGCGTCGTTGCGGGTACTGCACAAGGTGCCGGTCAGCGATGTGCTGGCGATTGTTGCCGTGACCGTGGTTACGGTGTTTACCGACCTGGCCATGGCGGTGCTGTTCGGTGTCGTCATCGCAGCGGTGAACTTTGCCTGGCAGCATGCGCGCGAGCTGTATGCCGACAGCCACGATGATGGGGAAGGGGGCAGACATTACCAGGTGCATGGCACGCTGTTCTTTGCCTCGACCACGCCGTTCCTGAACCAGTTCGACCCGGCCAATGATCCGGCCAAGGTGACCCTGGACTGCCAGCATTTGAGCTTTGTCGATTATTCGGCGATTGCTGCGTTGAAGACTTTGCGTGAGCGGTATGCCAGGGCGGGCAAGCAGTTGCGGGTCGTGCATTTGTCGGAGCGCTGCAAGAAGCTGTTGAAGCGGGCTGGGGAGCAGCACTGAGGGTTGGTTGTTGTCTGTGCCGGCCTCTTCGCGGGCGCGCCCGCTCCCACAGAGGCTATGCGATCCCTGTGGGAGCGGGCGTGCCCGCGAAGAGGCCGGCGCAGGAGAAAGATTTATTCCCCGCGGTTCTTCTTGACGATGGCATCGGCAATGCTCGCCGGTGCCTCGGCATAGCGGGTGAACTCCATCGAGAAGCTGGCCCGACCCTGGGTCATCGAGCGCATCGAGGTGGCGTAGCCGAACATCTCGCCCAGCGGCACCTCGGCACGGATCACCTTGCCGGCCGGCGTTTCGTCACCATCCTGGATCATCCCGCGGCGCCGGCTAAGGTCACCGAGGATGTCACCCTGGTACTCTTCCGGGGTCACCACCTCCACCTTCATCACCGGCTCCAGCAACACCGCCCCACCTTTCTGCGACAGCTGCTTGGTGGCCATCGAGGCGGCGATCTTGTAGGCCATTTCGTTGGAATCGACGTCGTGGTACGAGCCGTCATACACCGCCGCCTTCAGGTTGATCAGCGGGTAGCCGGCGAGCACACCGTTCTTCATCTGCTCCTCGATGCCCTTCTGGATCGCCGGGATGTACTCGCGCGGCACCACGCCGCCGACGATTTCGTTGATGAACTCCAGGCCTTCCTTGCCCTCGTCGCCGGGGGCGAAGCGGATCCAGCAGTGACCGTACTGGCCGCGGCCGCCGGACTGGCGGACGAAGCGGCCTTCGATCTCGCAGGTGTTGCGGATTTTTTCGCGGTAGGCCACTTGTGGCTTGCCGATATTGGCCTCGACGTTGAACTCGCGGCGCATGCGATCGACGATGATGTCCAGGTGCAGCTCACCCATGCCCGAGATGATGGTCTGTCCGGTCTCCTCGTCGGTGCGTACGCGGAATGACGGGTCTTCCTGGGCCAGCTTGCCCAGGGCGATGCCCATTTTTTCCTGGTCGGCCTTGGTCTTCGGTTCCACCGCCACGGAAATGACCGGGTCGGGGAAGTCCATGCGTTCGAGGATGATCGGCTTGTCCATGTCGCACAGGGTATCGCCGGTGGTCACGTCCTTCATGCCGATCAGTGCGGCGATATCGCCGGCGCACACGTCCTTGATTTCCGCCCGCTGGTTGGCGTGCATCTGCACCATGCGGCCGATACGTTCCTTCTTGCCCTTGACCGAGTTGAGTACCGCATTACCGGAGCTGAGTACGCCGGAATAGACCCGCGCAAAGGTGAGGGTGCCGACGAACGGGTCTGTGGCGATCTTGAAGGCCAGGGCCGAGAACGGCTCTTTGTCGTCGGCGTGGCGCTCCAGGTGCTTCTCTTCGTCATCCGGGTCGGTGCCGCGGATGGCCGGGATTTCCGAAGGGGCGGGCAGGTAGTCGATGACCGCGTCGAGCATCAGCGGCACGCCTTTGTTCTTGAACGATGAGCCGAGGATGGTCGGCACGATTTCGTTGTTCAGGGTGCGTTTGCGCAGCCCGGCCTTGATCTCCTCGATGCTCAGTTCCTCGCCATCGAGAAACTTCAGGGTCAGCTCGTCATCAGCCTCGGCCGCCGCCTCGATCATGTGCGCGCGCCATTCGTCGGCCAGCGCCTGCAGCTCGGCGGGGATGTCTTCTTCGCGGTAGCTGGTGCCCTGGTCGGCATCGTTCCAGTAAATGGCCTTCATCTTCACCAGGTCGATCTGGCCCTGGAAGTTTTCTTCGCTGCCGATGGCCAGCTGGATCGGCACCGGGTGGTGGCCAAGGCGCTGGTCGATCTGCTTGACCACGCGCAGGAAGTCGGCGCCCTGGCGGTCCATCTTGTTGATGTAGGCCAGGCGCGGCACGTGGTACTTGTTGGCCTGGCGCCATACGGTCTCGGACTGTGGTTCGACCCCGTCCGCGCCACTGAACACCACCACCGCGCCATCGAGCACGCGCAGCGAGCGCTCCACCTCGATGGTGAAGTCGACGTGGCCGGGGGTGTCGATGATGTTGAAGCGGTACTTGTGGGCGAACTGCTTGGTCGAGCCCTGCCAGAAGGCGGTGGTCGCCGCCGAGGTGATGGTGATGCCGCGTTCCTGCTCCTGGGCCATCCAGTCCATGGTCGCCGCACCATCGTGCACTTCGCCCATCTTGTGGTTGACCCCGGTGTAGAACAGGATCCGCTCGGTGGTCGTGGTCTTGCCGGCATCCACGTGGGCGACGATGCCGATATTGCGGTACAGCTCGATGGGCGTTGTACGGGCCATGGCGGACTACCTGCGGGTGAGCGGATTCTCCCACGGTAGCAGAACGGGAGAATCCTGCTTTACCGCCGGGCCGTCAGTCGGCCTGAGCCTGCAGCAGCCACTGGCCATCCACTTCGCGGGCCAGGCCGCTGGCAGGCAGCAGGGCCAGCAGGCGCGCGTGCAGGGCGGCTTCGGTGAAGGTCTTGAGGGTGGTCAGGTCCAGTGCGCCGACCAGGTTGAGGTCGGCCTTGGTGTACGACAGCCAGGCCTTTTTCAGGACCTGGGCCACGTCGCTGCCGGCGGTGCTGGCGAAGCGGCGGTGCCACTGGCTGCCGTCGAAGGTGAAGGTATGGGCGTGGCTGTAGGTGTTCTGGTCGCCACCTTCGGCGCAGCGGTGGCAACGGCATGGGCCTTCGCCGAAGGCGTTGCGCAGGTAGCTGTTGAAGTCCACCACGGGCTTGAGGGACAGGCGTTTGTCGACTTCGAACAGGTCGGCGATCAGGGGTTCTTCGGCGCTCACTCGGGATCCTCGTGTGGTGTGGCGTGCATCGGCGGGCACCCTAACAGATCGGGCCCTGCAGATCACCTTTTGCAGGTCTGGCCCCTTCGCGGGCTCGCCCGCTCCCACAGGTGCTGTGCACAATCTGAGCAACATGCGATCCCTGTGGGAGCGGGCATGCCCGCGAACAGGCCGGTAGAGACAATAGAGACCACCTGCCGTACTCTACGCGCCCAAACGCCAAACACCCACAGAGGTAACCCCGCTTGAGCACCAAGTACCCGTACATCGCCACCATCACCGTCAGCGCCGAAGACCGTGGTGGCGACGCCGAGGCCTCCGAAAACCCCAACATGCGCGTTGGCCTGGAAGCGGTGACCGAAACCCTGAAAAAGGTGCACTTCGTCGGTACGCTCGCGGCCCCTGAAAAGAACGCCACGCACATCTGCGTGACCCTGGAAAACGGCCTGACCTATTACGGCCCGATCGTCAACGGCCACGCCGAACTCGAAGGCGGCTGGATTGCCTTCGAGTCCGACATGCTCACGCCGGCAGAACTGGGCTTGTAAGTATCAGTTCAGCTCGGCCAGGCACTGCTCGAGGATATCCAGACCTTCTTCGAGCACTTCGGCCTCGATGGTCAGTGGTGCCAGCAGACGGATGATGTGCCGCGCCTTGCCGCTGGGCATCAGCAACAGCCCCCTGGCGCGTGCCGCTTCCATCACCTTGGCCAGTTGCGCCGGTGCCGGGCTGCCGTCGGCATTGACGAACTCGATCCCGCGCATGGCGCCGACGCCGGTCAGGCGGCCGATGAACGGGCTCAGGCCCGAGGCCTTCCAGCGCTCGAAACGGCGCACGATTGCCTGCTCCTGGCGCTCACCCCAGGTGGCGACGTTCTCGTCGGTCATCTGCGCCAGGCTGGCCAGGGCTGCGGCGCAGGCGATCGGGTTGCCCGAATAGGTGCCGCCCAGGCCACCCTTGGGCAGTGCTGCCATCAATTCCTTGCGCCCGACCACCGCACCCAGCGGCATGCCGCCGGCAATGCTCTTGGCCACCAACAGCAGGTCGGGCTCGAGCCCTAAGCGCGGGAAGGCGAAGCGCTGGCCGGTGCGGCCAAAGCCCGACTGGATCTCGTCGATGATGATCAGGATCCCGCGCTCGTCGCAGAAGCGGCGCAGGGCCTGGGCGAAAGCTGGGTCAAGGGCGAGGAAGCCGCCTTCGCCCTGCACCGGCTCGAAGATGAACGCCGCTACGTCTTCCACTGCCAGTTCGACGCTGAACAGGCGGTCCATGGCCTTGAGCGCCTGTTCGCAGGTTACCCCGGTGTCGGCGCTGGGGTAGGGCAGGTGGTAAACCGGCCCCGGCAGTTCACCGACCCGCTGCTTGTACGGGGCGACCTTGCCGTTGAGGTTAAGGGTGGCCAGGGTGCGACCGTGGAAGCCGCCGTCGAAGGCGATGATGGCGCGCTTGCCGGTGGCCGCGCGGGCCACTTTCAGGGCGTTTTCCGCGGCTTCCGCGCCGCTGTTGGTGAGCATGCCGGCCAAGGGGTAGCTGACTGGCACGAACTGGCTCAGTTGCTCCATCAGCGCCAGGTAAGGGCCATGCGGGGCCGCGTTGAAGGCGTAGTGGGTCAGGCGCGCGGCCTGGGCCTGGATCGCCTCGACCACGGCCGGATTGCAGTGGCCCAGGTTGAGTACGCCGATACCGCCGACGAAGTCGATGTAACGTTTGCCGTCGGTATCCCAGACTTCGGCATTACGGCCATGGGAAAGTGTGATCGGGTGAACGATGGCAATGGACTGGCTGATACTTTCCTGGTTCATGGGCACGCGGACCTTTGTTCGAGTTTCTTATTATCCAAGCGTGTCGGCGGGTTATTCCGCAAACGAATTATTCGATTGCGGTCATTCCCTGGATTCTTGATCTCACCATTTTTTTTGTTGCCTGTGCGGGCCTTTTCGCGGGCTTGCCCGCTCCCACAGGTACTGCACAGCATTCGAACCTGCAGCGATCCTGTGGGAGCGGGCAAGCCCGCGAAAAGGCCGGTGCAGGCAGCATCAATCCCCCTCGGCCACGCGCTCCCGAATCCACTGCACGAAGGCCCGCACCTTGGGCACTTCCGCTGCATGCTCGGCATGCGCAATGAAGTGCCGGCCATTGCTCGCCACCGGGTGGTCCCAGGCCACCACCAGTTTGCCCTCGCTCAGCTCTTCGGCCACCAGGTAGCGCGGAATCAGGGCGATACCGCAGCCGGCAATGGCCGCGCGGATGCACAGGTAGAACGTGTCGAAGCGCGGCCCGTGGTAGCTGTTCTGGCTATGCAACCCCAGCCCCAGGAACCATTCGTGCCAGGCCTCCGGGCGCGACACGCACTGCAACAGGCGGTGTTCGGTCAGTGCCCGGGCGCTGTCGAACCGGTGGTTGGCCAGCAGCTGCGGGCTGCATACCGGCACCACTTCCTCGCTGAACAGCTCGATGCAGGTTGCCCCGGGCCAGGTGCCCTGACCGAAGAAAAACGCAATGTCGGCCTTGGCCTGCACCAGGTCGAACGGCTCCAGCTCATTGCGGATATCCAGGTGGATGCGCGGGTAGCGGTCGCCAAAACCCTTCAGCCGAGGTACCAGCCAGCGCGCGCCGAAGGTGGGCTGGGTGGCAATGCGCAGCACTTCGGTCTCGTCGCCGTAGCTGAGGATGTAACGGCTGGAAATGTCGATCTGGGTGAGGATCTTGTTCACTTCGGTGAGGTACAGGGCACCGGCCGGGGTCAGGTGCAGGCGCCGGCGAATGCGCTGGAACAGCGAGTGCGACAGCATGTCCTCCAGCTGTGCCACCTGCTTGCTGACGGCGCTCTGGGTCAGGTGCAGTTCCTGGGCCGCGCGGGTGAAGCTGAGGTGGCGGGCGGCCGCTTCGAAGCACTGAAGGGCGGTGGTCGAAGGCATCAGGCGTTTGGACATGACGGGCAAATCCGAGCAAAAAAGGAAGGAGTTCATTCCATAACGGAATCATGTGTTTCGAAAAGGTCGTTTGTTGACCCCGCCCTATAGATTAATACTGACCTGGATCAACGATTACAACCGGTCGTGCGAAGAGGAGGTCAGTACCCGCTTCCGGCATCTGCAAAACAACAACAACGAACATCAGAAATTTATAAGAATTCTGCTCCAGTCTTCAGCCGCTCCCGCCGCGGCCGACCCATTCGAGGGTTCTTCATGGCTTCGCAACACAACAACAAACAGCGTTCCCTGCAGCACGGCCTGACGTCCCGTCAGGTATCCATGATCTCCATCGCCGGCATCATCGGCGCCGGCCTGTTCATCGGCTCCTCCAACGCCATCGCCACCGCCGGCCCGGCCATCCTTATCTCCTACGCCATGACCGGCCTGTTGGTCTTGCTGGTGATGCGCATGCTGGGCGAAATGGCCATCGCCAACCCCAACAGCGGCTCGTTTTCCACCTATGCCTCGGAGGCCATCGGCCCTTGGGCGGGCTTTACCATCGGCTGGCTGTACTGGTGGTTCTGGGTGCTGATCATTCCGGTCGAGGCCATTGCCGGCGCCGATATCCTGCATGCCTACTTCCCCGGTGTGCCGTCGTGGCTGTTCGCTTTCCTGATCATGCTGGTGCTGTCGGGTACCAACCTGATCAGCGTGAAGAACTTCGGGGCCTTCGAGTACTGGTTCGCGCTGGTCAAGGTGGTGGCGATCATCGCCTTCATCGTGGTCTGCAGCCTGGCGGTGTTCGGCGTCTGGCCGCTGGCCGAGGTGTCCGGGGTCAGCCGGCTGTGGGACAACGGCGGCTTCATGCCCAACGGTTTCGGCACTGTGCTCGGTGGCGTGCTGATCACCATCTTCTCGTTCTTCGGCGCCGAAATCGTCACCATCGCCGCTGACGAAACAGCCAACCCGAAAGACAAGATCCGCCGCGCCACCAACCTGGTCGTGTACCGCATCGCCATCTTCTACCTGGCATCGATCTTCCTGGTGGTGTCGCTGGTGGCCTGGAACGACCCGGGGCTGAAAGCAGTGGGTTCGTTCCAGCGTGTGCTTGAGGTGCTGAACGTGCCGGGCGCCAAGCTGCTGGTGGATATCGTGGTGCTGGTGGCCGTGACCAGCTGCATGAACTCGGGCCTGTACACCGCGTCGCGCATGCTGTATTCGCTGGGCGCCCGTGGCCAGGCGCTGAGCGTTACCAAACGTATCTCCGGCTCTGGCGTACCGACCGTGGCGGTCATCTTCTCGACCCTGGCCGGCTTTGCCGGGTGCTTCGTCAACTATGTGTTCCCAGGCAAGGTATTCGGCTTCCTGCTGTCCACCACTGGCGCCATCGCCTTGCTGGTGTACCTGGTGATTGCCGTGTCGCAGCTGCGCATGCGTGCCCGTGCCGAGCGTGAAGGGCGGCCGCTGGAGCTGAAGATGTGGCTGTTCCCGTGGCTGACCTGGCTGGTGATCGGCACCATCGTCATGGTGCTGGGCTACATGCTGTTCAGCGATGCCTACCGCTACGAGACACTGATGACTGCCGGGGTGACTGCATTCATCCTGCTGGTTTCGCTGACCCAGCGGGGCGCCAAGGTGGTTGCCCAGGCGGCCTGATGATTCTGCTTTAATGGGGGCGTTGCGCGCCCCCATTCGAACAAGCACAGGAAGCGTATGAACGACCACTCCCTTTCTCTACAGGCCCTCGCTGCACCCGATGGCACTTGCTACGGCTGCGGTTGCTCCCACCCCAGCGGCCTGCACCTGCAAAGCCACTGGGATACCGACGGCATCCACCTGTTGTGCAGGCACCTGCCCGACAGCACCTTCATCGGCTGGCCTGGCCTGGTCTATGGCGGCCTGCTGGCGATGCTGGTCGACTGCCACTCCAACTGGACGGCGATGGCCTACCACTACCGTAACGAAGGTCGCGAGCCGGGTAGCCTGCCGCGTATCGACTGCGTTACCGGCACGCTCAACCTGACCTACCTGAAACCCACGCCGATGGGCGTCGAGCTGTTGCTCAAGGCACGTGTGGAAGGCGAAGTAGGGCGTAAGAGCCGGGTAATTTGTGAAGTGTGGGCCGACGATGTGCTGACCGTCACTGCCGACTCGGTGTTCGTTCGCGTCGATACCGAAAAGCTCAAGCTCAAAGCCCACGGCCAGGCCTGAAACGCGCATGCTGATAAAGGGTCGGTGATGGTCAGCGGCCGGGGATGCCTCTAGAGTGAGAGGTTCATTCCTCAGGCAAGGTTGATCATGACCGATCTCAGTGCTTTCCCCATTACCCGCAAGTGGCCCGCGAAACACCCCGAGCGCCTGCAGCTTTACTCGCTGCCGACGCCCAACGGCGTCAAGGTGTCGATCATGCTCGAAGAAATCGGCCTGGCCTATGAGCCGCACAAGGTCAGCTTCGACAACGATGACCAACTGAGCCCCGAATTCATCTCGCTCAGCGCCAACAACAAGATTCCCGCCATCCTCGACCCCAATGGCCCAGGCGGCAAGCCGCTGCCGCTGTTCGAGTCCGGGGCGATCCTGCAGTACCTGGCGGAGAAGAGCGGCCAGTTGCTCAGCCAGGACCCGGCCCAGCGTTACCAGACCCTGCAGTGGCTGATGTTCCAGATGGGCGGTATCGGGCCGATGTTCGGCCAGGTTGGCTTCTTCCACTTCTTCGCTGGCAAGGAATACGAGGACAAGCGCCCGCGGGACCGTTATGTCAACGAGTCCAGGCGCCTGCTCGGTGTGCTGGACCGGCATTTGAAGGGCCGGGAGTGGATGGTCGACGAGTACAGCATTGCCGACATCGCGATCTTCCCCTGGGTGCGCAACCTGGTGGAGCGCTATAACGCCCGTGAGTTGGTCGGCTTCGATCAGTTCAAGAACGTGCAGCGGGTGCTGGCGGCATTCCTCGAGCGGCCGGCCGTGCAGCGTGGGCTAAAGATTCCAGGTTGATGTTGGCTGTAAGGGCGCTATCGCCGGCAAGCCAGCTCCCACAGGTAATGCACAAGGCCTGGGGCCTGTGGTGTACCTGTGGGAGCTGGCTTGCCGGCGATAGCGCCCTTAGAGCCAACAATGTACTCCAGCGGCTCAGAAAATGTGGTGCAGCAACCAGTACAGGCTGCCGGCCAACAGCATCGCTGCCGGCAAGGTCAGCACCCAGGCCATCAGCAGATTGATCAGCGTGCGCTTCTGAATCCCCGACCCGTTGGCCACCATGGTCCCGGCCACCCCGGAGCTCAGCACGTGGGTGGTCGATACCGGCAACCCGAACATGTCCGCCGCACCGATGGTGCACATCGCCACCACTTCAGCCGAAGCCCCCTGGGCATAGCTGAGGTGGGTCTTGCCGATCTTCTCGCCTACCGTCACCACGATGCGCCGCCAGCCGACCATGGTACCCAGCCCCAGTGCGATGGCCACGGCCACTTTCACCCACAGCGGGATGTAGCGGGTGGCATCGTCCAGCTGGGTCTTGAACAGCAGCACCTTGCTGCGTGTGTCGGCATCGAACACCACCAGCTGGTTCTTCTCGATCAGGCGGATGGCTTCGCTGGTCAGGTACATGTCGTTGCGCACGTTGGCCATGGCTTCGGCCGGTACCCGTTTGAGCGAGCCATAACCTTTGACCTGATCGCCGATCATGCCGGTCAGCGCTGCCAGCGCCGGTGCCAGGTGCGGGCTGGCCTTGGGTTCTGCAATGAACGTGGTCAGCACCTGGCGCGGGTCGGCCGGGGCCGTTAGCGGGTTGTTGCGCACCAGTGCCTGGCGGGTTACCTCGGCGACGGCGGAAAACTGCAAGGCCTGCTCATTGGGCATGGTCTTGTTCAGTGCGTAAGCCATCGGCAGGGTGCCAACCAGGATCAGCATGATCAGGCCCATGCCTTTCTGGCCGTCGTTGGAGCCATGGGCAAAGGACACGCCGGTGCAGGTCAGGATCAGCACGCCGCGGATCCACCACGGTGGCGGCGTCTGGCCTTCCGGCGCCTGGTACAGCGCCTTGCGCCGGACCAGCGCGCGCAGGGCCAGTAGCAACAGGGCAGCGCAGGCAAAGCCGATCAGCGGCGAGAACAGCAAGGCATAACCGACCTTGCTGGCCTGGGCCCAGTCCACGCCACTGGTGCCGTCGCGCCCGTGCATCAGCGCATTGGCCACGCCCACGCCGATGATCGAACCGATCAGGGTGTGCGAGGATGAGGCCGGCAGGCCCAGCCACCAGGTGCCGAGGTTCCAGATGATCGCCGCCAGCAGCAGGGCGAAGACCATGGCGAAGCCGGCCGAGGAGCCTACCTGCAGAATCAGCTCAACCGGCAGCAGGGCGATGATGCCGAACGCCACCCGCGCCGCTGGAAAGCAGCACGCCGAGGAAGTTGCACAGCCCGGACCAGACCACGGCGACCGGTGCCGGCAACGAATGGGTGTAGATGACGGTGGCCACTGCGTTGGCGGTGTCGTGGAAGCCATTGACGAACTCGAAGCCCAGGGCGATCAGCAACGCCAGGCCCAGCAGCAGAAATGGCGTGACCGTGGTGATTACCGTACCGCTGGCCGTCACATCCTGCTTCAGGCTCCAGGCGGTATAGGCGATGCCGGCCAGCAGCAGGCCGAAGAACAGCACCAGGCTGGCACGCCCCGGCTTGTGGGCAAGCTGCGGGCGGGAGTCGCGTTGGGCCAGTTGCGGCTGGCTGGCCAGTGACGGGGTTGCCATGGGGGCTCCGGTTGGCAGGGGGCGAAGGTGCCGAAGGCCTTGAGCATAGAAACAATTCGTAACCCGGCCGTGACCTCGATCAATGATTTATCTAGGCTCAAGACGGACGGTAATGGCAGGAGAAACCCATGATTCGCTGCAAGCGTGTCTATGACGCGGTTGAGCCGGACGATGGCCAGCGCGTGTTGGTCGATCGCCTGTGGCCGCGTAACAAGCGCAAGGAAGACCTGCACGGGCAGTGGTTGCGCGAAGTTGCACCCTCGGCTGAATTACGCAAGGCGTTTCACCAGGGTGAAGTGGATTTCGCCGGCTTCACCCGGCGCTACCAGCAGGAGCTGGCGGCCCGCCCCGAACACTGGTACCCGCTGCTGGACCTGGCCGGAAAGGGCACGCTGACATTGCTTTATGCGGGCAAGGACACCGAGCATAACAATGCCCGGGTGCTGGCTGAATGGCTGGAGGACGAGCTGGACCGGCGTGGGCCTGGCAGTTCGCCCGTGTGCTACGCCCCATGAGCGATAATGATTTATCGGGACTGTGCTGACCCTGTAAGCGGCCTTGTGTCGCGACAGGGCCGCAGAGCGGCCCCGGCAATAATTGCTCCATGTCGAAACCCGGGGCTGCTTTGCAGGCCCTGTCGCGACACAAGGCCGCTCCTACAAACGACAGTGCAAGAGCTGCCAGACTAGAGAACCCATGCCTCTACAACTAACCCCCGCCAACGACACCCACCGCAACTTCGCCCGCGACCTCACGCGCCGCGCCATGCTGCCGTACTACCGCGAATACGACCTGCTGTGGATAGAGCAAGCCTTCGACGAAGCCTGGGGCTGGCGCGAACAGTGGTTGGTGACTGAAGGCGATCGCGTGCTCGGCTACTGCAGCCTCAGCCAGGACCGCCAGGCGCTGTTCATCCGTGAGTTGCACCTGCTACCCGAGCACCGTGGGCGTGGTGTCGGCAGCTGGGTGCTGGAGCAGCTGGCGCTGTGGGCCCGCCAGCGGCATCTGCCGCTGCTACGGCTGATGGTGTTTCGCAGCAACCCGGCGCGTGTGCTGTACCGGCGCCAGGGTTTCGTCGAAATGGGTGAGGACGACTGTTTTGTGCGCATGCAGCGTACGATCGACTAATAGCGCAATGATGGCTTGTCGCGACGAGTGGGCATGGGCATAGTGAACTCAGACGTTTACGGCTGCCTGCCGGTGGGTAGGCAGTACCAGCGTGTGAACAGGGAACAGGAGCCCCCCCATGAATGGAATCGGTCCGCGGTTGCGGGAAGAGCGTGAGCGTCTGGGGATGACCCAGCGCGTGTTTGGTGACATCGGCGGGGTCGAACCCAATGCCCAGGGCAAATACGAGAGTGGTGAACGCTCGCCGCGGGTCGATTACCTGGCTGCATTGGCGAGCAGAGGCGTGGATGCGCTATACGTGCTCAGCGGTATCCGCACCCCGGCACCGCTCGAAGGGCTGAACACCGATGAGTCCAGTTTGCTGGATGCGTTCCGGCAGTTGTCGGGCGACGATCAGGCGGCACTCTGGCACTTGCTGAGGCGTTTGACCCACTCCGACAAATCCCGGCAGGCAGTGAGGCCGCTGCCGGTTGAACGTCAGGCGTTTCTTACGGAAGGAATGCGTTAGGTCCGCCGTGAAAAATTTTGTTAAGGTGGCAGGATCCAATCGCCCTGCTGACGAGGTGTGTGCTTGATTAGGGTCTTAGTGGTCGATGATCACGATCTGGTACGAACCGGTATTACCCGCATGCTGGCCGACATCGATGGCCTGCAGGTGGTGGGTGAGGGTGATTCGGGCGAATCGGCACTCAAGCTGGCCCGCGAGCTGAAGCCGGACGTGGTGCTGATGGACGTGAAAATGCCCGGTATCGGCGGCCTGGAGGCTACCCGCAAGCTGCTGCGAAGCCACCCGGACATCAAAGTGGTTGCCGTGACCGTGTGCGAGGAAGACCCATTCCCCACGCGCCTGCTGCAGGCCGGCGCTGCCGGCTACCTGACCAAGGGCGCCGGCCTTGACGAAATGGTCCAGGCGATCCGCCTGGCCTTTGCCGGCCAGCGCTACATCAGCCCGCAGATCGCCCAGCAGCTGGCGCTGAAACCGTTCCAGCCACAGGGTTCACCGTTCGACGCCTTGTCGGAGCGGGAAATCCAGATTGCCCTGATGATCGTCGGCTGCCAGAAGGTACAGATCATCTCCGACAAGTTGTGCCTCTCACCCAAGACCGTCAATACTTACCGTTATCGGATCTTTGAAAAACTCTCGGTCACCAGCGACGTCGAACTGACCTTGCTGGCCGTTCGCCACGGTATGGTCGACGCAAGCCTGTAAAACCTCATGTCCCAAGTTTTCGATGCCAGCGCATTCCTGGCGACCTGCAGTGGTCGCCCGGGCGTATACCGGATGTTCGACGGCGAAGCCCGGCTGCTTTACGTGGGCAAGGCCAAAAACCTCAAGAAGCGCCTGGCCAGCTATTTCCGCAAGACCGGCCTGGCGCCCAAGACCGCCGCGCTGGTGGCGCGCATCGCCCAGGTCGAAACCACCATCACCGCCAACGAAACCGAGGCGCTGCTGCTGGAGCAGAACCTGATCAAGGAATGGCGGCCGCCGTACAACATCCTGCTGCGCGACGACAAATCCTACCCCTACGTGTTCCTTTCCGACGGCGAGTTCCCGCGGTTGGGCATTCACCGTGGGGCGAAGAAGGCCAAGGGCCGCTACTTTGGCCCGTACCCCAGTGCCGGGGCCATTCGTGAAAGCCTCAGCCTGCTGCAAAAGGCCTTTTCGGTGCGCCAGTGCGAAGACAGTTATTACGCCAACCGCACCCGGCCGTGCCTGCAGTACCAGATCAAGCGCTGCAAAGGCCCCTGCACGGGCCTGGTAACCGCCGAGGAATATGCCGAGGACGTGCGCCATTCGGTGATGTTCCTGGAGGGTCGTAGCCAGCAACTGGGCAACGAGCTGAATGCCGAAATGGAAAAGGCCGCCATGGCCCTCGATTTCGAGAAGGCCGCCGAGTTGCGCGACCAGATCGCCTTGCTGCGCCGCGTTCAGGACCAGCAGTACATCGAAGGCGGCAGCGGGGATGTCGACGTTATCGCCGCCTTCGTCAACCCTGGTGGCGCCTGCGTGCACCTGATCAGCGTGCGCGGCGGGCGGGTGCTGGGCAGCAAGAACTTCTTCCCGCAGGTGGGCATCGAGGAGGAGGTGGCCGAAGTGATGGCGGCGTTCCTCTCCCAGTACTACCTGGGCAATGCCGAGCGCGAACTGCCGGGCGAACTGATCGTCAACGTGGTGCACGAAGACTTCGAAGCCATCACCGAAGCACTGCACACGCTGCGTGGCCGCGAGCTGACCATCAGCCACCGGGTGCGCGGTACCCGCGCCCGCTGGCAGCAACTGGCAGTGACCAACGCCGAGCAGGCACTCAATGCCCGCCTGGCCAACCGCCAGCACATGGCCGCACGTTTCGAGGCCCTGGCCGAGGTGCTGCAGCTGGACGAGGTGCCGCAACGCCTGGAGTGCTACGACATCAGCCATTCCAGCGGCGAAGCCACCGTGGCCAGCTGCGTGGTGTTCGGCCCCGAAGGCCCGCTCAAGTCCGACTACCGCCGCTTCAACATCGAAGGTGTCACGGCCGGTGACGACTACGCCGCCATGCACCAGGCCCTGACCCGCCGCTACGGGCGCATCAAGGACGGCGAGGGCAAGCTGCCAGACGTGCTGCTGGTGGACGGCGGCAAAGGCCAGTTGAACATGGCCCGTGACGTGATGCAGGAGCTGGGCTTCAGCGACCTGACCCTGCTCGGCGTGGCCAAGGGCGTGACACGCAAGGCCGGTTTCGAAACCCTGTACCTGAACGACGTGCACCATGAGTTCACCCTCAAGGGCGACTCACCGGCCCTGCACCTGATCCAGCAGATCCGCGACGAAGCCCACCGTTTCGCCATTACCGGCCACCGCGCCCGCCGTGGCAAGGCCCGCCGGGTGTCGAGCCTGGAGGACGTGGCCGGGGTAGGGCCCAAGCGCCGGCGCGACCTGCTGAAACATTTCGGCGGCCTGCAGGAGCTCAACCGCGCCAGTATCGATGAAATCGCCAAAGCACCCGGCATCAGTAAAAAGCTTGCCGAGTCGATTTATGCCAGCCTGCATAGCGAGTAGAATGCGGGCTCAACTTGCGGCCAGTCGTACCGATGAATATTCCAAACCTGCTCACCGTTCTACGCGTCCTGCTCATCCCGATCTTCATCCTGCTGTTCTACATGCCTTACCACTGGAGCTACATGGCAGCCAGCAGTGTGTTCGCCGTTGCCGCCGCCACCGACTGGCTGGACGGCTACCTGGCGCGTCGTCTGCAGCAGAGCACGCCGTTCGGTGCCTTCCTCGACCCTGTGGCCGACAAGCTGATGGTGGCGGTGGCCCTGGTGCTGCTGGTGCAGACCCACGCCAACTTCTGGCTGACCCTGCCGGCCGCGGTCATCATTGGCCGCGAGATCGTGGTGTCGGCGCTGCGCGAGTGGATGGCCGAACTGGGCGCGCGGGCGCATGTGGCGGTGTCCAACCTCGGCAAGTGGAAAACCGCGGCCCAGATGCTGGCGCTGGTGATCCTGCTGGCCAACCCCCCGGCGGTAACCTTCTGGGTAATCCTCGGCTACGCGCTGCTGCTGGTGGCGGCGGGGCTGACCCTGTGGTCGATGGTGCACTACCTGCTGGCCGCCTGGCCGCACCTGCGCGAAGGTTCGGAACAGAAATAAAAGTTTTTTGAATCAAGGGGTTGACGCCGTTTTGGAGTTCGCTAGAATGGCACCCATCACGACGCGGGAATAGCTCAGTTGGTAGAGCACGACCTTGCCAAGGTCGGGGTCGCGAGTTCGAGTCTCGTTTCCCGCTCCAAAATTGGCCCTTATCGAAGGATTTCGGTGGGGCAAGAAAGAAGGCCCTTCGGGGCCTTTTTTCGTTTCTGTCATTTGCTCTTTTCCCTCCGGCGCCACGCCTGTCTGCTTGATCGACGCCATGCGAAGATCTGGTCATCAAAGGAGGCTTGAGATGACCCGATCCTCTAATACCAGTGTTGCCACTGAAGTCAGAAACCTTGCCAAAAAGCACCATGTTACCGCGAAGCGTGACGGGGTGAGTGGTATGGCTGTGACTATCAGTCGTCTGGCTGGTGATATCATCCACCTGGACGTCGTCGAACAGTTGCTGGTGAACCTTAAAAGAAAAGGCGTGCTCAGCAAGGTTGAGATCATGGCACTGCAAGGGCGCTATCTCGCCGAAAAACGGCGCACCAGGAAACCGATCCGCGCATGAGCTTCGATCCGTTCGGAGATTTCGAGGTGGCAGGGTACCTGCAAAGTGCCCTGCAACTCAAAGACCCAGATCTGCAGATTGCCATAAAGCGTCTGTAAGTCGTGGAAGAAAGGGCCTTAGGGCAAATGCCTGTCAGTTAAGATATTTGGGGCCGCCTTGCGGCCCATCGCCGGCAAGCCAGCTCCCACAGGTATAGTGCAACTCTTGAGCCCTGCGCTGTACCTGTGGGAGCTGGCTTGCCGGCGATGGGCTGCAAAGCAGCCCCAGTGAAGCCTTTAGAAACCTTAACTGACTGGCATTAGCCTTCGGGCCCTTTTTCGTTTCAGCGCCAAACCGCCAGCTCGAACCCGTCACTCGTTGCCCTGGCGCCCCCAAAGTTGTGCCGACAGCAGTTGCAGGCGCTCGGCCAGGTTGGCCACATGGGCCGCAGTAGTACGGCTCTGGCTGCTGGCAAGCACACTGTTGCGGGTGGTTTGGCTGATATCCGCCAGGCTGCCCTGAATGCTGTCACCCACCGCACTCTGCTCCTCTACAGCGGCAGCGATCTGCACACTCATACCGCTTATCTCATCGACGCGCCGGGTAATGCCATCCAGCGCCCGGGCGGCCAGCAGGGCCTGTTCGACGCTGACCTCGGCCTTGCTGTGACTACGCTGCATCGCCAGCACGGCATTACCGGTGGAGCGGCGCAAGGTCTCTATGGTGCCCTGGATGTGGGCGGTGGATTGCTGGGTTCGCGAAGCCAGCCCGCGCACCTCGTCGGCGACCACGGCGAACCCCCGGCCTGCCTCACCGGCTCGTGCAGCTTCGATGGCGGCGTTGAGGGCAAGCAGGTTGGTCTGTTCGGCGATGCTTTGAATGACCTCCAGTACCCGGCCAATTTCACTTCCATGCTGTTCCAGTTGATCGATCACTGCGCTGGTCTGTTGCACCTCGCTGGCGAGACTATCGATGTGCTGGCGGGTTTGCTCGACCAGTTGCTGACCGCGGTCCGATTCCTCATTGGCCAGGTTCGCGGCGCTGGCGGTGAGCTGGGCGTTGCGCGCCACTTCCTGGACACTGCTGGCCATCTGGGTTATTGCGCTGGCTACCTGGGCGGTTTCCCCCTGCTGCCGCAGGGTCGCGCAATTGTTGTTGTCCACTGCCGATACAAGCGCTTCGGCTTCCTTGCTCAGCTGGCGGGACGAGTCGGCAATGCGTCCGACGATTGCCTGGGTCTCGGCTTCGAGCATTTGCAGGGCGAAATCGATCTGGCCAAATTGGTCGCGGCGGCCGCTGTAGAGAATCTGGCTCAGAGGGTTGTCGGCGATCTTCCTGGCTTTGCGCGCAAGGGCGTCGAGGGGGCGCAGGCTGAAGCGCAACAGGCCGCCGAGCAGCAAGCTCGACAGCATCATGGAGAAGGCGGCATGGCTCCAGGCCAACGCGCCCAGCGAGCCCAAGGCAGCGAAGCACAGCAGGTTGACGCCAGTGCTGGCGAGTGCCAGGCGCATGCCGACGGATAGCCGTGACATACGCAGGCAGTTGGCCTTTCTACCGGTACGCAACTGCGCATAGAGATGTTCTGCAGCTTGCACCAGCGCTTTGGCCGGTAGCGTGCGAACCGATTGGTATTCCACTGTTTCGCCATTGCGCTGCATCGGCGTGACGTAGGCGCTGACCCAGTAGTGGTCACCGTTCTTGCAGCGATTTTTTACAAGCCCCATCCACGAGCGCCCGGATTTGAGTGTCTGCCACAGATGCGCAAAGGCTTCCGGGGGCATGTCCGGGTGACGCACGATGTTGTGATTGACGCCGAGCAGTTCGGTTTCACTGAAGCCGCTGATGTTGATGAAGTCGGGGTTGACGTAAGTGATGGCGCCTTTGGGGTTGGTTGTGGAAAGGATGTTCGCGTTTGCGCTGAATTCGACGGCACGACCACTGACCGGAAGATTGGTTTTCATTGTTTTTCTCCTGAACTGACGGGTACGCGCCGGGTAACTGCGCTTTCCTCGAAACGGTCTTCTGTGCTGAGCAGATGTTGTATCTGGGCGGCAGGTTGTGGCCGACTGAACCAGTAACCTTGGGCGTAGTGGCAGCCTTCACCGACCACGAATTCGAGCTGCGCCGAACTCTCGATGCCTTCGGCCACCACTTCCAGGCCAAGGCTACGGCCGAGGCCGATGATCGCTTGGCTGATCGCACTCTGTTTGCTCTCGCAAGGCACGCCGTTGATGAAGCTCTTGTCCAGTTTGAGGATGTGCAGCGGAAAGCGGGTGAGGTAGCCCAGCGAGGAATAGCCGGTGCCAAAGTCGTCCAGGGCCAGCAGTACGCCGAGACTGGTCAATTCATGCAGACAGGCCAATGTGTCCGTGTCGTCATGCATCAGCTGGCTTTCGGTAATTTCCAGGATCAGGCTGGCGGGCGGCAGGCCGCTTTCCTGCAGGATGTCGATAAGCCGAAGGGTGAAGTCGACTTGTTGCAGCTGGGTGCTGGAGATGTTCACCGAGCAGCGTAAAAGGCCATGTCCGGCCAGTTGCCAGAGCCGGGTCTGCTGGCAGGCCTGGCGCAATACCCATTCGCCGACGCGGATGATCTCCCCCGACTCCTCCAGCGCCGGGATGAACTCCAATGGCGAGATCAGGCGTTCACCATGGCGCCAGCGCAGCAGTGCCTCGACCCCGGTCACCTGCGGCGCCCCTGGGTCCAGACGATAGATCGGTTGGTAATACAGTTCGAACTCATTGCGTTGCAGTGCCTGGCCTAGCGCGGACTCCAGTTCAAGATTCTGCTGTGCGGTGTCTTGCAACGTTTCGTCGTAGTGGGCGAAGCGGGCCTTGCCGGCAGACTTGGCTCGGTAGAGGGCAAGATCGGCCGCCTGCAGGACATCCAGGGCTTTGCCATTGTCGTGCAATGGCGCGATGCCGATGCTGGCGCTGACCACCAGGGTTCGGCCGTCCATGTGCAGCGGCTTATGCAAGTTGTCGAGGATGCGCTGGGATATCTGTTCGGCGTCGCGGTCGCAGGTAAGGTCATGAAGCAGGACGATGAACTCGTCTCCGCCGAATCGGAACAGTTGGTCGGTGGGGCGCAGCGACTCTTTCAGGCGCATTGCAACTTCCACCAGCACGCGATCACCGACGTTGTGGCCGAGGCTGTCGTTAATCAGCTTGAAGCGGTCCAGATCGATGAATAGTAGCGCCTCGTAGTCACCGCCCTTGCGCTGCTTCCTGAAGGTCTTCTGCATCTGCTCGTCAAGCCGGATGCGGTTGGCCAGGCCGGTCAACGGGTCATGCTGGGCGGTGTGCTGGAGGCGCTGCTCGGCATCCTTGCGTGCACTGATATCAGACTGCGAGCCAGCCATGCGTAGCTCGCCGGGGTTGGTCATTTCGGCGACCCCTCGCACGAGGACCCAGATGTAGTCGCCGTTGTGCTTGCGGATACGGTACTCGTAGTGAACGGAGGATGTCTGCCCTTGTAGATGGGCATTGATGGCATGGCGAAAATCCGGCAGGTCGTCCGGGTGCACGCGGCCGAACCAACTGGCACTGCTCTCGCCGATGCTGTCGCGGCTGAGGCCGAGCATGCTGGCCCAGCGTTCAGAAACGTAAAGCCGGTCCTGATCCACATGCCAGTCCCACAGCCCGTCGTTGGCACCGCGCAGCGCGCGGGCGAAGCGAGCCTCACTATCTTCCAGCGCCTTGTGCTGGGCCGCACTGTAGGTATCGATGGCCAGCGTCATGTCGAAGAACACCGCCTTCAACAGGCTTGAATAGAGCGTTACATCCGGGCTGTCGCCGAACACGCTTTCAAGCATGTCGTCGAGGTAAAGCCGATAGCTGCCGAGGTACCACTTCAGCTCCAGGCCGATCTGCTGATGGATCACACCGATGCGCAGGCGGCCGTTGACGTAGGTTTCATCGTAGGGGCCGCTCCACAAGCGCTGGTAATACTCAGCCTGGCTCTGCTTCAAACGGGCGGTGACCTGCGGCGTGCGAAGCAAAGCGGACGGCGTGGCAAATTCCGCCAGGTGACGGTACAGATGGTCGACGAAAGCCTGCTGGGACGGGGCCATCTGCTGAGCTGCTGCGCCTAGTCGTCTGGCATCATCGGCGCTCCAGTCGAGAAAGCGAAAGCGTTCGACAATCTCCGCGTGGTCGAGACGGATACGCTTGAGCAGTTCCTCGAGGTCTTTTGTCACCTTCATTCATATCCCCCGGTGTTGGAGAAGTTCCTTTTTGCTGAACAAAAAAAAGCGCCGTGGCAACAAGTTCTGCTCGAGAACTTGTTGCCACGGCGCTTCGTCTTTCAGGCCTGTTATCCTGCTCGGCAAAGCCGGTTCCCGCGGGGCGGAACCTGGTGATGGCACATTCACATCACTGGGGATCTTCCGACAATTTATCCAGCAATGCAACCAAGCGTCGCCGCAGCAAACCCAGTTCGCGGGATTTGAACGCGTGTCGGGTCTGTTCGAGAACCTCGGTGGCATCCAGCAAGGCAGCTTGTACCTGCCCAGCCGGGCCCAACCGGGCTTCACCGAGCCAGCGGCAAAGCGGTGCGACGCTGCAATTGGCAGGCGTACTCAGCACCTCGCAATCGGGTGCGACAGGCGCCAACAACTGGCGCAATTGATCGGCCAGTTCAAGATTGTTGCAGATAATTCTGGTTGCCGGGTTGGACTCGCTCATCAATCTTCATTCCCCAATGTTCGGTGTGCTGTTTACAACACCGCCCATGGCGTTTGATTGATTCAGGTCAATGCTGAAACCTTTCCATTTACCCTGTGAAGCCCTTCGGCGCGAACAGCGCTCCCCGAAACCGAGCGCCGTGAGGCGGCGTTCGGTTTCGAATGGGCAACGGACGTCCTGTCAAACGTGTGGCCGCCTGCTCAGTACCTGAACTCGACCCCCACGTACGCGCCAATCCCGTCCCCCGGCCAGAACGACGCGGTATCCTGCCCGCGCGCGTTGTACACCGGCGTCACCGCTGTCACGTAGGCCTTGTTCGCCAGGTTCTTCAGGTCCAGCGACACTTTCCAGTTGCCCTTCGGTGCCTCGTATCCCAGGTTCGCTCCCCAGATGGTGTACGACGGTGCATACAGGGTATTGGCATAGTCCACGGCCGTACGCGAGGCTGACTGTACGTTGATGCCGGTGTACCAGCCGCTGTGGTCCTGATACTGCAGCTCACCCTGATAGATGTGCTTGGGCACGCCCGGCAACTGGTTGTCGCCGAAGGTGTCGTCATGCCGGTAGTAGAAGTCGTTGTAGGTGTACACCTGGCGCCAGCGTACCAGGTCGCCCTGAGGGTTTTCCCAAAGGCGGGTGTTCAGGCCGGCTTCGACCCCCTGATGGATGGTCGGTGAGGCGTTGAAGGCGCCAGTGACCGCTGCCGACGATGACGTGGCGGGGATGATCTGCACGTTCAGCAGCTCGTCGTGGATCCACGAGCGGTACAGGGCCAGGCTGCCATCGAAGATGCCGTGCGAGCCCTTGATACCGACCTCGAAGGTGTTGGCCTTCTGCTCCACCAACGGGCGGATGTAAGGCAGGGTCGGGCCGGAGCCTGAATATTCCCACGAAGCCGGCGGGTCGATGCTGCGGCTGAAGTTGGTGAATACCTGCAGGTTCGGGCTGAACTCATAGCGCAGGCCGATGCGCGGGGCGGTGCTCCAGTTGTCGTAGTCCACGTGCTGCGGGAAGGTGGTGGTGTTTGGGTTCACCGCGTGGTCGATATTGATGTTGCGCCGCACGTTGATGAACGACACGCCGCTGGTGAGCCAGAGGTTGTCGACCAGGTTGATATCGTTGCCCAGGGCAATCACCCGGTCGAACGAATCCTTGTAGTTGACCTGCTTGAGCGACACCTTGTTGTCGTTGGCCGAATTCACTCCGCCACGCAGGTGCTGGATGGACGTGACGGCGATGTTGCTGCGGCTTTCGTGGCCGAACAGATAGTCGACCCGGTCGTAGCCCAGCAACAGGCCGAGGTCGTGCCAGTCCCAGTAACTGGGGTTGCTCGGGCTGCGCGGGCTGTTGGTATGGCGATAGTCGTGGTACGACAGGCCGAAGGTCAGCCGTGCATCGTCGTCAAAGGTATAGGTGGTCTTGCTGCCTACCCAGATGCTGCCCGGGCGGCGCGCACCGGCACCGCTGCTCTCGGCGGTGGCGCTGGCACGGCGCGGGTGGTGCAGTGCGGCGTTGAGGGTGGTAGCGCTGGGGTCGTTGTGGGTTTCGTCGCGGTAGCGCAGCAGCAGGCGGGTTTCCAGCTTGGGGCTGAAGCGGTAGCCGGCATTGGCAACGATGCCCGAGCTTTTCGACAGGCTGTAGTCGCGATAACCCTCGTTGCGGTAGTTGTCGGCTTGCAGGTAGTAGTCCAGGTCGCCTTCGACCCCACCGTAGCTGATGCTCTGCTTCTGGTAGTGGTAGCTGCCGGCTTCGGCGCGCACGCGCAGGCCAGGGGCGCTGTAGCCGCTGTGGTTGACGAAGTTGACCGCGCCGCCGAGGGTCAGCGCGCCATACTGGAAGGCGTTGGCACCGCGCAGGATCTCGGTGTAGTTGACGCCGCTGGCATTGAGGAATTCGTAAGGTGTACCGCCAGGGCCGGTCAGCGGCAGGCCGTCGAACAGGAACTTGATGCCCTCACGGAAGTAGCCGGGCGAGGTATTGGCACCGGAGCCGCGGATCGAGATCTTCGCAGCGTCGTTGCCGCCGGTGGACTGCACGAATACCCCGGGCTGGTAGCCGAGGGTGTCCTGCAGCGTGGCAGTGCGGCCTTTGGCGACTTCTTCGCTGTCGACCACGCTGGTGCCACCGGGCACCTCGGCCAGGGCGCTGGCGGCCTGTTGCACTTCGGATTGCTTGGCTGCCTGCACGGTCACCGTGCCCAGGGTTTGCTCAGCGGCCAGTACCGTGACCGGGGCCAGCAGGGCCGTGGCCGCGGTGGCCAGGGCGGCGTGGCGGATGGCCAGGCGCAGTGGATGGGTTTGAATCGCACGCATCGTTCAATTCCTTGCAAGTCATCGTAGGTCCTCGGCGTTCTATGGGAATAGTCAGGCCTGTCGAAATGTGTAAGAGCAGTTTTTGTGCCAGCTGGCGAAAGGCCGGAAGTTGCGGGGGTGGCCAAAGTTTTGCTGTGAAGTGCTGAATAAAACAGCAAACTTTGTTGCGCCCCTGTTGTTTGTGGAACAGTGCCGGTTATATCCAAATATCCAAAGGAGAGGGGGCACCCTACGGAATGTTGTCAGGGCAACAGGGATGGAACAGTTTGTATGGTTAACGAGCCAGGCGGCTTAAACTAACCTCAATGAATGCGCCGTTTTAGCGCTGGCACGACAACTGCAATAGCCCTTTATGTAGCCGTCTATATAAAAGGCCCGTTGTGCAGCTGAATTCCCGATTGTTCAATACATGCCTGCTAGCCAGTGCGCTGTTGGTTGCCGCCTGCTCACCCGCCACGCCACCGCAGGGCCAGGTGCCGCTCAAGGGCGAAGCGCTCAGCGAAGTGAATGGCGTGATGCGCTACCCGGCCAGCGACTTCATCGAGCAGCAGCCCGGCAAGCGCGGCGGCACCCTGCGTGTGTCAGCGGCGAGCGACGCTGGCAGTTTCGATATCCATGCACTGTCCAATGGCAACATGCAGTGGATGGGCCGCATCCTGTTCGACTGCCTGGTGTACCAGGCCGAAGACGGCACCCTCACGCCGTGGCTGGCGAAAAGCTGGGACATCAGCGCCGACGGCCTGACTTACACCTTCCACCTGCGTGACGACGTCACGTTCAGCGATGGCGAGCGCTTCAACGCCGAGGCCGTTCGGGTCAACCTCGAACACATGCGCGACCCCGTGACCAAGTCGCCGCTGGCTGCCGCCTATATTGCGCCGTACCTGCAAGGGCGGGTCGTGGACGAGTACACGTTCGAAGCGACCCTGCGTGCACCCTTTGCGCCGTTTCTGGATGTGCTGTCGCAGGCCTGGCTGGGGATGATATCGCCGCGGCAGATCCTCCAGGCGCCGAAGACCATCGCCAGTCAGCCCATCGGCACCGGGCCTTTCGTATTGACCGGCTGGGTGCGCGACCAGCGTGCCAGCTTTGTCCGCCGCCCGGGGTACAACTGGGCGCCGCCGGCGATCAACCACCAGGGCGAGGCGTATCTGGACGGCATCGAGCTGAGCTACGTGCCCGAAGCGATGATCCGTTACACCTCGCTGGAAGCCGCCGACAACGACATGGCCCTGGACGCCCCCGCGCAGAATGCCGCGGCGATCCGTGCCAACCCACAGCTGACCCTGCGCAACCGCATTCGCAAGGGCAACCCGTCGCGCAGCATCACCTTCAATGTCGAGCGTGCGCCGTTCGATGACGTGCGGGTGCGCCAGGCCGTGGCCAAGGCTATCGACCGTGATGGCCTGGCGTGGATTTCCGGCTTCGGCGAATACCTGGCCAAGGGCGACTTCCTTGCCGTGAATACGCCCGGCTATGACCCGGTGGCTCGCGACACCCTGGCCTTCGACCCGGCCGAAGCCGGGCGCCTGCTCGACGCTGCCGGCTGGACCGGGCGTGATGCCGAAGGCTATCGCACCCGTGCTGGCCAGCGCCTCGGGGCGGTCTTGTTGACCTATGACAACCCGGCGTTCCCGGCCAATGTCTCGGTGGCAGCCCAGGCGGACCTGCGCAAGGTCGGCTTCGACCTGCGCATCGAGCTGCTGCCGCTCAGCAAGGTCATGGAGCTGCGCTACCGCGGCAACTTCGACGCCATCGGCGGCGGCTACTGGCACACCAACACGGCCGATGGCTTGTACATCCTCTACCACAGCCAGTCCATCCCCAGCGCACGCATGATCGGTCAGAACGTCGGCCACTTCCGTGACGCCACCCTCGACCGGTTGCTCGGCGCCGCCCGACGCAGCACCGACCCGACCCAACGCCGCGAGCTGTACCGCCAGGCCCAGCAGCGCCTGGGCGAGACCGTGCCAGCCGTGCCCTCGGTGGAAAGCCAGATGCTGCTGGCCTACCGCAACGCGGTCGGCGGTGTGCTGTTCGATGGCTCGCACAACGTTCCCCTGTTCACCAGCGTGTGGCTGGCCAAGGAGCAACCATGACACTGTTGATCATCTTGCTGCGCCGCCTGCGTGACGGTGTGATCGTGCTATGGGCGGCGGCCAGCCTGACCTTCTTCGGCATGCAGCACAGCGGCGGTGATACCGCCCTGGCGATCCTCGGCGGCCCGGATGCCATGCCGAGCGAAGCGCTGCTGGCCCAGGTGCGCGCCGAGTACGGCCTCGATCAACCGCTGTGGGTGCAGTACGGCCACTACCTGGTGCGCCTGGCCAAGGGCGACCTGGGCGAGTCGTACCGGTTGCGCATACCGGTCGGCCAGGCGATTGGCGAGCAGGCCGCCGCGACCCTGGCGCTGGCCAGCAGCGCGGCGGTACTGGCAGTGCTGCTGGCGGTAGCCTCGGCGCTGCTCACCGCCAACCGTGGGCGGCGTTTGCGGGCGGTGGTGTCGGGCATCGAGCTGTTGCTGTCATCGGCGCCCAATTTCGTGATCGGTACGCTGCTATTGCTGGCCTTCGCCTTCCACTTCCATTGGTTGCCGCCGTCCGGGTCAAGCGGTTGGCGTTCGCTGGTACTGCCAAGTCTGGCCCTGGCGCTGCCGATCGCCGCGGTACTGGCCCAGGTGTTGCGCCAGGCGCTGGAGCAGGTGCTGGAACAACCCTTCATCACCCAGGCCCGTGCCCGTGGCATGAGCGACTTCGCTGTGCGTCTGCGCCATGCCCTGCGTCATGCCCTGGTGCCGCTGGTAACCCTGGCCGGCTACGTGTTCGCCAGCCTGCTCGGCGGTGCCGTGGTGCTGGAGCTGCTGTTCGGCCGCCAGGGCATTGGCCGTTTGATGCTCGACGCTACCGCCAGCAAGGACGTGCCAGTGGTACTCGGCGTCACCCTGCTGGCGGCCGCGATCTACGTGCTGGTCAACCTGCTGGTGGACCTCGCGACCCAGGCCATCGACCCGCGCAGCGCACAACCCTGAATTTACGAAAAAGGACACATCATGAGCCAAACCACGATAACCGATGCCGAACTGGATGCGCGTTTCGCGCCGATCTTCGCGCGTATTGCCGAAGGCGCGGTGGCCCGCGAGCAGCAGCGCACCCTGGCCCATGAGCCGGTGGCCTGGTTGCGCGAAGCCCGTTTCGGTGCTCTGCGCGTGCCGCGCAGCCACGGTGGCTCAGGCGCAACCTTGCCGCAGCTGCTGCGCCAGTTGGTGCGCCTGGGGCAGGCCGACTCCAACCTGCCGCAGATCTTCCGTGCCCACTTCGGCTTCGTCGAAGGGCGGCTGTCGTCCGGCGACGCCGCCTCCCAGGACTACTGGTTCGCCCGCGTGGTCGCCGGTGAACTGTGGGGTGCGGCCATGGCCGAGCGTACCGACAGTACCGGCAATACCGTGCAGTTGAGCGAAGACGAGGGTGGTTACCGCCTGGACGGTGAAAAGTACTACTGCACGGGCACGTTGTACGCCGATTGGGTGGCGGCAGTGGCCAACCACGGCGACGACTTTGTCAGCCTGGTGGTGCCGACTCGTGCGCCAGGGGTGGAGCGGGTCGACGACTGGGACGGCTTTGGCCAGCGCCTGACCGGCAGCGGCACCACCCGTTTCACCCGGGTCAGCGTGCAGCCGCAGCATGTGCTGCGCCGTTTCGCCAAGGGCGAGCTGCGCGCCGAGTCGTACCTCACCGCGTTCTACCAGGCGGTGCACCTGGCCACCCTGGCGGGTATCGGGCGTGCAGTGCTGGCCGATGCGGTGGCGTTCGTCCAGGGCCGCACCCGCGCCTTCGGTGTGCCGGGGCAGTCGCAGCCGGCCGCAGACCCGCGGGTGCAGGCGGTGATCGGACGCCTGGCGAGCCTGGCCTTCGCCGCCGAGGCGCAAGTTACCGCCGTGGGCCATAGCCTGCAGACGGTGTTCGAAGCCGGGCAGCAGGGCGAGGTGGCCGAGCAGCTGTATACCGATGCCGAGATCCATACGTTCCAGGCGCAGCAGATCGTCCTGCCGCAGGTGCTGGAGGCAAGCTCCTTGCTGTTCGAAGTCGGCGGCGCATCGGCCACCAGCAATGCCCGGCGCCTCGATCGCCACTGGCGCAATGCCCGCACCCTGGCTTCGCACAACCCGGCGATCTACCGCGAGCAGGCGTTGGGCAACTACTACCTCAATGGCATCAGCCCGGCCCAGGCCTGGCGTGCCCTTCATGCCGGCGCCAGCGAAGGGCAGGGCAGCGGCGACGAAGCCAGCGCAGTCTGATCAGGAGAATCGGCATGACTACCAAACAGATGAGCCTGGGCATGAACATCCTCGGCTTCGGCTCGCATTCCGGCGCCTGGCGCCAGGGTGAGGCGGCAATCGACGCCTATATCGACGTCAACTATTACCGCGATATTGCGCGTATTTCCGAGCGCGGTTGCCTGGATGCGATCTTCCTTGCCGATGGCCCGGCGTTGCCGCCGGATGTGTCTGCCCAGCCAGGCGGGCGGCTGGAACCGACCGTGCTGCTAACCGCAGTGGCGGCTGCCACCGAGCGCATCGGCGTGATCGCGACCTGCTCCAGCACTTACAACGAACCGTTCAACCTGGCCCGGCGAATTGCCTCGCTGGACCATATCAGCGGCGGCCGTGCTGCCTGGAATGTGGTCACCAATGCCGGTGATGCGGCGGCACAGAACTTCGGCCTGGCTGGCGCGCCGTTGCATGTGGACCGCTATGGGCGGGCCGAGGAGTTCGTCGAGGTGACCTTGAAGCTCTGGGACAGCTGGGAGGACGACGCGATCATCGGTGATCGCGGCGCTGGCCGTTTTGCCGACCCGAGCAAGGTCCACACTGTGGATTTCAAGGGCAAGCACTTTCAGGTAAAGGGGCCGCTGAACCTGCCACGCTCGCCGCAGGGCAGGCCGGTCCTGGTGCAGGCCGGTTCTTCCGAAGGTGGCAAGGCACTTGGTTCACGCTATGCCGATGCGATCTTCACCACCCAGACCACCCTGGCCGACGGGCAGGCGTTCTATCGGGAGATGAAGGCACGGGCCAAAGCCTGGGGCCGCGACCCGCAGCACCTGAAGATCATGCCCGGCCTGTCTACCGTGATCGGCAGCACCGAGGCCGAGGCCCATGCACGCTTCGACGAGCTCAATGCCTGGCATGGCGAGCACGGCCTGTTGCAGCAAGTGGCGGGGCGTATCGGCATCGATGCCAGTGAACTGGACCCGGATGCGCCATTGCCCTGGGCGCGGATTGGCGCGGTGGCGGACTTCGAGCGGGGGTCGCAGGGTTTTCTGGAGGCGCAGTTGAACCTGGCGCGCAGCGAGAACCTGACCATTCGCCAGCTGTCGCGGCGGATTCTGGTCGGGCACCGGTTGGCCGTCGGCACGCCAGAGCAGGTCGCCGATACCCTGGCCGAGTGGTTTCTGGCGGGGGCGGGAGATGGTTTCAACATCATGCCCGACATGTTCCCGTCGGGTGCGCGGGTGTTTGTCGAAGAGGTGGTACCGCTGCTGCAGAAGCGTGGGTTGTTCCGCACCGAATACACCGGCACCACCTTGCGCGAGCACCTGGGGCTGCCCAGGGCACACAACCAGTTCGCTGCCTAGGGGCGCTCTGCGCCCCACCTGTGGGAGCTGGCTTGCCGGCGATGGGCTGCAAGGCAGCCCCAGGATTTGAAACCCGACACACTTCACAAGGATGCACCCATGCGCTACCGCCCACTCGGCCACACCAACCTCCAGGTCAGCCTGCTCAGCCTCGGCACCATGACCTGGGGCCACCAGAACAGCGAACAGGATGCCCACCAGCAACTGGACGCCGCCATCGCCGCCGGCATCAACTTCATCGACACCGCCGAGATGTACCCCACGCCCACCCGCGCTGAAACCTGGACCACCACCGAGCGCTATATCGGCACCTGGCTCGCCGCCCGTGGCAGCCGCGACAAAGTCCTGCTGGCCAGCAAGATCGCCGGCCCGGCCCGCGACCCCGGTGGCCAGGCGCACATCCGCGATGGCCTGTCGCACCACGACCGCAAGAACATCGTCGCGGCCCTGGAGGGTAGCCTGCGCCGCCTGCAGACCGATTACCTGGACCTCTACCAACTGCACTGGCCCGATCGCACCAGCAACTTCTTCGGTATCCGTGAATACCCCTACGTCGACGACCATCCGCAAACGGCAGCCATCGAAGAAACCCTTGCGGTGCTGGACGAGCAGGTCAAGGCCGGCAAGGTGCGCCATATCGGTGTGTCCAACGAAACACCGTGGGGTGTGGCGCAGTTTCTGCGGCACAGCGAGGACAAGGGCCTGACGCGGATTGCCAGCATCCAGAACCCGTACAGCCTGCTCAATCGCTTGTACGAGAACGGCCTTTCGGAGTTCAGCCATCGCGAAGGGATCAGCCTGTTGGCCTATTCGCCGCTGGCGTTCGGGGCGTTGACCGGCAAGTACCTGAACGGGGCAAGGCCGGAGGGTTCGCGGTTGTCGTCGGTGTATCGCACGTTCAATCGCTATGGCAGCGAAGAGGCCAACAGCGCGATTGCCAGCTATGTGCAGATTGCACGGGAGCATGGGCTGACACCGGCGCAACTGGCCCTGGCGTTCGTCATACGCCAGCCGTTCGTGGCCAGTGCGATCACCGGGCAGACCACCTTGCTGCAACTGCAGGAGAACCTGAGCGCACTGGATGTGCAATTGAGCGATGAAGTGCTGGCCGAGCTCCAGGCCGTGCACCGGCGTATTCCCAACCCGGCCCCGTAGCCTGTTTCCACAGGATCACTGTCCTTGCGGCCCATCGCCGGCAAGCCGGGGCTCCCACAGGTACGGCGCAGACTTCAAGCGTTGCGCGGTCGCTGTGGGAGCCCGGCTTGCCGGCGATGGGCTGCGCAGCAGCCCCAATCCAGGCGACACAAGAAGGATCGCTATGAACACGATATCGTTGGCACCCCCCAGCTGGATCAGCAGACCGCAGTGGCAAGTACGCCCCGGCCTGTTCTTCGCCTGGGCAATGCTCGGTTTGCTCCTGCTGGCAGTAACCTTCCCCGACTGCCTCTCGCCAACCGACCCGTTGGCTGCCGACGCCCGCCTGGCTTACTACCCGCCAGGCCCCGCCTTCTGGCTGGGCAGTGACGAGAACGGCCGCGATGTGCTCAGCCGGCTGATCCATGGCGCCCGCCCATCGCTCTACATCGGCCTGGCTGCCACCCTGGTCGGGCTTGGCCTGGGCACGCTGCTCGGCTTGCTCGCCGGCCTTTCTCCAGCCTGGCTGGACAACCTGCTGATGCGCGCCGTCGATGTGTTGCTGGCCTTCCCGGACCTGTTGCTGGCGTTGGTCATCATCACCCTGTTCGGCCAGGGCACCAGCAACCTGATCCTCGCCGTCGGCATTGCCTCGGTGCCGCGCTATGCCCGCCTGGTACGCGCCCAGACCCTGACCATCCGGCGTGCCAGCTTCGTCGAAGCGGCAGTCACGCTGGGCCGCAGGCCCTTGGCCGTGGTGTTCTGGCATGTACTGCCCAATGCCGTGCAACCCGTGCTGATCCTGGCCTGCATCGGCCTGGGTGGCGCCATCACCGCCGCCGCTGCGCTGAGCTTCCTCGGCTTCGGCGCACCACCGCCCGCGCCGGAGTGGGGCGCGATGATGGCAGTGGCGCGCAACTTCATGGCCAACGCACCCTGGCTGATGGCCTGGCCAGCGCTGGCGATCACCCTGACTGTCATTTCCATCACTGTCATTGGCCGAGACTGGCTGCGCCGTAGCGAGGGCAGACACGCATGAGCATCTTCGAGAGGAACCAGGCACCGCTGGTGGACATCCGCGGCCTGCACGTGAGCTTCAAGGGTGTGCCAGTGGTGCACGGCGTCGACCTGCAATTGCATGCCGGGCAGTGCCTGGCATTGGTGGGCGAATCGGGCTCGGGCAAGAGCGTCACGGCGCGTACCCTGGTCGGCCTGACCGGCGCCGGTGCCCATGTGCAGGCGCAGCGCCTGGCCTTTGCCGGGCAGGACCTTCGGCAGTTCGATGAGCGCGCGTGGCAGCGCTTGCGCGGCGAGCACATCGGCTTTGTCATGCAGGATGCGTTGGGCTCGCTCGACCCGCTGCGCCGCGTGGGGGCAGAGGTCGAGGAGCCATTGTTGCTGCACACCGATCTGGCTGCGGAGCAGCGCCGTCTGCGGGTGCTCGAGTTGTTGCGCCAGGTCGGAGTGCCTGAACCCGAAGTGCGTGCCCGGCAATACCCGTGGCAGCTCTCCGGAGGCCTCAGGCAACGCGCCCTGATTGCTTCGGCCATCGCCTGTCAGCCGCGCCTGTTGATCGCCGACGAGCCCACCACCGCGCTGGACGCCACGGTGCAGGCGCAGATTCTCGACCTGCTGGAGCAACTGCGCGAGCGCGACAACAGCCTGTTGATGGTCAGCCATGACCTAGCCGTGGTCGCACGCCTGGCCGACCGGGTGGCAGTGATGCGCCATGGGGTGGTGGTGGAACAGGGCAGTGTCGAACAGGTCCTGCAGGACCCGCAGGACCCCTATACCCAACGCCTGTTGAGCGCGGCGCGGGCGGTACATTTCAAACGGCCGGCGGCGCCTGCCCTGGCGCTGGTGGAGGACACCGTGGACAAGCAACCCGTGGTGCTGGAGGCGCGCGGCCTGAGCAAGGCCTTTGTAGGGCCGGACGGGCGAATGCGTCAGGTGCTGGACGATGTGTCGCTGCAGTTGCGCGCCGGGCAAACCCTTGGCGTGGTGGGCGAGTCCGGTTCCGGCAAGAGCACGCTGGGGCGCATCCTGCTGGGACTGGAACGGCCGGAGCAAGGCAGCCTGCACCTGGCCGGGCAGGATTGGCTTGCGTTGTCTGCCGCGCAGCAGCGCCAGGCGCGGCAGGGGATCCAGGTGGTGTTCCAGGACCCGCTGGCCTCGTTCGATCCACGCTACACCGTGCTACGGGTATTGGCCGAAGCGCTGGCGCATGCGGGTGTACCGCGTGTGTTGCAGCGCACCGAGGCGGCGGCGTTGCTGGAACGGGTGCAGTTACCGGCGGGGTTGCTCGAGCGCCGTCCGCTGGAGTTGTCGGGCGGACAGCGGCAGCGCATCGCGATTGCCCGGGCGCTGGCCATGAAGCCCAGGGCACTGGTGCTGGACGAACCGGTATCGGCACTGGATGTGTCGGTGCAGGCGCGCATCCTGGCATTGCTGGCCGAGCTCAAGGCGGAGTTGAACCTGGCCTGCCTGTTCATCTCCCACGACCTTGGGGTGGTGGAGCAGGTCAGCGACCAGGTGTTGGTGATGCAGGGAGGAAGGGTGGTGGAACAAGGGGCGGCAGTCCAGGTGCTCGGTCAGCCGCGTCATGCCTATACCCGCGCTTTGCTCGACGCCGTGCCTCATCTTCCGGCGGCGCGGTCAAGCTGGTTTGCGCGGATTGCCGTGTAAACCCGTGCCAGCCCTGACGCGGGCAAGGCTGCTCCTACAGATCCTGTGCATGCCTGGAAGTCGGGGCTGACAGTGGGGGAGGCATGGATGATCACAAACAAAACACAGTTCACTGTCGCCCCACCAACACCCCCCGCACACTTTGCCCCCGCAACAGCACCTCACCCTCGGCAAACCCCAGAAAATCAAGCCCTTGAGCCCGGCACAACTCCTGCAACAGGCCTATTGAAGCCCAGTCACCGCAGGAGCGCTCTTGAACACACCCACCTTCCCACTTATCCCGCTCTGCACCGTACTGGCCTTGCTCGGCTGCAAGCCGAACGAGCAGCACACGGCGCAAAGCACCCAGCCGCAGCAGGGCGGCACCCTGGTCTACGCCACCGACCGCGAGCCCACCTGCCTGGACCCGCATGTGGCCGGCGACATGCCGCAGGTATTCCTCGCCCAGCAGTACCTCGATTCGCTGGTGTCGATGGACAGCAACGGCCGGATAGGGCCTTGGCTGGCGACAAGCTGGGAGGTTTCGCCAGACGGCCTGCGCTACACCTTCCACCTGCGCCGCGACGTGCAGTTCACCGACGGTACGCCGTTCAATGCCGAAGCGGTCAAGGCCAACCTCGACCACATGGCCAACCCCAAGACCCAATCCAGTACCGCCGGTGGCTACATCCGCCAGTACCGCGGCACGAAGGTGCTCGACACCTACACTGCCGAAGTCACCCTGGCGACACCCTATGCGGCGTTCCTTGAAGTGCTGGCCCAGGGTTTTCTCGGCATCCAGTCGCCCACGGCGTTGCAACGCAGCCGTGACCAGAACTGCGAAAGCCCGGTTGGCAGCGGGCCGTTCAAGGTGGTGCGCTGGGACCGGCAGAACCAGGTGGAGCTGGGTGCGCAACCCGGCCTACAACTGGGCGCCACCGACCGCACGACACCAGGGCCCTGCGTACCTTGAGCGCATCGTGTGGAAGTTCATACAGGAACCGTCGGTGCGCTTCGCCTCGCTGCAGGCCGGTGAGGTTGATGTGATCGAAGCATTGCCACCAGAGTCGCACGAAGCAGCACGGCGCAATCCGGACGTGAAACTGATCATCGCCCAGCGCCCGGGCAACCCCACCAATGGCACCTTCAACCTGCGCCGTGCACCGTTCGACGACATCCGCGTACGCGAGGCTTTCGTTCGCAGCGCCGATGTCGAGGGGGCGCTGAAGAGCGTGTACTTCGGCGAGTTCCCCCGCGCCGGTGGGCCGCTGAGCCTGGCCACACCGTTCTACAGCGGTGCCTTCGAGCGTAGCCAGGACTACGACCCGGCCCGCGCCGCCAGGCTGCTCGACGAGGCCGGCTGGACCGGCCGTGACAGCGAAGGCTACCGCACCAGGAACGGCCAGCGGCTGCGCGCCGTCGTGCTGATCGGTGCGCGCACGCCGCCGTCGGAACTGACCCTGTGGGAACAGGTACAGGCCACAACCCGGCAGGCGGGCCTGGAGCTGGTGCTGGACCAGATGAGCGATGCCCAGGTCACCGCCCGCCAGGCCGCCTGGGACTATGACATCCGTATCGGCTACTGGAACACCAACACCCCCGATGTGCTGCGCATCATCTTCACCACCGCGTTCGTGCAGCCGGCTGGGGTTGGCGGTTATCACCAGAACTCCTCCGGCTACGCCGACCCGGGCTACGACGCGCTGCTTGACAGCGCCCTGGCCACCCAGGACGCGGGCCTGCGCCGCCAGCGCTACTTCCAGGCACAGCAACAGGCCGCCGCGCAGTACCTGCAACTCACCACCTATCCGCAAAGCACGCGCCTGGGCATCTACAAGACCGCCCATGGCGTGCGCCTGGAGCCTTCGCTGGCTGTGACCTACCTCTATGACGCATGGGTGAACAAATGACTACGACGACACGCACGGTGACCGACTTGCGTCGTGAGCGCCTGGCTGCCCTGGGCCGGCGCGCCGCCATCCGCCTGGCCGGTGGCGTGCTGGTGCTGTGGGCGGTGGCGACCCTGACCTTCTTCGCACTGCGGCTGATGCCGGGTGACCCGGTGCTGGCGATTCTTGGTGGCCCCAGTGGCAACCCGACGCCGGAAGCGATTGAAGCCGCGCGCGTGGAGTACGGCCTCGACAAGCCACTGGCCGTGCAGTACGTGTTCTACCTCGGGCGCTTGCTGCAAGGTGACTTGGGGGTGTCCTACTCGCAGCACCTGCCAGTCACTCGTGTGCTGGCGGAGCAGGGCGGGGCGACCTTGCAACTGACCGTTGCCGCCCTGCTGCTGGCCTGGTTGCTGGTGCTGCTGCTGACCGTGGTCACCGCCGGGCGCGGCAGGCTGGTCGGCGGCATCGCCTCGCTGGCGGAAACCCTCAGCGCGGCGCTGCCGCACTTCTGGCTCGGCGTGGTGTTGCTGGCGGTGTTCGCCTTCGGCCTGCGCTGGTTCCCACCGGCCGGTAGCGACAGCTTCGCCAGCCTGATACTGCCGGCGTTGTCCCTGGCGATTCCGTTGGCCGGCTTCATCGCCCAGGTCACCCGGGAGTCGCTGGAACTGACCCTCGATCAACCCTTCGTGCTCACTGCCCGCACACGGGGGCTGAGTGACCTGGCCGTGCGTTTTCGGCATGCCTTGCGCCATGCCTTGCTGCCAGGGGTGTCGTTGTCGGGCTGGGCTATCGGCGCGCTGATCAGTGGCGCGGTGGTGTGCGAGGTGATCTTTTCCCGCAAGGGGGTGGGCCGCCAGCTGTACCAGGCGGTGCAGGCCCAGGACCTGCCACTGGTGATAGGCATCAGCCTGGTAGTGGCGGCCGGCTATGTACTGGCGAACATTCTGGTCGACCTGCTGTACCAGTGGATCGACCCTCGGCAGCAGGAGGCTGCAGCATGACAGACCTGACCCATGATCAAGCCTTGGCATCGTTGCGCCGGCAGCGTCATCTGACCCTGCCGCCACTGGGCGCAAGCCTGGCGATCCTGTTTCTGTTCGCATTGCTTCTGGCCGCGTTGATGCCGGGGCTGTTCACTCGCATCGATCCCTTGGCCATCGTCCCGCGGGAAGCTTTCCAGCCGCCCAGCTGGGCGCACTGGCTGGGCACCGACCAGTCAGGCCGCGACATCTTTGCGCGGGTCGTCCACGGCGCCCGGCAGAGCCTGTTGATCGGTATCGCGGCTACAGCCATTTCCATGGTTATCGCCATCGCGCTCGGTCTGCTCGGTGGCCTTGGCGGCGCACGCGTGGACCGTGCGGTGGGCTGGTTGCTGGAGGTGCTGTTCGCCTTCCCCAGCCTGGTGCTGGCGTTGCTGTTCGTGGCGGTGTTCGGCAGCGGCGTCGGCCCCTTGATCGTCGCCACCGGGCTGGGTGGGGCGCCGGGCTATGCGCGCATGGTCCGTGGCCAGGTGCTGGCGGTACGCAACGCCGGTTACATCGAAGCGGCGCGGGCGCTGGGGCACCCGACTTCGCGCATCGTGCTGCGCCAATTGCTGCCCAACGCCATGCGGCCATTGGTGGTGACACTGACCATGGGCGTTGGCCAGGCCATCGTCTGGGCTTCGGCGCTGAGCTTCCTCGGCCTGGGCGCGCGGCCGCCGGCGCCGGAGTGGGGGACCATGTTGTCCATGGGGCGCGACTTCATCGCCAATGCCTGGTGGCTCACCTTCTTCCCTGGCCTGTTCATCGTCCTCACCACCCTGGCGACCACCGTGACGGGCCGCTATATCCAACAACGCCTGGAGGGGCGCCTGCCATGAGCGACAAGACCTTGATCGTCGAAGGGCTGAACGTGGCCTTTGATGGCGTCAGCGTGGTCCGTGATCTGTCTTTCACCTTGCAGCCGGGCCGTTGCCTGGCCTTGGTCGGCGAGTCCGGCTCGGGCAAGAGCGTCAGTGCCCGCTGCCTGGTCGGGGCTGGCCGGAGAGCGCGGGCAGGTGAGTGCTCGTCGTTTGAGTTTCGGCGGCCACGACCTGCTCGACCTCAGTGAGCGTCAGTGGCGCGCGGTGCGTGGCAAGGATATCGGCTTCGTGCTGCAGGATGCGCTGGTGTCGCTGGACCCGTTGCGCCCGGTAGGCAAGGAAATTCTCGAAGTGCTGCAGACCCACCGATACGGTGACCGCCACAGCCGTACTGCGCGTGTGCATGCGTTGCTCGAGCGGGTAGGCGTGCCGGATGTCGAGCTGCGCGCTCGCCAGCGTCCCGGGCAATTGTCCGGTGGCCTGCGCCAGCGTGCACTGATCGCCAGCGCCCTGGCCCTGGACCCGGCGCTGGTGATCGCCGACGAGCCGACCACCGCGCTGGACGCCACCGTACAGGCACAGATTCTCGAAGTGTTCCAGCAGATCAAGGCCCGCGGCGCCTCGCTGCTGATCATCAGCCACGACCTGGCAGTGGTCGCCCAACTGGCCGATGAGGTGGTGGTACTGCGTCATGGCGAAGTGCTGGAGCAGGGGCCGATACGGCAGGTGCTGCGCCAGCCGCGTCACCCGTACACCCAGGCCTTGCTGGCGGCAGTACCGGCCGAGCACCCGCGCGGCAGCCGGCTGTCACCCGAGCGGGCTGGCGTACGCCGAGCACCGCAGGCACGCTCGCACAGCGACGTGCTGCTCGAAGGCCGTGGCCTGGGCAAGCGCTACCTCGGCCCGGACGGGCTGGTGCGGCAGGTGTTGCAGGGGGTCGACTTCAGCCTGCGTGCCGGGCGCACCCTGGGCATTGTCGGTGAGTCCGGCTCGGGCAAGACCACCGTGGCGCGCATTGCCCTCGGCCTGCTGCAGCCTGATGAGGGTGAAGTGCTTTATCGCGGGCAACCCTGGAACCGCCCGGGCAATGCTGTGAGCGAGGCAGTGCGCAGGCCGCTGCGTCGCGAGATCAGCGTGATCTACCAGGACCCGCTGGGCTCGTTCGACCCGCGTTGGAGCGTGGCGCAGATTCTTGATGACGCCTTGCAGGTAGCCGGTATCGAGGCGCCCGCCAGGCCGGCACGTATTGCTGTGCTGCTCAACCAGGTGCGTTTACCGGCAGAACTCGGCCAGCGCAGACCGTTGCAACTGTCGGGCGGCCAGCGCCAGCGGGTGGCAATTGCCCGGGCGATCGCCAGCGAACCCAGGGTGATCATCTGCGACGAGCCGGTGTCGGCCCTGGATGTGTCGGTGCAGGCCCAGGTGCTCGACCTGCTGGCCGACCTGCAGGACGAACTGGGCCTGGCCTACCTGTTCATTTCCCACGATCTGGGGGTGATCCGCCATGTCAGCGATGACGTGTTGGTGATGCGCCACGGTCAGGTGGTGGAGCAGGCACCGGTCGAGCAGTTGTTCGAGAGCCCGGCCCACGCATACACCCAGCGATTGCTCGGCGCGGTGCCGCGCCTGCCCGGCAGCGGCGCCGAACTGGTGGTGCCACCGCTGGACCTGGAACACGAAGCCTTCGACCTGTTCGACGAAACCCGCCTGTGGAAGATCGCTATTTGAAGGTGAACTGAGACACCAGGCCCTGCGCCGACCCTGTGGGAGCCGCGCTTGCCGGCGATGGGCCGCGAAGCGGCCCCACGATTTCAAGGCTGTTGCATGAATCGCCGGGGCCGCTTTGCGGCCCATCGCCGGCAAGCGCGGCTCCCACAGGGATCGTGCCAGCCTTGAGAAATTGGCAAGACAGCTGCTCCCACAGGGCTCGGGTCGCCTAAACGAAAGATGTACTTAAAGGACTGAACCATGACCACATTTCAACGTTTCCCAACCCTGGCTCCGGCCACCAGCGTTGCGGAGCTGAAGGCCCGCATCGTGGCCTTGTTGCCCGCCATCGGCGAAGGTGCCGCGCAGCGCGAGCGCGAACGCCAGCTGCCCCATGAGGCCATTGCCCAGCTTGCGGCAGCCGGGCTTTACACCGTGCGTATCCCCGAGCAGTACGGCGGCCCCGGCGGCAATGTCAGCGATGTGATCGAACTGCTGCTGCAAGTCGCCTCGGTCGATTCCAACGTGGCCCAGGCCCTACGCCCGGGTTTTGCCTTTGTCGAAGGCCTGCTGGCTTCACAGGCCGAAGGCGCCGAGCAGGAGCGCGAGCGTTGGTTCGCGCGCTATCTGCAGGGGGCGGTGATCGGCAACGCGGGCTGGGAACTGGGCGGTGCCAACGGCGCCATCGCGGCGCGTCTGGTGCGCGAGGGCGAACACTTCCGCGCCAACGGCAGCAAGTTCTACAGCACGGGCGCATTGTTCGCCGACTATGTCAGCGCCGTTGCCCTGGACGAGGACGAGCAGCCGGTGTCGTTCATCCTGCCGCGTGACCGCGAGGGCCTGGAACTGGTCGACGACTTCGACGCTATGGGCCAGCGCCTGACTGCCAGCGGCACCACCCATTTGCGCAATGTGCGCGTCGAGGCCAGCGATATCCGCACGCGCACCGTGGAGGAGGGCAAGCGCACCATCGTCACGCCATTCCTGCAGCTGTTCCTTGCCACCGTGCTGGCTGGTATCGCCCGCAATGCGCTGGACGACGCTACCCGCTTCACCCGTGAGCATGCCCGCCCGATCAAGCACAGCACGGCCAGCCGCTCGGTGGATGACCCCTATGTTGAGCTGTCGGTAGGCGATATCGCTGCCCGTGCCTATGGCGCCGAGGCCATGGTCGTGAAGGCCGCTGCAACCCTCGACAAGGCCTGGGCCGCGCAACTGGATGAAACCGCCGTGGAGCAGGCCGCGATCGAGGTGGCGCAAACCCAGTACCTGGTTGCCGAGCTGGCGCTTCAGGCTGCGCAAACGCTGTTCGACGTTGGCGGTGCCTCCACCACCGGGCGCCAGCACAACCTCGACCGCCATTGGCGCAATGCCCGCACCGTGGCCAACCATAACCCGCGCCAATGGAAGGCGGCGGTGGTCGGTGCCTGGCAGCTCAAAGGCACTCGCCCACCTGTCTCGGGGCTCAGTTTTGACCGCCCAGCCGGCCTTGCTGGCCGGCCATGTGCAAAGCCCCAAGGTGCCGGTGATCATCGGCGCCGCGTTGTTCATGGAGCTGCTCGACAGCACAGCGGTGATGACCGCCCTGCCGCGGATGGCCGCGGATTTCGGCGAACCGGGGCTGCGCATGAATCTGGTGGTGTCGCTGTACATGCTTGCCCTGGCCCTGTGCGTGCCGGTCAGTGGCTGGGCCGCCGAGCGCTTTCGCCCGCGCCAGGTGATGTTGTTGGCGATGGGCCTGTTCACCTGTGCCTCACTGGCCTGCGCCCTGGCCGATACGCTCTGGCAACTGTGCCTGGGGCGCATGTTGCAAGGGGCGGCGGGGGCATTGATGACACCCGTGGGGCAGGTGATCATCCTGCGGTGGTCGAGCCGCGAGCAGCTGTTGCAAGCCATGTCGTGGTTGGCCTTGCCGGCACTGGTGGGGCCGCTGGTCGGGCCGTTGCTCGGCGGTTTGCTGGTGACGGTGCTGTCCTGGCACTGGATCTTCCTGGTCAACTTGCCCATTTGCCTGCTCGGTTGCTGGCTGGTCCTGCGCCATGTGCCGGACTATCCGGCACGGCCGGTGCCACCGTTGGACGTGCGTGGCTTGCTGCTCAGCGGCGGGGCCCTGGCCATGCTGGTGTTCGGCCTGGAAGCGCTGGGGCTGGGGCAGTTGCCGCAGGTCTGGGCCATGGTGCTGGTGGCCGGTGGAATAGCCTGTGCGTTGGGGTATCTGCTGCACGCACGACGACACCCCAATCCGTTGGTGGACCTGTCGCTGTTGCGCCTGCGCAGCTTTGGCGTGGCCCAGGCCGGTGGGGGGCTGTTCCGCCTGGGTTCGGCAGCCCAGCCGTTCCTGATCGTGCTGCTGCTGCAGAACTGCCTGGGCCTGAGCCCGCTGGCGGCGGGATGGCTGGTGGTCAGCGGTGGGGTTGGCGCGTTGCTGATGAAGCTATTGGCGGTGCCATTGGTTCGGCGCTACGGCTATCGCCGGGTGCTCAGTTGCAATGCCGTGCTCAGTGGTGCGGCGATTGCCCTGTGCGCCAGTTTCGATCGGGATACTGCCGTGTGGCTGATGGCTGCGGTGCTGTTCGCCGCAGGCCTGCTGCGTTCACTGCAGTTCTCGACGTTGGGGGCTGCCAGTTATCAGGACGTGCCTGGTGAGCGTTCGGCCGCGGCCAGTTCGTTGTCGGCGATGTCCGTGCAGTTGACCATGGCCATGTCGGTGAGCCTGGCAGGGGGGCTACTGGAGATGCTGGCCGGGTTGGACGGGCGTAGCGAAACCTCGGTGGCAGATATTGCCACGGTGATGGTGCTGTGCGCTGTCATGTGCGGGGTCGCTGGCTTGGTGTTCCGGCGTTTGGCGGACTAGTCAACACGCGAACACCACGTTCGTGCGCGATGCCGCGTTGCGGATATGCTCCTGCATCGCACGCTGCGCCCCGGCCTGGTTGCCACGGGCAAGCTGGCGCAGGATCTTGCGGTGTTCCTGCCAGGTCTCCATGGCGCGTTCCGGGCGAATGAACGGCAGCTTCTGGCTCTCCAGGAAAATGTCCTGGTTGGTGGTGATCACCTGCAGCATGGCGTGGTTGCCACTGGCTTCCAGCAGGCGACGGTGAAAGGCGAAGTCCAGGCGCGCGGCGGCCTCGAAATGGCCAGCCCGCAGCTCCTGGCGCATCGACTCGACATTGGCTTCGAGCGCATCGATGTCCGCTGCCGTCAGGTACAGCGCCGCCAAGCCGGCGGCAAACCCTTCGAGTGCATAGCGCAACTGGAACGTATCGACGGCGGATACCTGTTCGGAATAGGGCCAGGAGAAACCGGTAGCGGGTGGCGGCGCTTGGACGAATACTCCCTTGCCCGGCTGTACGCTCACCAGCCCCAAGGCGCTCAAGGAGGACAGCGCCTCGCGCAGGGAGGCGCGGCTTACACCCAACTGCTCTGCCAGGTCACGTTGGGAGGGCAGGGCATCACCAGGCTGGTAGTCGCCGTCCTGGATCAGCCTGCGGATAGCCTGCAAAGCGATTTCCGGAACTGCACGGGGGAGTGTGTCGAGCATCTGTTCAGACCAGCTGGCAAGGGGTCTGCGCTTTTTAAAGGCTTTTGCGGTTGCCTGGCAAGTCTCGCCCCACGCTGACGCAATCGGGCAGGTGGCTGCACGAAAGGGGGGCGATGGCAAATGCCAAGTGTTATCTGTTCAGACCAGTAAGACCGCGTGCTGCCGAGGGGCGAAAGACTATTGCGGGGCTGCCGGGCAACACTGGCACGGCCTGTGCTTTTCGGGCTAGGCAAACTTCTTCGCATGCACCCGAGGCATTTTCCATGAAAAACATCCGCACCCTGCTTCTGGCCACCCTGCTTTGCGGCGGCGTCATGAGCGTTTCCCATGCCCAGGCCGATGCGCTGGCAGACATCACTGCCCGGGGCGTGCTCAAGGTCGCCGTACCCCAGGACTTCCCGCCCTTCGGCTCGGTAGGGCCGGACCTCAAACCCCGCGGCCTGGACATCGACACCGCGCAACTGCTGGCTGACCGGCTCGGCGTCAAGCTGGCGCTGACCCCGGTCAACAGCACCAACCGTATTCCGTTCCTCACGACCGGCAAGGTCGACCTGGTGATTTCCAGCCTGGGCAAGAACCCGGAGCGAGAAGCGGTGATTGATTTTTCCCGCCCCTACGCACCGTTTTACCTGGCAGTGTTCGGGCCGGCCGAGGCGTCGATCGACAATATCGGTGCCGTTGCCGGCAAGACCATCAGTGTCACGCGGGGCTCGATCGAGGACATGGAGTTGACCGCGGTTGCCCCACAGGGTGCGATCATCAAGCGCTTCGAGGACAACAACTCGACCATCGCCGCCTACCTGTCGGGCCAGGTCGAGCTGATCGCCAGCGGCAGCGTGGTGATGGCTGTGATTGCCGAGAAGAACCCGAGCAAGGTGCCGGTGATGAAGGTCAAGCTCAAGGACTCGCCCGTGTACGTGGGCCTGGCCAAGCAGGAGCCGGCCTTGCTCGAGAAGGTCAACGCCACCCTGGATGCGGCCAAGGCCGACGGCAGCCTCAACCGAAATGCCGAAAAATGGCTGAAGCAGCCATTGCCGGCCGACCTTTGAACAGCCCTGGAGTCGCTGACCCATGGCCTACCAATTTGACTTTTCCCCTGTGCTGGCCCAGGGCGGCCTGCTGCTCGAAGGGGCTGTGTTCACGCTTGAGCTGACGTTGATCGGTACCCTGCTGGGGTTGGCCATCGGTGTGCTTGGCGCGATGGTGCGCGCCTGGCGACTACGGCCGTTCGATGCCCTGTTCGGCCTATACGTGGAGCTGATCCGCAACACGCCCTTCATCGTCCAGTTGTTCTTCATCTTCTTCGGCCTGCCCTCGCTTGGCGTTCGGTTGACGGAATGGCAGGCGGCGGCCCTGGCGATGGTGATCAACCTTGGCGCCTACTCCACCGAGATCATTCGGGCGGGTATCCAGGCCATCCCCAGAGGGCAACTGGAGGCTGCGGCGGCATTGGCCATGAGCCGTTTCGAGGCTTTTCGCCATGTGGTGCTGCAACCTGCACTTGCCAAGGTCTGGCCGGCCCTGTCGAGCCAGATCGTGATCGTCATGCTCGGCTCGGCGGTGTGCTCGCAGATCGCCACAGAGGAACTGTCGTTCGCTGCCAACTTCATCCAGTCGCGCAACTTCCGGGCTTTCGAGACATACCTGTTGACCACGGCCTTGTATCTGGTCATGGCCATCCTGGTGCGCCAACTGCTGGCATGGTTCGGTCGACGCGCGTTGATGGGGAGACGCTGAATGGATTTCACCTTGTGGGACATCGTGCGCAACCTGCTCGCAGGCTTGCAATGGACCTTGCTGCTGTCGCTGGTGGCATTCGTCTGTGGTGGTATTGCCGGGCTGTTGCTGCTGTTGGCGCGCATCTCCGATAGCCGGTTGCTGCGTGGCGCGGCGAGGAGCTACATCGAGCTGTTCCAGGGGACGCCGCTGCTGATGCAGCTGTTCATGGTGTTTTTCGGCATCGCCCTGTTCGGCATCGATGTGTCGGCCTGGATGGCGGCGGCCATCGCCTTGACGCTGTTCACCAGTGCCTTTCTCGCCGAGATCTGGCGGGGCTGCGTCGAGTCCATACCACATGGCCAGTGGGAGGCCTCCGGCAGCCTGGCCATGAGCCGTCTGGAGCAGTTGCGCCATGTGATCCTGCCCCAGGCCCTGCGCATTGCCGTCGCACCGACAGTCGGGTTCTCGGTGCAGGTGGTCAAGGGCACGGCGGTGACCTCGATCATCGGTTTCACCGAGCTGACCAAGACTGGCGGCATGTTGGCCAACGCCACTTTTGAACCGTTCCTGATCTACGGTCTGGTGGCCGTGGGTTACTTCGTCCTTTGCTACCCGCTCTCGCTGAGCGCCCGTTACCTGGAGAGGAAGCTGCATGCCCCTGCTTAGAGTGTCCGCATTGCACAAGTACTACGGCGACAACCATGTGCTCAAGGGGGTCGACCTAGCGATCGAGGAGGGCGAGGTGGTCGCCATCATCGGCCGTAGCGGTTCCGGCAAGAGTACCTTCCTGCGAACCCTCAACGGCCTGGAGTCGATCAGCGACGGGGTGATCGAGGTGGATGGCGAATACCTGGATGCCAGCCGCGCCGACTTGCGCTCGCTGCGGCAGAAGGTTGGCATGGTGTTCCAGCAGTTCAACCTCTTCCCTCACCTGACCGTGGGCCAGAACGTCATGCTTGCGCCCCAGGTGGTGAAGAAGGCCGGCAAGGCCGAGGCCCGCCAGTTGGCCGAACAGATGCTCGCCAGGGTTGGACTGGGCGACAAGTTCGACGCCTACCCGGACCGCCTTTCCGGCGGCCAGCAGCAGCGGGTGGCGATTGCCCGGGCGCTTGCCATGTCGCCCAAGGTGTTGCTGTGCGACGAGATCACCTCAGCGCTCGACCCCGAGCTGGTCAATGAAGTGCTCGGTGTGGTGCGCCAGCTGGCCAGTGAAGGCATGACCCTGATCATGGTCACCCACGAAATGCGTTTTGCCCGGGAAGTCGGTGACAAGCTGGTCTTCATGCATCAGGGCAAGGTCCACGAGACGGGGCATCCGCGCGAGGTTTTCGCGGCACCCCGAACAGCAGAACTGGCGAACTTCATCGGGAGCGTGGCAGGGAGCTAGTGGTTTGCGCTCCACTTCACCAGTGATGTGTTGTCCGGGTTGGCCTGTTCGAGGGTGAACCCGCTCTCATAGAACTGCACATACCTCATTTAATTAGCAGGGACACTGTAGGAGCGGGCGTGCCGGTGGCTTCGATCAGAGCCACGCCTTGATCTGCCTCGACACAGCGTCAGTGGAGATCCCGTATCGGTCATGCAAGGTCGGCAGTGCACCCGCATCGAGAAACGCATCCGGTAGCGCGATCTGGCGGAAGGTGGGTGTGACCCCATTGCGCAGCAGTACGCCCGCCACTGCTTCCCCCAGGCCCCCTATGATCGAATGGTTTTCCGCAGTGACCACCAGGCGGCCAGGCTTGCGTGCCTCGGCGAGGATGGTTTGTTCATCGAGCGGTTTGATGGTAGGCACGTGCAGCACCGACACATCCACGCCGTCCTTTTGCAACTGCTCCGCAGCCTCCAGGGCGCGCATGGTCATGAGGCCACTGGCAATCAACAGCACGTCTCGGCCCCCACGCAGCACCTGTGCCTTGCCCAGCTGGAACTGGTAGTCGTAGCGATTGAGCACCAAGGGTACGTTGCCGCGCAGCAGGCGCATGTAGACCGGCCCCTGATGGGCGGCGATCGCTGGCACAGCCTGTTCGATCTCCAGCGCATCGCAGGGGTCGACGATCATCAGGTTGGGCATCGCCCGGAAGATGGCCAGGTCATCCGTGGCCTGGTGGCTAGGGCCATAACCGGTGGTCAGGCCAGGCAGCCCACAGACGATCTTGACGTTGAGGTTCTCCTCTGCGATTGCCATGCAGATGAAGTCATAAGCCCGACGGGAAGCGAACACCGCATAGGTGGTGGCAAAGGGGGTCATGCCTTCCCGTGCCATGCCGGCGGCGGCGCTCATCAGTAATTGTTCGGCCATGCCCATTTGATAGAAACGCTCGGGGTGGGCTTTGGCGAAGATGTGCAAGTCGGTGTACTTGGACAGGTCGGCACTCAGCCCGACTATATCCGGACGTTGCTCGGCCAGGCTTGCCAACGCATGGCCGAACGGGGCAGGGCGGGTCGGCTGGCCGTCGGCGGCAATCGAAGCGATCATGGCCGAGGTGGTCAGGCGTTTCTTGGGTGAGTTCACAGTGCTCATGCTTGGCTCCCGGCGTCCAGCGCTTTGAGGGCGAGGTCCCATTCGTTTTCATCGACGCGAATGAAGTGCGTCTTGTCGCGGTTTTCCAGGAAAGGCACGCCTTTGCCCATGCGGGTATCGCAGATGATGACGCGCGGTTGTGCCCCGGTGTGGGCGCGGGCCTGGTCGAAGGCGCCGACCAGCGCATCCATATCGTTGCCGTCCACTCGCTGGACGAACCAGCCAAAGCTTTGCCAGCGGTCGACGATTGGCTCGAAGGCCAGTACCTCGCTGGAATGACCATCCGCCTGCTGGTTGTTCACATCGATGATGGCGATCAGGTTGTCCAGGCGCCAATGGCTGGCCGACATCGCAGCCTCCCAGGTCGAGCCCTCGTTGAGTTCGCCATCGGACAGCAGGTTGTACACCCAACTGTCCGACCCCTTGCGTTTGAGCCCGAGACAAGCGCCGACGGCGATGCCCAGGCCGTGGCCGAGCGAGCCACCGGTGATCTCCATGCCCGGGGTGTAGGCAGCCATACCGGACATGGGCAAGCGACTGTCGTCGCTACCGTAGGTTTCAAGCTCTTCCTCGGGGATTACGCCGGCCTCGATCAGTGCGGCATAGAGGGCGATCGCATAGTGCCCGATGGACAGGTAGAAGCGGTCGCGCTGCTCCCATTCGGGGTTGCCGGGGTCGATGCGCAGCGCATGGAAATACGCGACCGCCAGCAAGTCGGCGGCGCCCAGAGCCTGGCCGACATAGCCCTGGCCCTGGACTTGCCCCATGCGCAATGCGTGGCGGCGGATATTTCGGGCGCGAACAGCCAGCGGCAGCGCCTCGGTGCAGGTAGGCACAGCAGTCATTGAGGTGACTCCTTTTTATCGAATCAACGATTGACCAGATGGGCCGGCACTCGCGACACCAGGAAGGCGCCAAACATGAGTACGGCCGTGATGAGATACATGCCGATGGCATTGCTGCCCAAGGTGGTAGTGACCCAGCCGATCAGGTACGGCGAGCAGAAGCCGGCGAGGTTGGCAAAACTGTTCACCGCCGCGATGCCTGCCGCCGCCGATACACCTCCCAGCAACGTGGTGGGCAGCATCCAGAACAGCGAGGAGGCGGACAGCACCCCAGCCGCAGCCAGGCACAGGCTGAGGATCGACAGCGTCAGGCTGCTGCCCAGTGCTGCGGCGAGGCTCAGGCCCAGTGCACCGATCAGCATGGGGATCGCCAGGTGCCAGCGGCGTTCACGGTGACGGTCGCCGCTGCGCCCGGCCCACAGCATCGCGACGATGGCACACAGGTACGGCAGGCTGGTCAGCAGGCCGATGTGCAAAGGTTCGCTGACGCCGGCATTGCGTACCAGTGTGGGTAGCCAGAACGTGATTGCGTACTGGCCCATCACCACACAGAAGTAGATGCCCGCCAGCAACCAGAGCCGACGGTCGCGGATGAAGTCCGCCACCGAGCCGTGGTTCACCTTGTGTTGCTCGTCTTCAGCCAGCTCCTTGCGCACCAGGGCTTTTTCTTCGTCGCTCAACCAGTGGGCCTGATCGACGCCATCCTTCAGGTAGCTCAGCACCAGGATGCCCACCAGCACGGTGGGGATGGCTTCGAGCAGGAACATCCACTGCCAGCCCGCCCAGCCGTGCACGCCGGCAAAGCGCTCCATGATCCAGCCCGACAAGGGGCCACCGATCATGCCCGAGAGCGGAATCGCGATGAACCACAGCGCGGTCATCTTCGCCCGGCGGTAAGACGGGAACCAATAGGTCAGGTACAGCAGAAGCCCCGGTGCCAGGCCTGCTTCGGCGATCCCCAGCAAAAAGCGCAGGGTATAGAATTGCCAGGCTGTCTCGACCAGGGCGAACATCGCCGAGATGATGCCCCAGGTGATCATGATGCGAGCGATCCAGCGTCGAGCGCCCACTTTGTGCAGAATGATGTTGCTGGGCACCTCGCAGAGAAAGTAGCCAATGAAGAACATGCCAGCGCCCAGTCCGTAGACCGCTTCGGAAAGGGCAAGGTCGTCCATCATCTGCAGCTTCGCAAAGCCGACATTGACCCTGTCCAGATAGGCGCACAGGTAGCAGAGCATGAGAAAAGGCATCAGTCGCCAGGCCGTTTTACGGTAGGCGCTGCTGCGTGCGGCGGATGCCGCATCGAGCGCTATTGTGGTCATTCGTTCTGATCTCTTGTTGTTATCGAACGCGTGACCTGCGCCGGGCCAGGTGCAGGTCACGATGCACCGGGTGCTCAGTGGATCAGCATCCCGCCGTTGACATCCAGGGTAATGCCCGTCAGGTAGCTGGACAGGTCGCTGGCCAGGAACAAGGCCGCGTTGGCGACATCGCGCGCCTCACCCAGGCGGCCCAGCGGGATGCCTTCGATGATGGCGTGACGGCGCTCATCCTGCATGAGGCCACCGGTGATGTCCGTGTGAATCAGGCCTGGCGTGATCGAGTTGACGCGAATATTGTCCGGCCCCAGTTCACGGGCCATCGCCTTGCCCAGACCGAGCACGCCAGCCTTCGCCGCGCTGTAGTGGGGGCCACCGAAGATGCCGCCACCGCGTTGGGCAGACACCGACGACATGCAGATGATGCTGCCGGCGCGTTGCGCCCGCATGGTCGGGATCACCGCCTGGGACATCAACAATGTGCCACGCAGGTTCACGTTGAGAATCCGGTCATAGTCAGCCCCGGTGATTTCCAGGGTTTTCACCGGTTGAGTGATACCGGCGTTGTTTACCAGCACGTCGATCCGACCGAATTGCGCGAGTACCTGGGCGATGGCATCACGTACCTGTGCTTCATCGGCAACGTTGGCAGCCAGGCCAAGATGGCCTTCGCCAAGTGAAGCGGCAGCTTCGGCTGCGGCAGTCGCGTCCAGGTCCAGGATGGCGACTTTGGCGCCTTGGTCGGCAAACGCCTGGGCGGTTGCCCGGCCGATACCTCGGGCAGAGGCCGCGCCGGTGATCACGGCACATTTTCCTGTTAACAGCATCGAAGTTGCTCCAGATGATTATTGTTGTGAGCGACGGTTCCGGCAGAACCGATAGGCACAGCTTCGTCCCGGACAGCCCCCCGAGCAACGCTGCCTCTTTCACCCGGTGCTGAAAAAAATTCAGCCCTCGACTTGTGCCTGGGGCTTACAGGAAGGTAAAAGCCTTGGTATCGCTGCGCATCCTTCAGGAATGGCCATGAGCCTGGACAACCTTCGAAAACTTCCTCAGCTCCCTTCCCTGAAAGCAATTCAGGCCTTCGAGCAAGTTGCGCGTTTCGCCAACGTTGCACGTGCCGCTGAGCAGTTGAACCTCACACCCTCTGCGGTGAGCCACCAGATTGCCAACCTGGAAGCCTTGATCGGTCGCCCATTGTTCATTCGCGAGGCACGTGGTGTTACGCTGACCCCGGCAGGCGAGCAGTACCTGCGCGAGGTGTCGGGCATATTGCAGAGCCTGGCTACTGCCACCGAGCGCGCTGGCAACTCGGTGGGCTTCGATTGCCTGCGGCTTCATTCCGCGCCTAGCTTCGGCCTGCTCTGGTTGCTGCCGCGCCTGGACCATTTTCGTAACAGTCACCCGCAAATCCAGATCAACCTGTCGTGCTCCTACGAGTCGCTGCACTTCGGCCGCCATCAGATCGACCTGGATATCCGTCATGGTTACCCCAACTGGCCCAGCCTGGAAGTGCGCACCATCCGGCATGAACGTGCAACGGTGCTGGCCTCGCCACAGCTTCTAGCGCGTACACCTGTCAGGCAACCCAGCGACCTGCTGGGGCAGAACCTGATCCTGTCGGAAGCCGCGTTGGTGCAATGGCCCCAGTGGTTCGCCCAGCAAGGTGTGGCGTTGCCACAAACCCCTTATGCACTGAGCTTCGATCGCTCCTACATGAGCCTGGAGGCCGCCAGCCACGGGTATGGGCTGGCCTTGGAGAGTTCCCTGCTGGCGCAGGACTATATCGCCCGAGGCGAGTTGGTACCGGTATTTGCAGAAGACCTGGCGACGCCCGTCAGTGCCCACCACCTGGTCTTTCCTCGAGGCCATGCTGAAACCCGCAGGGTTCGACAATTCCTTGAATGGGTGCAGGGCCAGCTAGGCCACGATTTCAATTACTGAGCGCAGTCCGCACGACAGACTGTTGGAGGCACCAAGGGATACAGGCACCGCGAAGCACCATTGAATGGTGTTGCTTAAAAGGTCTCAAGTAGTTCGAAATATGACTTGGACGGTCTTGGTGGGTGGCGCATAGCATTGCAGCCACTGGAGTTCACAACCGACTCCCTCATCAGGAAAATGCACATGAACCTCAAATCCCTTATCGCCAACCCGCTGGGCTTCGGTACCGCCCCACTGGGCAACATGTTCCGCAATGTGCCTGAAGACGAAGTGCAGGCTACCGTCGATGCCGCCTGGAACAACGGCGTGCGCTACTTCGACAGCGCGCCGTTCTATGGTGCCGGCCTCTCCGAAAGCCGCCTGGGCAATGCCCTGGCCGGTCGCCCGCGTGACGAATATGTGCTCAGCACCAAGGTCGGCCGCATCATCCTCGACGAACTGGAAGACCCGGCGGCCCGTGAACTGGGCGAGAAGAGCGGCCTGTTCGAGCACGGCAACCGCAACCGCATCGTCAACGACTACAGCGCTGACGCCACCCTGCGCTCCATCGAAGACAGCCTGCGCCGGCTGAAGACCGACCGCCTGGACATTGTCTGGATCCACGACATCGCCCAGGACTTCTACGGTGACGAATGGCTGAGCCAGTTCGAAGTTGCCCGCACTGGTGCGTTTCGCGTGCTCTCTCGGTTGCGTGAGGAAGGCGTGATCAAGGCCTGGGGCCTGGGTGTGAACCGCGTCGAGCCGATCGAACTGACCCTCGACCTGGACGAGCCGCGCCCCGACGGCTTCCTGCTCGCCGGGCGCTACTCGCTGCTGGACCATGATCGCGCACTGCAACGCGTCATGCCGCAAGCGGTGGAGCAGGGTGTCGGCATTGTCGTGGGTGGCCCGTACAGCTCGGGTGTCACCGCCGGCGGCGAGCACTTCGAGTACCAGAAAGCCACCCAGGCGGTGCTGGCCAAGCTCGAGCGCATCCGTGCTGTGGCCCGTGCCCATGGTGTGGATGTGAAGGCGGCCGCCCTGCAGTTCGCCCTGGCCCACCCGGCCGTGGTCTCGGTGATCCCGGGCTCCACCCGCCCTGCGCACGCCAACGAAGACCTTGCCGCCCTGAGCAAGGTGATCCCGATGGCGTTCTGGAACGACCTGCGCCAGCAAGGGCTGATCAACGCCCAGGCCCCGGTACCTGCTGTTTAAAGCGATCTTGCAGGGCCGCATTGCGGTCCTGACTACCCGAATCAATGGGGCCACGCCCCGAGGAGAATCACCATGGCAACTGCACAAGCTTCCATCACCCTGGCAACCGATGCCAACCGCGTCTGGCAACTGATTGGCGGTTTCGACGCGCTGCCCGACTGGCTGCCGTTCATCCCCGAAAGCACCCTGAGCGAAGGCGGCCGCGTCCGCACCCTCAAGAGCGTGGCCGGTGACACCATCATCGAGCGCCTGCTGGACTTCAACGAAGCGGGCCGCAGCTACAGCTACACCATTCTCAGCGGCCCGGCGCCAGTACGTGACTACCAGTCGACCCTGCGTGTGGTGGCTGAAGGTAGCGGATCTCGCGTGGAATGGTCCGGTTCGTTCGTGCCGGTGGGAATCAGCGACGCTGAAGCAACTGCGCTGTTCGCGGGGATCTATGAAGATGGCCTGGCGGCGCTGAAGAAAGGGCTGGAAGGCTAAGCGGTTTCCTGGAAGAGCTTGCCCGGCGACAGTGTCAGGATCCGAATCCTGAGACGTCGCTGGGGTCCGGCTATCAAGTCAGCAGAAGTCTGATAGCACCAGAAGTCATCAGTAGAAAGTGTCACGGGAAAAGCCCTACAGATCTATCGGAAGTTTCGCTGCCCGCTCCGGGTTGTACATCTTCAGGGTATCGCTACCATCATGGCTCGGCGCTTCCAGGGAGATTCCAGTGACTATTTCCGGGCCCTTGGGGTCACTCAATAGCAATCTGTGCTCGGCCCTGTTGGTTCTGTTGTGTCTATTGGGCGTATTCCCGCTGGATGTGATCCTGCCATCATTCCCAGCGCTCGCAGAAGAGTTTCAGGTCGAGCCACAGCAGATAGCCTACTCGGTAAGCTTCTTTGCGTTTGGTGTCGCCTTGGCGCAGATAGTGATCGGGCCATTGTCGGATGGCATAGGACGCAAGCGGTTATTGCTCGCTGGGCTGGGTGTGTCCATTGCAGGGGCGGTGGGTTGTGTATCTTCAACCCGCTATGAGACGTTCATGGCGTTCCGTTTGCTGCAGGCTCTGGGGTGCGGAAGTTTCGTGCTGGGCCAGGCGCTTGTGCAGGATCTGTACAGCGGTAAGCAGCGCAATGCCATGCGGATCCTGCTGACCAGCGCTAGTGGGTTGTTCATCTCGTTGTCACCGGTTGCAGGCGCTTTTCTCCAACAGTCCTTTGGCTGGAAGGGCAGCTTTACGCTATTCGCTTTCATAGCCGTGATGGTTTCATGCCTGTCCTGTGTACTGCTGCAGGACACGCCTGTATCCCGAGGTTGTACTTCAGGCATGCGCAGCTATTGGATCATGCTGCGTGATACGACCTATCTTTCGAACTCCCTGCTGTCCAGCCTCGCTTTCGCCTGCCATTTTTCCTTCATCGTTGTTGCGCCATTGGCGTTGATGGACAGCCTGGGGCTGACGCCATATGAATTCTCGGTGGTATTTATCGCCTATGGGCTTGCGTATATCGCTGGCGGAGCAACCGCGACCTACTTGAACAATCGCGTAACCCCGCAGGTTCAGATCAAGACGGGATTCCTGCTTATTGCTGTCGGGGGCATCACACTGGTGATCTGGGAACAGGTCGCAGGATTGACGGTGGCGGGGCTTCTGCTGCCGATGATCATCTGCACGACCGGGACAACGCTGGTGCGTCCGGCTGCAACGACCCAGGCTTTGGCGCGTTACCCCCAGCAGGCCGGTGCGGCAGCGTCGCTCAACACGACCTTGCTGTTCGCAGGTGGTGGTTTGGCTGGCAGCCTGGTTGCTGGCCTGGAAAGCGCGTTGCCGATGAGCCTGGGGCTGCTGTTCCTGGGTGCCAGCTTGTGCGGATGGCTACTGCTTGCATGCCTGACGGAAACGCTGACCAGCACTCGAACTTGATAGTAAACGAGCCCTTCTCGGTGAAAGCGATTATGGCGTAGCTGAGGTGTTGATCAGGCGCCGCCACGCCAAGCCTCACCGCAATCGAGCAGCTACCCAGCGACAACACACTTCGCTCCAGCCTGGCGCAGGACGCACCCAACGCTGGTTGCCGTGCGGCGCCCCACTTTGATCGGCGCGTGCCCATCGCATAGGCGATTGCCATCAGGTTCTCATCAAGATTTGGAGAGTCACGATCGGACCGCATTGCGGCGGGCAAGTGTTCGACAGTGCGGCCATGAAGGAAAGGAATCAACAGTGACGGTCGAACCGTGGTGTCAAAGTGCTGAACTCCGTCGCTTTGAGTTGGGCGCGCTGTGCTCGGAACAGTCATGAATAGCCTGAGCGTTGACGGTTTTCTGCAGAATGATCAGGCCCACAACCCGAACAGAACCAACGCAGCTACGCCGAGCCCGAGCGCAACCGAACAACCGCCCAGCGACAACGCCGCCCGACCTTGCCGATACCAGCCATCATGGCCAAGCTGCCGTGCCGGTGCCAGCAGGCTGCGCCAATGCAATTCCGTCTCGTGAAACGCCTGCAAGTTCGCCGGGTCCGCATCCAGCCAGCGGCGGAAGTCGATACGCTCGCACGCGGTCACCTGTGGGCTTTGCAAACGCACGTACCATTGCCCGGCCACACTCGCCAGTACATCCCGGCGCGAGCGGCCGACCTGCAGTGCCTGGTCCATGTTCCGCTCGATACTGGCCAATGGCAGGTCCAGGCGGGCAGCGATGGCGGCGAAGTCCAGCTGGTCGAGACGGCTGAGCAGGAACACTTGCTGTACGCGCCGTGGCAGCCGCTTAAGGGCATGCAGCAGGGCATCGTCGGCCTCGTGTTCGGCACCAGTGATTGGAAGCCCATGGGGCAGCAGCAAACGGGCCATGGACAGCTCCTTGCTTTAAATGGGGGAGGGGTGGGGGCATCTTCCGTGATGCGTGATCAGCGTAGGTGAAACGAGATTGATTCTCAAGTGCTGATTCCGCAAAGTTTTGTAATGAGCGTTCACGCTCTGAAACACTTTTGCTATCATGCGCGCCATTACGATCTTCATTAGCCTGAAGAGCCAAAAAAAAGACCCAGCAAAAGCTGGGTCAAAAACCGTGATTAGCCTGATGAGGAGATAATCTGAGAGCGACCTAAGCTCCAGGTTATCCAGCAGATCTTGCGATCAGCTGAGTGCAATAATAATCGTTATCATTTGCCAGTCAAATGAATTTTCGCTAATCCGGTAAAAAAGTTTTACCGGTGCGCTTCCTTGTCCCGGCAATCGGGGCCTTTGCCGTTACCTGGCCATCACGTTCTCTCCCTTCTTTTCGTATCTACAAACCCGTTTCCCCGGTGCGTTTGTGCTCCAGCAGTGCGCGGGCCATGTCCATCATGTGCATCAAGGCGAAGGTCAGCTCGCGCTGGCTGCCCTGCTGGTGGGTGGCGGTTTCCTGCGCGGTGGCGGCGGCGCAGCGCAGCAGGGCGATGGCGTGTTCCCGGGCCTGGTCGGTGGTTACGCCCTCGTGCAGGGTCCAGATCCTGTTCTCCAGGGTAGGGCGCGGCGGGTTGGGGTTGAGGTAGTAGTCGAGGGCGCGGCGGGCGGCTTCGCTGTCGAGATCTGTTTCGTCGTTTTTCGGTGGTTTCATCGCGATACCTTCTGTTTTCCCTTCAAACACAGAGGAATCAGAGGATAGGTCAGTCTGTACTATCTATCTCAAAATAAATAATTCAGATTGTGTATTGCTGCGAGTAATACAGTCCGTATTGTTGCCCCTCATGGAAAACTGGAACGCATTTCTCAAGCGCTACAAGCGCGAACACAATCTCAGCCAGCTCAAGCTGGCCGAGCGCCTGGGCATGACTCAGGGGGGCGTGGGGCACTGGCTGCGTGGTACGCGGCGGCCGACGCTGGAAACCATCAACGAAAAGCTCGAAAAACTTGGGCTGGTGTTTCTGGAAGCCCAAGTCATGGTGGTGGAGCGCGATATCGTGCGCGAATCGCCTGGTCACTATGCGGCCGAGCAGCCGGTTTCGGCAGAAGCACTGCTTTACGCGAGCTTCCGCTTCCCGGTGCTGAGTTGGGCTGACTTGCAGGGGACCTTGCCAGAAACAAGCAAGGCCCACGAGCAGACTGACTACATGCCCGCCGGAAATGCGTTCTGGCTGGTGGTGGAAAACGACTCGATGAATGCCACCAGCGGCAGGAGCATACCTGAGGGTATGCGTGTGTTGGTGGATACTGGCCTGCCGGCAGAGCCAGGGCGGTTGGTTATTGCGCGACAGCCCGGGCGGCCGGCAGTGTTGCGGCAGTTGGTCGAGGAGGGCGGAGACAGGATGCTCAAACCGCTGAATACGCGCTATCCGACAGTCCTGTGTGAAGACGGCTGCGAGTTTCTGGGAGTGGTCGTGCGGGGGCATGAGGTCTTCTAGCTTGCCGGGGGCTGCTGTGCAGCCCTTTCGCGACACAAGGGGATCGCGCCGGGTTTGATGCCAAGCGCGGACCCTTGTAGGAGCGGCCTTGTGTCGCGAAGGGCCGCAAAGCGGCCCCCGGTACCCTTATTCCGCCAGTTCGACCAGCACCGTCCCTTCGCTGACCATATCCCCTTCCTGACAGAACAACGCCTTCACCGTGCCGCCATGCGGCGCGCGAATGCTGTGTTCCATCTTCATGGCCTCCAGCACCACCAGCGGCGTACCCGCTTCCACCACCTGCCCCGGTTCAACCAGCACGCGCACAATGCTGCCGTTCATGGGCGCGCCCAGGCCGCCCTGGTGGCTGTGGCTGGCCTCGGCCTCGGCAATCGGGTCGAAGGCTTCGATGGCGTGCATCTCGCCGTCCCAGTGCAAGTACAGCGTGCCACCGCGGCGGATCGCCAGATGCTGGCGACGCACGCCCGCCTGGTCATGCACCAACTGCTCGCCCACCAGTTGCCAGGTAGACGCAGCGCTGCGCTCCAGGGCAACCGCCTGGTCCTGCCCGCCACTGATCAGGTGCAGGCTGCTGCGCGCCGGCAGGCCCAGGCGCAGGCCGTTGCGTTCGGCCCACGGCGAACTGCGGTCGTCGTCTCGCTGGTGTGCGGCCTGGCCCTGCAACCAGGCCTCGGCCGCGGCTTCCCAGAAGCCTGCCGGCAGCGCTTGAGGCGCGGGCAGCAAAACCTCCTGATGACGCGGAATGAACCCGGTATCCAGCTCCGCTGCAGCAAACGCCGGGTGGGCGAGAATGCGACGCAGGAAGGCAATGTTGGTCTTCAACCCGCCAATGGCAAACTCGTCGAGCATGGCCAGCAAGCGCAGGCGCGCCTGCTCGCGGTCTTCACCCCAGGCGATCAGCTTGCCCAGCATCGGGTCGTAGAACGGCGACACCACATCACCTTCGCTGACCCCGCTGTCCACCCGGCGGCCTTCGCCGGCTGCCGACTCGCGGTACAGCGTCAGCGTGCCGGTCGCGGGCAGGAATTCGTTGGCCGGGTCCTCGGCATACAGGCGCACTTCGATGGCGTGACCGATCAGCGGCACCTGTTCCTGGGTGATCGGCAGGGCCTCGCCGCAGGCCACACGAATCTGCCAGGCCACCAGGTCGAGACCGGTAATGGCCTCGGTGACCGGGTGCTCCACCTGCAGCCGGGTGTTCATCTCCATGAAGAAGAATTCGCCACGGGCATCGAGCAGGAATTCCACGGTGCCGGCGCCCACGTAGCCGATAGCCTGGGCCGCGCGTACTGCCGCCTCACCCATGGCCCGGCGCAATTCTGCTGACAGGCCTGGCGCAGGGGCTTCTTCCACCACCTTCTGGTGACGGCGCTGGATCGAACAGTCACGCTCGTTGAGGTACAGGCAGTTGCCGTGCTGGTCGGCGAATACCTGGATTTCCACGTGGCGCGGCTTGAGCACGTACTTTTCCACCAGCATGCGCGCATCGCCGAACGATGACTGAGCCTCACGCTGGGCCGAGGCCAGGGCATCGGCCAGCTGGCTTTCTTCCTCGACCACTTTCATGCCCTTGCCACCGCCGCCGGCGCTGGCCTTGAGCAGTACCGGGTAGCCAATACGTTCGGCGGCGGTGCGGAAGGTGTCCAGGTCCTGGGCTTCGCCGTGGTAACCCGGCACCAGCGGCACGCCAGCGGCTTCCATCAGCGCCTTGGCCGCCGACTTGCTGCCCATGGCGTCGATGGCGCTGGCCGGTGGGCCGAGGAAGATCAGCCCGGCCTCTTCGATGGCGCGGGCAAAGCCTGCGTTCTCGGACAGGAAGCCATAACCCGGATGGATGGCCTGGGCGCCGCTGGCCTTGGCGGCGGCCAGCAGCTTGTCGACCAGCAGGTAGCTGTCGGCGGCCTTGGTGCCGCCGAGGTCGACACGGATATCCGCTTCGCGGCTGTGCCGGGCGTCACGGTCGGTGGCGCTGTGCACGGCGACAGTGGTCAGGCCCATGGCCTTGGCAGTGCGCATAACCCGGCAGGCGATTTCGCCGCGGTTGGCAACCAGCAGGGTGGTCAAAGCGGGGCGGCTCATGGGCGCGGCTCCTTCTTGTCGTCGGTTTGCCAGGCGGGGCGACGTTTTTCCAGGAAGGCGCGCAGGCCCTCCTGGCCTTCGGCGCTGACGCGGATACGGGCAATGGTATTTTCGCAGTAGCGGCGCAGGGCCGGGCTGAGTTCGCCGTCGTCCACTTCGCGCAGCAGGTCCTTGGTGGCGCGCAGTGCTTGCGGGCTGTTCTGCAGCAGGTTGGTCACCCAGGCTTCGACCTGGGCGTCCAGTTCGCTGGCCGGGTACACCTCGGCCAGCAGGCCCAGTTCGCGGGCCCGCACGCCGCTGAAACGCTCGGCAGTAAGGGCATAGCGGCGTGCGGCGCGCTCACCGATGGCCTTGACCACGAACGGGCTGATCACTGCCGGGGCCAGGCCGATGCGCACTTCCGACAGGCACAGCTGGGCGTCCTCGGCACCGATGGCCATGTCGCAGCAGCTGATCAGGCCCAGCGCGCCGCCAAAGGCCGCGCCTTGCACCACGGCCAGGGTCGGCGCCTTGAGGCGGTGCAGGGCGTACATCAGCTCGCCCAGCTCGCGGGCATCATCCAGGTTGGTGTTGAAGTCCAGCTGCGCCGACTGCTGCATCCAGGCCAGGTCGGCGCCGGCGCTGAAGTGTCGGCCACGGCCGCGCAACAGCACAAAGCGCAGGCTGGCGTCCTCGGCCAGCTGGTCGAGGGCGACGATCAGTTCGCGGATCATCTGCGCGTTGAAGGCGTTGTTCTTGTCCTCGCGGCTCAGCCACAGGGTGGCGAAACCGCGCGGGTCGCGGATCACTTCGAGGGTGCTGAAATCGCTCATGGTCACATCCGGAAAATGCCGAAGCGGCTTTGTTCGATCGGTGCGTTCAGCGCGGCAGACAACGCCAGGCCGAGCACGTCGCGGGTCTGTGCCGGGTCGATGACACCGTCGTCCCACAGGCGGGCGCTGGAATAGTAGGGGTGGCCCTGGTGCTCGTACTGGTCGAGGATCGGCTGTTTGAGCCGGGCTTCGTCGTCGGCACTGAACGGCTGGCCACTGCGCTCGCTTTGCTCGCGCTTGACCTGGGCCAGCACGCCGGCGGCCTGTTCGGCGCCCATCACGCCAATCCGCGCGTTGGGCCACATCCACAGGAAGCGCGGGTCGTAGGCCCGGCCGCACATGCCATAGTTGCCGGCACCGAAGCTGCCTCCGATGATCACCGTGAACTTCGGCACCTGGGCGCAGGCCACGGCGGTGACCAGCTTGGCGCCGTGCTTGGCGATGCCGCCTTCTTCGTACTTTTTACCGACCATGAAACCGGTGATGTTCTGCAGGAACAGCAGCGGGATGCCGCGCTGGCAGGCCAGCTCGATGAAGTGCGCACCCTTTTGCGCGGCCTCGGCGAACAGGATGCCGTTGTTGGCCAGGATCGCCACCGGGTAGCCGTGCAGGTGGGCGAAGCCACACACCAGAGTGGTACCGAACAGCGCCTTGAATTCATCGAATACCGAGCCGTCGACCAGGCGCGCGATCACCTCGCGCACGTCGAACGGTTGCTTGGCATCGGCCGGCACCACGCCGTACAGCTCGTCGGCGGCGTACAGGGGGGCAACCGGGGCCTGGCGCTGCAACTTGCCCAGCTTGTGCCAGTTGAGGTTGGCCACGCTGCGCCGGGCCAGGGCCAGGGCGTGTTCGTCGTTGTCGGCATAGTGGTCGGCCACGCCGCTGGTGCGGCAGTGCACATCGGCGCCGCCGAGCTCTTCGGCGCTCACCACTTCACCGGTGGCAGCCTTTACCAGTGGCGGGCCGGCGAGGAAGATGGTCGCTTGCTGTCGCACCATGATCGCTTCGTCGGCCATCGCCGGCACGTAGGCACCGCCGGCGGTGCACGAGCCCATCACCACGGCGATCTGCGGGATGCCCAGGGCGCTCATGTTGGCCTGGTTGAAGAAGATCCGCCCGAAGTGCTCGCGGTCGGGGAACACTTCGTCCTGGCGGGGCAGGTTGGCGCCACCGGAGTCTACCAGGTAGATGCACGGCAGGCGGTTCTGCAGGGCGATGGTCTGCGCACGCAGGTGCTTCTTCACCGTCAGCGGGTAGTAGGAACCGCCTTTGACCGTGGCGTCGTTGGCCACGATCATGCATTCCACGCCTTCGACGCGGCCGATGCCGGCGATCACGCCTGCGGCGGGCACGTCTTCGCCATATACCTCATGGGCGGCCAGCTGGCCGATTTCGAGGAACGGCGAGCCGGGGTCCAGCAAGCGGTCGATACGCTCGCGTGGCAGCAGCTTGCCACGTGAAGTGTGCCGCACCTGGGCCTTGGGCCCGCCGCCCTGGGCCACCTGGGCGAGCAGGCCGCGCAGGGCCTGGACCTGTTCGAGCATGGCCGCGCTGTTGCCGGCGAACTCCGCCGAACGCGGGTTGATCTGGGTGTGCAAGGTAGCCATGTGCGCCCGTCCCCTGTGCTCAGCGGGTTTCGTTGAACAGTTCGCGACCGATCAGCATCCGGCGGATTTCGCTGGTGCCGGCACCGATCTCGTACAGCTTGGCGTCGCGCAGCAGGCGGCCGGCCGGGAATTCGTTGATATAACCATTGCCGCCGAGAATCTGGATCGCCTCCAGGGCCATTTGCGTGGCGCGTTCGGCGGTGTACAGGATCACCCCGGCGGCGTCCTTGCGGGTGGTCTCGCCACGGTCGCAGGCCTGGGCCACGGCATACAGGTAGGCGCGGCTGGCGTTGAGCTGGGTGTACATATCGGCGATCTTGCCCTGGATCAGCTGGAATTCGCCGATGCTCTGGCCGAACTGCTTGCGGTCGTGGATGTAGGGCACCACCAGGTCCATGCAGCTTTGCATGATGCCGGTCGGGCCGCCCGACAGCACCACGCGCTCGTAGTCCAGGCCGCTCATCAGCACGCGCACGCCACCGTTGAGCTGGCCGAGGATGTTTTCTTCCGGCACTTCGACGCCGTCGAAGAACAGCTCGCAGGTGTTGGAGCCACGCATGCCCAGCTTGTCGAACTTGTTGCTGCGGCTGAAGCCTTTCCAGTCACGCTCGACGATGAACGCGGTAATGCCGTGCGCGCCCTTGTCCAGGTCGGTCTTGGCGTAGATCACGTAGGTGTTGGCGTCGGGGCCGTTGGTGATCCAGGTCTTGCTGCCGTTGAGCACGTAGTGGTCGCCGCGCTTTTCCGCGCGCAGTTTCATCGATACCACGTCGGAACCGGCGTTGGGCTCGCTCATGGCCAGGGCGCCGATGTGCTCGCCGCTGATCAGCTTGGGCAGGTACTTGAGCTTCTGCTCGTGGTTGCCATTGCGGTTGATCTGGTTGACGCAGAGGTTGGAGTGGGCGCCATAGGACAACGCCACCGAGGCCGAGCCACGGCTGATTTCTTCCATCGACACCACGTGCGCCAGGTAGCCCAGGCCGGCGCCGCCGTATTCTTCTGGTACGGTGATGCCCAGCAGGCCCATGTCGCCGAACTTGCGCCACATGTCGGCGGGGAACAGGTTGTCGTGGTCGATTTGCGCGGCGCGCGGGGCCAGTTCGGCGGCGACGAAGGTGCGCACCTGGTCGCGGAGCATGTCGATGGTTTCGCCCAGGGCGAAGTTCAGGGTGGGGTAATGCATGCTGGGGCACCTTGTTGTTCTTGGAATATGGGAAACACCCATGGTTCATGGATCTGGCGCCGGACCCTGTGGGAGCGGGCGTGCCCGCGAATGCGTCAGCAGGACCACCGTCATTGCCTGAGTGATCGCATTCGCGGGCACGCCCGCTCCCACAGGGTTCGGCGTCAAGCCTGAGGGGTGTCGTTTTCACCTTTACGTTAACGTAAACCTGCAGGCGGCCACTGTCAATCGACTCATCACCTTTACGTAAACGTAAATCTGCGCCAGAGTATTCCCCGCTTGCTTCAGTCGTGCCCAGAACAACCACAAGAAGGGACACCCATGAGTCAACCAAGCTATACCCGCGGTCGTCAGGACCAAGCCTTGCTGACCCAGACTATCGGCCAGGCCTTCGACGCTACCGTGGCCCGTTGTGCCGATGGCGAGGCCCTGGTGTCGCGCCACCAGGGCCTGCGTTACAGCTGGCGGCAGCTGGCCGAACAGGTCGAGGTGCATGCCCGTGCCTTGATGGCCCTGGGCGTGAATACAGGTGACAGGGTGGGCATCTGGTCACCCAACTGCGCCCAGTGGTGCATCCTGCAGCTGGCCAGCGCCAAGGTCGGTGCCATCCTGGTCAACATCAACCCGGCCTATCGCGTGGGCGAGCTGGAATACGTGTTGCGCCAGTCTGGCTGCCGTTGGCTGGTGTGTGCCGATGCCTTCAAGACGTCCGACTACCACGCCATGGTCCAGGAACTGGCACCGGAGCTGGCCAGTGCCACCCCGGGCGAAATGGCCAGTGCACGGCTGCCCGAGCTGCGCGGTGTGGTCAGCCTGGCCGCCAACCCGCCGGCAGGCTTCCTGCCTTGGCAAGCGCTGGCCGGGCGGGCAGGGCAGACCTCGACCGCGGCCTATGCGGCACGCCAGCAGAGCCTGCAGTTCGACCAGCCGGTAAACATCCAGTACACCTCCGGCACCACCGGCGCGCCGAAGGGCGCCACGCTCAGCCACTACAACATTCTCAACAACGGCTTCATGGTCGGCGAAAGCCTGGGCCTGAGCGCAGCTGACCGCATGGTGATCCCGGTGCCGCTGTACCACTGCTTCGGCATGGTCATGGCCAACCTCGGCTGCATCACCCATGGCAGCACCATGATCTACCCCAACGACGCCTTCGACGCCGAGCTCACCCTGCGCGCCGTGGCCGAAGAGCGCGCCAGCATTCTCTATGGCGTGCCGACCATGTTTATTGCCATGCTCGACCACCCTTTGCGAGCACACGTGGATCTGTCCACCTTGCGCAGCGGCATCATGGCCGGCGCCACCTGTCCGATCGAGGTGATGCGCCGGGTCATCGACCAGCTGCACATGGCCGAAGTGCAGATTGCCTACGGCATGACCGAGACCAGCCCGGTATCGCTGCAGACCGGCCCGGACGACGACCTGGAGCTGCGTGTGACCAGCGTTGGCCGTACCCAACCGCAACTGGAGAACAAGGTCGTGGACGCCGACGGCTGCATCGTCCCGCGCGGGCAGATCGGCGAGCTATGCACCCGTGGCTACAGCGTGATGCTCGGCTACTGGGACAACCCGCAGGCCACGGCGGAGGCCATCGACCCGGCCGGCTGGATGCATTCGGGCGACCTGGCGATGATGGACGAGCAGGGCTATGTGCGCATCGTCGGGCGCAACAAGGACATGATCATTCGCGGTGGCGAGAACATCTACCCGCGTGAGCTGGAGGAGTTCTTCTACACCCACCCGGCGGTGGCTGATGCGCAGGTGATCGGCATTCCGTGCAGCCGGTATGGCGAAGAGATCGTCGCCTGGATCAAGCTGCATCCGGGGCACAGCGCCACGGTCGAGGAGTTGCAGGCGTGGTGCAAGGCGCGCATCGCGCATTTCAAGGTGCCGCGGCATATCCGTTTCGTCGACGAGTTCCCGATGACGGTGACCGGCAAGGTGCAGAAGTTCCGCATGCGCGAGATCAGTGTGGCGGAGATCTCGGCGGTTACTGCTGGTTGATGCGTTGGCTGCTCCGGCCCTTTCGCGGGCACGCCCGCTCCCACAGGTACTTCACTGCCCTGGGGCACTGTGAAATACCTGTGGGAGCGGGCGTGCCCGCGAAGAGGCCGGCCCTGTCAGCACAAGATCCTGGTCTACCCTTAACCCTTCACCGGTGGCTCCTGGCTTGGTGGGTCACCCACCGTCGGCGGCACGGTCGGCTTGATCGGCAGCTCGTCCGGGTCCTCTTCCGGCACCGGTGGCGGCAGGCTCGGGTCGTCGATGTTGGGATCGGGCGTCTCCGGTGGAATGGGAATGTTCATGGCCTGACCTCGCGTGGGTAATTGAAGAGGTGCTGCAGGCTTCGACACCTGGCAGCTGCCGTTCGCTCAATTTTTTTGAACCCCCGCGCCTGCGCATGGCTCTGAACCCTTACTGCCACCAGCCCAAGGGAGCAAGGCCTGATGTCTCTGAAAGAGCCCTTCGAAAGCGTGCCCATGGCCAATGACCACCCGGACCAGGTCATCAGCCTGTCCCAGGCCCTGCTGGCGCCGCGCATTGTCATCGAAGACACCCAGCCGGTGCTCGAAGGCGGCGCATTCGCGGCCAAGGCCATCAGCAACCAGCCGGTTGCGGTCAGCAGCAAGGTATTCAGCGACGGCCACGACCGCATGGCGGTGATGCTGAACTGGCGCCAGGCCGGCAGCCGGCGCATTCATTGCGTGCCGATGACCCCGGCGGGCAACGACCTGTGGCTGGCCGAGTTAATACCCACCGAAATCGGCCCGCACCTGTTCAGCATCGAGGCCTGGATCGACCCCTTTGCCACCTATTGCCACGACCTGGAGATAAAAGTACCAGGCCGGCGTCGACATCAGGCTCGAGCTCGAAGAAGGGCGCCTGCTGCTTGGCAAGGGTATCGAGCTGAGCGGCGGTGCCTTGCGCGACCAGTTGCGAGCGCTCGCCGACCGGCTGCCGAGTCTCACTGAAGACGACCAGGTCGCCTTGTTCCTGGGGGCCGAGACCACACGGCTGATGGCCGAAGCCGAGCACCGCAGCTACCTGACCCGCAGCATCGAGTACCCGTTGGATGTGGATCGCCCGGCCGCGCAGTTCGCCAGCTGGTACGAGCTGTTCCCGCGCTCTTGCACCGACAGCCCCGAGCGCCACGGCACCTTCAATGATGTGCACCAACGCTTGCCGATGATCCGCGACATGGGCTTCGATGTGCTGTATTTCCCGCCCATCCACCCGATTGGCACCAAGCACCGCAAGGGCCGCAACAATTCCCTGCAGGCCCAGCCCGGCGACCCCGGCAGCCCGTATGCCATCGGCAGTCCGGAGGGCGGCCATGACGCCATTCACCCGCAGCTGGGCAGCCGGGAAGATTTTCGCCGTCTGGTCTCGGCAGCCGCCCAGCACGGCCTGGAAATCGCCCTGGACTTCGCCATCCAGTGCTCCCAGGATCACCCGTGGCTGCAGGAACACCCTGGCTGGTTCAGCTGGCGCCCGGATGGCACCATCCGCTACGCCGAAAACCCGCCGAAGAAGTACCAGGACATCGTCAACGTCGACTTCTATGCCCCCGATGCGGTGCCAGGCCTGTGGCTGGCCTTGCGCGACGTGATCATCGGCTGGGTCGAGGAGGGGGTGAAGACCTTCCGCGTCGATAACCCGCACACCAAGCCACTGCCGTTCTGGCAATGGCTGATCGCCAATGTGCGCAGCCACTACCCGGACGTGATCTTCCTCGCCGAGGCGTTCACCAAGCCGGCGATGATGGCGCGCCTGGGCAAGGTCGGCTACGCGCAGAGCTACACCTATTTCACCTGGCGCAATACCAAGCAAGAGTTGCGCGAGTACTTCGAACAACTCAACCAGCCGCCCTGGAGCCAATGCTACCGGCCCAACTTCTTCGTCAACACGCCGGACATCAACCCATTCTTCCTGCAGCATTCCGGGCGCGCCGGCTTTCTTGTCCGGGCCGCCCTGGCAACCATGGGGTCGGGCTTGTGGGGCATGTATTCGGGCTTCGAACTGTGCGAGGCGGCGGCTTTGCCGGGCAAGGAGGAGTACCTGGACTCGGAGAAGTACGAGATCCGCCCGCGCGATTACACCCAGCCGGGCAACATCATTGCCGAGATCGCCCAGCTCAACCGCATTCGCCGGCAGAACCCGGCACTGCAGACTCACCTGGGCGTGGCGTTCTTCAACTGCTGGAACGACAACATCCTGTACTTCGCCAAGCGCACGCCCGAGCGCGACAACTACATTCTGGTGGCAGTCAGCCTCGACCCGCATAACGCCCAGGAGGCGCATTTCGAGCTGCCGCTGTGGGAGCTTGGGCTTGACGACAACGCCGAAACCCATGGCGAGGATTTGATGAACGGCCACCGCTGGTCGTGGTACGGCAAGACCCAATGGATGCGCATCGAACCCTGGCACCTGCCGTTCGGTATCTGGCGTATCGAAAAGGCCCGTTAGGGCTTGAGAACCGGGGGGCCGCTTTGCGGCCCATCGCCGGCAAGCCAGCTCCCACAGGGGCTGGCGTCTGTTGTGAGTTTGCATACCCATTACAGGCCTGGTGCTGCCTGTGATACCTGCACAAAACCTGTGGGAGCTGGCTTGCCGGCGATGGGCTGCACAGCAGCCCCAAAACCAGGCAACACGGTCCCGCAGAAATGAAAGGAGTCGCACATGGCCAAGCGTTCCCGCCCGGCAGCCTTCATCGACGACCCGCTGTGGTACAAGGACGCCGTTATCTACCAGCTGCACGTCAAGTCGTTCTTCGATTCGAACAACGACGGCATCGGCGATTTCGCTGGCCTGATCAGCAAGCTCGACTACATCGCCGAGCTGGGCGTCAACACCCTGTGGCTGTTGCCGTTCTATCCGTCGCCACGCCGCGACGACGGCTACGACATCGCCGAATACAAGGCTGTGCACCCCGATTACGGCAACCTGGCCGATGCCCGCCGCTTCATCGCCGAGGCGCACAAGCGCGGCCTGCGGGTCATCACCGAGCTGGTCATCAACCACACCAGCGACCAGCACCCCTGGTTCCAGCGCGCCCGCCATGCCAAGCGCGGCAGCAAGGCGCGGGACTTTTATGTGTGGTCGGATGACGACCAGAAGTACGACGGCACCCGCATCATCTTCCTCGACACCGAAAAGTCCAACTGGACCTGGGACCCGGTCGCCGGGCAGTACTTCTGGCACCGCTTCTACTCGCACCAGCCCGACCTCAACTTCGATAACCCGCAAGTGCTCAAGGCCGTGATCGGTGTCATGCGCTTCTGGCTCGACCTGGGTGTCGATGGCCTGCGCCTGGACGCCATCCCGTACCTGATCGAGCGCGACGGCACCAACAACGAGAACCTCGCCGAAACCCACGACGTGCTCAAGGCGATCCGCGCCGAAATCGATGCCAACTACCCCGATCGCATGCTGCTGGCCGAGGCCAACCAGTGGCCCGAAGACACCCGCCCGTATTTCGGCGAAGGCGAGGGGGACGAATGCCATATGGCTTTCCACTTCCCTTTGATGCCGCGCATGTACATGGCGCTGGCCATGGAAGACCGCTTCCCGATCACCGATATCCTGCGCCAGACCCCGGAGATCCCCGCCAACTGCCAATGGGCGATCTTCTTGCGCAACCACGATGAGCTGACCCTGGAAATGGTCACCGACCGCGAGCGCGACTACCTGTGGAACTACTACGCCGAAGACCGCCGCGCCCGCATCAACCTGGGCATTCGTCGGCGCCTGGCACCGCTGCTGCAGCGCGACCGCCGCCGCATCGAGCTGCTCACCAGCCTGCTGCTGTCGATGCCCGGCACACCCACCCTGTATTACGGCGACGAACTGGGCATGGGCGACAACATCTACCTGGGCGACCGCGATGGTGTGCGCACGCCCATGCAATGGTCACCGGACCGCAACGGCGGTTTCTCCCGCGCCGACCCGCAGCGCCTGGTGCTGCCACCGATCATGGACCCGCTGTACGGTTACCAGACCGTCAACGTCGAAGCCCAGGCCACCGACCCGCACTCGCTGCTGAACTGGACCCGGCGCATGCTGGCGGTGCGCAAGCAGCAGAAGGCCTTCGGCCGCGGCAGCCTGCGTACCCTCACGCCGAACAACCGGCGCATCCTCGCCTACCTGCGCGAGTACACCGACGCTGATGGCAACACCGAAGTCATCCTGTGCGTGGCCAACGTCTCCCGCGCCGCCCAGGCGGCGGAACTGGAACTGTCACAGTACGCCGGCAAGGTACCGGTGGAGATGCTCGGCGGCAGCGCCTTTCCGCCGATCGGGCAGTTGCCGTTCCTGCTGACCTTGCCACCCTACGCCTTCTACTGGTTCCTGCTGGCCAGCCACGACCGCATGCCCAGCTGGCACATCCAGGCCACCGAGGGGTTACCCGAATTGAACACACTGGTACTGCGCAAACGCATGGAAGAACTGCTGCAAGCCCCCGCCAGCGATACCCTGCAAAGCGCCATCCTGCCGCAGTACCTGCCCAAGCGGCGCTGGTTCGCCGGCAAGGAAGGGCCGATCGACGCGGTGCGCCTGTGCTACGGCGTACGCTTCGGCACGGCCACCACACCGGTGCTGCTCGGTGAAATCGAAGTGCTCAGCGACGGCGTGGCCAACCGCTACCAGCTGCCGTTCGGCTTGTTGCCCGAGGAGCAGATCAACAGCGCACTGCCGCAGCAACTGGCGCTGTCACGGGTGCGCCGGGCCCATCAGGTGGGCCTGATTACCGACGCCTTTGTCCTCGAGCCCTTCATCCGTGCGGTGCTGCGTGCCTGTGAGCAGGGCATGCATCTGCCTTGTGGCAATGGCGAGGGCGAGCTGCGCTTCGAAAGCACGCAGCAACTGGCGGGCCTGGCGTTGAACGAAGAAAGCAGCGTGCGCTACCTCAGCGCCGAGCAGTCCAACAGTTCGGTGGTGATCGGCGACCAGGTGGTGCTCAAAATGATCCGCCGGGTCAACCCGGGTGTGCACCCGGAGCTGGAAATGAGTGCCTACCTGACCGCCGCGGGCTTTGCCAACATTTCGCCGCTGCTGGCCTGGGTCAGCCGGGTGGACGAGCAGGGCGCGCCGCACTTGCTGATGATCGCCCAGGGTTACCTGAGCAACCAGGGTGATGCCTGGGCCTGGACCCAGAACACCCTGGAGCGAGCCATCCGCGACCAGATGGAGCCGTCCAGCCTGGATACCGATGTGCACACCGATGCACTGGCTGAACTCACCGGCTTTGCCGCCTTGCTCGGCCAGCGCCTGGGCGAGATGCACCTGCTGCTGGCCGCACCGACCAGTGACGAGGCCTTCCAGCCGCGCCCAAGCGATGCCGACGACAGCGAACGCTGGAGTGCGCAGATCAGTGCCGAACTCACCCATGCCCTCGACTTGCTGGCCCAGCACCGCGACAGCCTCGACAGCGAAAGCCAGGCGCTGGTCGACGATTTGCAGCAACAGCGCGACGGCCTGGCCCAGCACATCGCCAACCTGACCGGCCAGGCCCAGGGCGGCTTGCTGATGCGCGTACACGGCGACCTGCACCTGGGCCAGGTGCTGGTAGTGCAGGGTGACGCCTACCTTATCGACTTCGAAGGGGAACCGGCCCGGCCGCTACAAGAGCGCCGGGCAAAACACAGCCCGTACAAGGATGTCAGCGGCGTGCTGCGCTCCTTCGACTATGCTGCTGCCATGATCTTGCGCAGCGCCTCTGCGGTCGACCTTTCCGACCCGGCACGCCAAGCCCGGCAACGTGTTGCCAGGCAGTATCTGCACCAATCGCGGCATGCCTTTGTCGAAGCCTATGGCCTGGCCACCGCGGCCATGCCTCACGCCTGGCAGCAGGCCGAGGGCGAGCGGGCTGCACTGGAGCTGTTCTGCCTGGAAAAAGCCGCCTACGAAATCACATACGAAGCCGAGAACCGTCCGAGCTGGCTGGCCGTGCCTTTGCATGGCCTGCATGGACTGATCAGTACCTGGGGAGAGTCATAGATGAATGCAACCACGCGTGAAAACGGCGGCCTTCGGCAACGGGACCTCGACGCCCTGGCCCGCGCCGAGCACGCCGATCCATTTTCGGTACTCGGCCCCCATGGCGATGGTACGCGCGGGCAGGTGATCCGCGCGTTCCTGCCCAATGCCCTGAATGTGCGCATTCTGGCCCGGCATGACGGGCGCATGCTCGCCGAAATGGAGCAGGGCAGCCTGCCCGGGTTGTTCACCGCGCACCTCGATGAGGCGCACCCCTACCTGCTGCAGATCGGCTGGGCCGGTGGCGAGCAGATTACCGAAGACCCCTACAGCTTCGGCCCGCAACTGGGCGACATGGACCTTTACCTGTTCGCCGAAGGCAACCATCGCGACCTGTCCGGACGCTTCGGCGCTCAACCCATCCAGGTCGATGGCGTCGACGGCGTGTGTTTCTCGGTATGGGCGCCGAACGCCCGGCGGGTGTCGGTGGTAGGTGACTTCAACAACTGGGATGGCCGTCGTCACCCCATGCGCCTGCGCCACAGCGCCGGGGTGTGGGAGCTGTTCGTGCCGCGCCTGGGCGTGGGTGAAACCTACAAGTTCGAGGTGCTGGGCAAGGACGGCATCCTGCCGCTGAAGGCCGACCCGCTGGCGCGCGCCACCGAACTGCCGCCGAGCACCGCCTCCAAGGTAGCGGGGGCGCTCAGCCACGACTGGCAGGACCACGACTGGATGGCGCAACGCGCGCAGCGTCATGCCTATAGCGCGCCGCTGTCGATCTACGAACTGCACCCGGGGTCGTGGCGCTGCGAGCTGGATGAGGCGGGCGAGGTCGGGCGCTATTACAACTGGCGCGAGCTGGCCGAGCGCCTGGTGCCGTACGTTCAGGAGCTGGGCTTCACCCACATCGAACTGCTGCCGATCATGGAGCACCCGTTCGGCGGCTCCTGGGGTTACCAGCCGCTGTCGCTGTTCGCGCCCACCTCGCGCTACGGCAGCGCCGAGGATTTTGCCGCCTTCATCGACGCCTGCCACCAAGGCGGTATCGGTGTGCTGCTGGACTGGGTACCGGCGCATTTCCCCACCGACGAACACGGCCTGGCGCGTTTCGACGGCACCGCCCTGTACGAATACGACAATCCCCTGGAGGGCTACCACCAGGACTGGAACACGCTGATCTACAACCTTGGCCGCAACGAAGTGCGCGGCTTCATGATGGCCTCGGCGCTGCACTGGCTGAAGCACTTCCACATCGACGGCCTGCGCGTGGATGCGGTGGCCTCGATGCTGTACCGTGACTATTCGCGCAAGGCCGGCGAATGGGTGCCCAACCGCCATGGCGGGCGCGAGAACCCTGGAGGCCATCGACTTCATCCGCCACCTCAACGGCGTGGCGGCCCATGAGGCCCCGGGCGCGCTGATCATCGCCGAGGAATCCACCGCCTGGCCCGGCGTCAGCCAGCCGACCCAACAGGGCGGCCTGGGCTTTGCCTACAAGTGGAACATGGGCTGGATGCACGACACCTTGCATTACATCCAGAACGACCCGGTGCACCGGACCTACCACCACAACGAGATGAGCTTCGGGCTCATCTATGCCTATTCCGAGCACTTCATCCTGCCCATCTCCCATGACGAAGTGGTGCACGGCAAGCATTCGCTGATCGACAAGATGCCCGGCGACCGCTGGCAGAAGTTCGCCAACCTGCGCGCCTACCTCACCTTCATGTGGGCGCATCCGGGCAAGAAGCTGCTGTTCATGGGCTGTGAGTTCGGCCAGTGGCGTGAGTGGGACCACGATGGCGAGCTGGACTGGTACCTGCTGCAGTACCCTGAGCACCAGGGGGTGCAGCGCCTGGTCAGCGACCTCAACCGGCTGTACCGGGATATACCAGCGCTGCATGAACAGGATTGTCAGCCGCAGGGCTTCCAGTGGCTGATCGGTGATGATGCCCAGAACAGCGTGTACGCCTGGCTGCGCTGGAGCAGCAGTGGCGAGCCGGTGCTGGTGGTGGCCAACTTCACCCCGGTGCCGCGCGAGGGCTATCGCATTGGCGTGCCGTTCGGCGAACGCTGGCAGGAGCTGCTGAACAGCGATGCCGAGCTGTATGCCGGGTCGAATGTCGGCAACCTGGGGGTTGTGCAGAGTGACGAGATAGCCAGCCATGGCCAGCCGCAGTCGCTGGCCCTGAACCTGCCGCCACTTGGGGTTCTGATAATGAAACCCGCTTGATGTATTGCCTGTACCGGCCTCTTCGCGGGCATGCCCGCTCCCACAGGTATCGCACCGTACCTTGTGGGAGCGGGCGTGCCCGCGAAAGGGCCGAACCTGCCTACCACCGCATCCGCACCCCCAGGCTACCAATCAGCCCGTTCAGATCATTGTCATCCACGTCACTGCTGTAATCGGCACTGACAAACAGCGCCACCGAAGGCGTCATCCGCGCCACCAGCCCCAAGCCCAGCTCCACCGTGGTCGAGTAGCGCGAGCTGGAGATCTTGTCGACCTGGTCCAGCTTCACCTCATCGGCATTGCTGAAGTCATACCACACGTTGGTCCGCACATAGGGCTCGATCGGCATGCCGCGCACATCGTAGCGCCCGGACAACCTGGCACCGACCCGGCCGCTCCAGCTCGGCTGGCTGTCGAAGGCCTGCAAGGTCTCCTCCTGCGCCCGGTTGCCGGGGAAGAACTGCTGGTTGATCAATTGCGCCTGCGGCTCGATCACCCAGCCACCACCCAGGCCGATGGGGATGCCGCCCTCCAGCGAGAAGGTCATCGCATGGCCGCTGTCGTCCAGGCGCTGGCCATTCTCGCCACGGCCATTGACGTCGATGCGCGAGCCCATGGCCACGGCATCCAGGTGCCAGCCCTGCTCATGGGTCATGCTCCAGTACACCCCCAGGCTTTCGCCACTGAGGTTCACCGCGTTGCGCTGCTTGTCGCCCAGCTGCCGGCGCATGCCGTTGAAGTTGGTCTGCAGGTTGTTCTGCCCGACGAAGATCCCTGCGCGGTGCACGTTGCCCGCCGCAGTTTCACGCACGAACAGGTCCGGGCCGATCGTCAGTTGCTGGCTCGGGGATTCAAGCTGGTCTGGCGGCTGTGCACCATTGCGTGGGGTGCTCGGAAAGAACTGCGCCCACTGGCTGGCGACCATTTCCGGTGCAGCCTGCCCGTGGCGCTCGCTCATCTTTTGCGAGAATGCGTTCAAGGTACCCATGCTCAAGCCACTGGCGCTGACCGGGTCGAGCGACAGCTGTGGTACTGCCGGTTGGTGCAGGAAGCCGGGCGAGGTCGGGTCGTCCTGCAGTTCATACGCGATAGTTTCCACCGGGGTTGCCAGAAGCAGCGACGTGGAAACCGCGTAGAAAATGCTGTCGAAGCGCAAGAGGTTCGAGGTGCTATTCATGGCGGATCTCCTTTGTTTTTGGGTTACAGCCCTGGGACCTGGCCTGAGGTCACGAGCTGTACGGCAAAAACAGTGGGCGACCCAAACCAGCACGCCAGCTTTCGCGGGCGCGCACGAAGGCGCGGGCTAGAGGCCCGGCGCGAGATCATTACTGCTTTGATATGTTCAGCTAAGGAGAGCGCGCCGCTTGCGTCAAGAAAGCGTGAAGGCGGTGTTCAGGTTTCGTGGTTTTGTTCAACTTGTTGAATTGCCGAACGAATGTGTAAGGCATAGCG